>CAZFQG010000032.1:0-2463 GCA_964520785.1 uncultured Planctomycetaceae bacterium | reverse complement strand
GATTGGCGACCTCTTTCCCGGTCGCCAATTCCACGACGACAACGTCCTTCTTGTGAGGATCCGCATCCCGCCGCCGCCAGGAAACGCGAGCCCAAACGGCCTCGGCCGCGGCGTCCACCTGAACGACCGCGCGGTGGTTGCCGTATTTCAGGAAATCCCAATCGGCGATGCCGTAGGGGACGGGGGGATCGGCGAATAGCGGGATAGTAAGTAAAAGGGGGATTAACATACCTATAATGCGGTATACTACTTGTTGCGAGGACATCAGGGGCGGCTCCATGGGTGTGAATGGTTCAGAGTGAAATTTCGCGCCGGTTTCCGCGATTCGGGGGAGTGGATATCCATTGTAGTATCCCCTGAAGACGGGTGCAAACGGCGGTGTCCGAGCCGGAGGCGAATTTGCCGGCGGGTGGTTCTCACCGGGGCCGGTTCCACGAATTGGTCCGCGACGATGTCGCGGGAGGACAAGCAGTGCTTCTGTTCCACGGATTCGAAGGAGGCGATGCGCGTTTTGAGTTTCCTCCAGGCGCACCTGCTTGGCGGTGACCGCTTCACGGGTTGCGAATCCGTGCGTATTCTTCCTTGCAGGACTCCACCGTCCGGCGGATCTGGTCTTCGGTGTGCATGCTCGTGATGAAGAAGCGGAGGCGGGCCTTCTTCTCCTCGACGGCCGGGTGGAGGATCGGGTGGACGTTGATGCCGCGCCGGAACAGTTGGTGCGAAAGCAACAGCGCGTGCAGCGAGTTGCCCGTGATCACCGGGACGACCGCCGTATCCTTGCTGTAGCCGGTATCCAGTCCGGCTTCCTTGGCGAGTTTCAAGAACAGCGCGGCCCGCTCTCGGACTTGCGTCACACGGTCCGGCTCCTCCTGCAACAGGCGCAACGCGGCCAGCGCGGCGCCGGCGTTGGCGGGGGGCATTCCGACGCTGAAGACGAATCCCGGCGCGGTGTACTTCAGGTACTGGACCATCTCCTTCCCGCCGGCGATATAGCCGCCGCAACTCCCGAGCGTCTTGCTGAGCGTTCCCATCAGGATGTCGACCTCCTTCGGGTCGACGCCGAAGTGCTCCGTGATGCCGCGCCCCGTGGCGCCCATCGTTCCCAGCGAATGGGCCTCGTCGATCATCAAGAACGTTTTGTAGCGGTTCTTGATCCGGATGAACTCCGGCAGGTCGGGGTAGTCGCCGTCCATGCTGTAGACCCCCTCGATGACGACGAGGACCCGCTTGTAGTTGCCCCGCATCTGCCGGAGCATCCGCTCGGCCGCTTGCCAATCGTTGTGGGGGAACCCGCGGCGCTGGGCTCCGGAGAGGATGCAGCCTTGGATGATGCTGTTGTGGGACAACTCGTCATGCAAAATCAGGTCGCCCGGCTTGAAGAGGTGGCCGATGGTCGATTCGTTCGTCGAATGACCGCCGACGAAGACGATGCTGTCTTCCTGTCCGCAGAACTCGGCGATGGCCCGTTCCAGCTCGCGGTGGATCGGCTTCTCGCCGGATACGAGACGGCTGGCGGAAACGCTCGTCCCGTAGCGTTCCATGGCCTCCTTCGCCTCCTTCACGACCGCCGGGTCACCGGCCATGCCGACGTAGTTGAAGGTGGAGAAGCTGATCATTTCCTTCCCGCCGATCATCGCCGTCGACGTCGTCAGTCCCTCGTGCGGCATGAAGAACGGATTGGGGATTCCCAACAAATCGAAGTGCCCCAGGGTCTGCTTGAGTTGTCTGTACTCGGGCGACTTGTCGAATCGGTAATTCTCTTCCGGAACGTGCAGCTCCCCCTCCGGCGACACCTTCTTCGCCACCGAGGGTACCTGTTCCTGAGCCTCTTCCGCCAACTCTTCTTCATTTGTTTCGTCGGACGCGACCGTCTCTACCCCTTTTAGGGCGTCGTCGAGAACCGAGGCCGTCTTTTCGGCGAGACCGCGGATCGTGAGTTCCTCGTCGAATCCCTCCAGGGGAACCTCGATCCCCAACCCCGACTCGATATCGTTCTTCAGTTCGATCGCCATCAGCGAATCGAGCCCCATGTCGCGGAGCGGTTCCTGAATCTCCAGCGACGTGGCGTCGGTACCGACCGTTTTCGCCACCCGGGCCTGGATGTATTTCGCCAGGATTTCGATCCGCTTCTCGCCGGAGGCCGCCTTGAGCCGGGCCAAGAGGGCGACCTGCTTGCGGTCCGCCTTCTTCGCCACGTCGGCGACTTGGGCCCAGTCGGCGAGCATCGGCGGGCGGCGCCCCGAGCTGAAGGGCTTGAGGAACGTCGGCCAGTCGATCGGAG
This sequence comes from uncultured Planctomycetaceae bacterium, assembly GCA_964520785.1. Classification (GTDB taxonomy): domain Bacteria; phylum Planctomycetota; class Planctomycetia; order Pirellulales; family Thermoguttaceae; genus CAZFQG01. The sequence goes on along the minus strand of CAZFQG010000032.1, from coordinate 182 downwards.
CGACCATGGCGCTGCGCGCGCCGCGCCGCAGCAGTCGTTCCAGCGCGGAGAATCCCTGATCTTCGCCGATCAATCCAAGGCCCCGGGCCTCGAACCGGGCGGCGTCCGCGGCGCGGCCGGCCATTCCGCCGCCGGCCCACGGGCCCCAGTTGACGCTCAACGCGGGAAGCTGCCCCGCGGCG
>CAZFQG010000031.1:0-40531 GCA_964520785.1 uncultured Planctomycetaceae bacterium | reverse complement strand
GGTTAGCACCCTCGGAAGAGACAATCCGCACGATTGCCTTTTAGGGAAACACCGCAACAGCGCCAATAGTACAACACCGTCGAACCCAGAAGTCCACCACGGATTCACCTCCACCCGCCCAAAACATCCGCACGACGCGTGGCCGGTGAGCGCTTTGTACAGGGAAACGGCGGCAAAGAGCGTAAATAGCGCAATCGCCGCTCGACGTGTCCAGACCGGCAGGATATTCGACAGCAACCAGATCCCGAAGAATATCTCGAACTCGACGGTGGCGATGAGGACCCAGCGCGAATCGAGGAATCCGTCACCCAAGACCGGCGAGGTCGCCGCTTGGTGGGCCTTGAGTCCGGCCGCCGTGAGTAATACGACCGCCGCCGCGACGCGGACGACGTCGTAGGCCGTGGTCCGCGCACACCATGCGCGGAACAACGCCTGCGGGTCCATGGAATTGACTCCCATCGAGCGTACTCCCCTACAGCCTCTTCCCCTCACCCCGGATTCGAGCCTGCTACGAGCGGCCTACCGGCGCAAGGTTCATTAGGACCGTGAAACAAATAACTGCCGCACCCGTTGTGGCGGGGGGCGGTGAATGACGGTTTCCTTCCGCTCACCACGCCCATCGCCGGAGGCTCTGGGACGTGCCACCAGTCGGATTCGAGCCTGCTACGAGCGGCCCACCGGCGCAAGTGTTGTCAAGGTTGCGGATAACTTGTCGAATATAGTAGACGGGCGGCCGCCCAGTTGTCAGGTAGTTGACAAACGCGCGGTACGCCTAACAAATGTCTCTATCCAGAAGAGCGTCGGCCGCGAGTGGTCGCACCCTTTGTTTCTGCTTCTTACCGTCTCTAGTCAATTCAGATGTGGCGAATCTCAGTTCCCAAAATAACTCCTCTCAACCACGATAGACGTGAACTTACCAAAATCCGCGAACCATGTCAAACATTCCACGCGGTTTTTTCCACCGCCCGGCCCCGAATTCACGGCTCGGGGAAGGCGGCGGAGTGTTTAAGTCGTTCCGAGGAAAGAAATTGCGCGCCGGCGGGGCTCCCGGAAATTTTTTCCCCCAAACCCAAAATCCGCGCCCCACCGGGCGGTTCGACCCTCGGCGTAACGATGATTTCCGGCGAATTGCCCGTTTCGCCCTGTTTCGCCGCTTATCCACCGCGCCCGGGGCGGTCAGGCCGCGATCAGGACGACACGGACGAACGAATTCAACGGGCGAGACCGTCGCGACGCGGACGACGTCGAAGGCCGTAATCCGCGCACACCCTCCGCGGAACATCGCCAGGCGATCCACGGAACTTCCTCCCACGGAACGTACACCCATCCAACCCCTTCCCCTCGCCGCGGCAAGGTATGGTACACCCAATAGCCCGTGTTAGGGTTCTTATCCGGGCGGTGAACGACTGACCGATCGGAGACCTTTACAACGGGTGGATGCGCCAAACGTAACGGTTATCTTCAAGCGCAGACCGGATCACGATCCGGCAATTACGCCAAATCGCGGTCCTCGAAAAGCAGGAGGGACAACAGAACGGCGGCGGTGGTCAGCAGCCCGGCGTAAACGGCGGCCCAACCAACGTAGGACCACGGGACGACTTGTCCGGTCGCGACCGACGCGGAAACGTTGAAGTGGTCCAGGACGGGGAGAACGGCCGTCAATAGAAGCCCGAAGAACCGCACCAATTCGAACTGACCCACGGAGGATTCCACTAATAGCGGTATCAGGTGCCCCAGTGCGTAGATCGCGAAGCAAATGATGAGGTTCGGCAACATGGGCAGACGGGTGGAGATCGCCACGCTGATGGAGACCAAAACGACGACCTCCAGGAAGGCCAGTACCAACCCCGGCACCGTCATGAGCATCTCGTATTGGCACTGGGCACTGGTCGGTTCCGGGTTGGATGTCTCTCGCGCGTCGTAAACCACCTTGTACGAAATCGTTCCAAGGAATATCGTTCCCAGAACGAGAAACAGAATCGCGACCGGAAGGACGATTCCCAGTAACTTGCCGAAGATGAACTGCCGCCGGCCGACCGGCTTGCTCAAGAGCGTTAGCGCCGTGCGACCTTCGATCTCTTCCGAAACCGAGACGCTGGCGGTCCAAAGCGCCAACACCAAGGAAAGAAGAATGATCAACGTTAATCCCGAGTCCTTGAGCATCTTCACGTCTTCCCCGAAGGTGTTGTAAGGAATGAACGGGAAGATGATCAGCGCGGCCGCGCCGAAAAGCATGATGATGAAGAACAACGGCTGCGACATTGCTTCCTTGGCCGTAGCCCTGGCGATGGCCGCGACCTTGGGAAAGACGAGCTTCAGCAGCAACGCCAGTGCGACCAATAGGATCACGACCGCCCCCAATCCGGCGGCAAGTACCGAAAGAGGCCGGAACCAAGTCATGAATGCGCCAACAAGAAAGAGACTGTTCATCTGGTATTTTCTTCAGTATCGGATGTCAAACGACTTGAACTGACCTGTTGCCGGGAGCCGATCACATTTTACGTCGCGAACGAAATTCGCCATCTCTCGCTCGAGAGTGAGGAGAAAACCGTCGATTTCGTCGGAGTTCCCTTCTACTACTACGCGGACCCGCCCATCCGGTTCATTCCTAACGAAACCGGTAACGGAAGACCCTTTCGCCGCTCTGAGGGTGGCGAAGCGAAATCCCACCCCCTGTACCGTTCCGGAATAGAAAACGTCCCGTCGTTCTTTCATTTTCTCAATAATTTGACGAATAAGTCTTGCTTCTTCGCTACGGCAAGAGGCGAAAGGTAATTGAAGAAATAATAGGATAGATTCGACACTCCGGTTGTGCCACTGCCCTAATAGGGGGAAAGAAAGTTTCGTGTGCCTACAAGGCGTTCGCGCTTATCAACCGCGCGATGCGTTTCGCGACGGCGAAGGGGGGCCGCATTCGCTCGTTGCGAGGTCCCGCTTCCTCCCAACGGGTAGGGCTGGGGGCCTTTATTTCTTCGACCAGTAAGTCTGGCAGACGTACACCACCAACCCGAGAAGAGCGATTCCGAGGGCCGCCACGGCGATATCCGGTTTGTAGGTCACGGCGCTGTATAGCATGAAAAGGCAAACAACGGCGAAGAGCAGTATCGTGACCGGATAGCCGGGAGTACGGTAAGGCCGGGGAAGCGACGGCGCCTTGAACCGCAGGACGATGACGGCGATGCTCGTCGCGATGTAGAAGGAGTAGACTACCGACGAGGTATAGATAATGGCGTTGATGAAATCTCCTAACCCCAGAATAAGGATGATCGTCAGTAGCCCTTGGAGCAGTAGCGCCCGAATCGGGGTCTGCGTCGTTTCATTCCAACGACCCAACGGCCGGAACACGGGGTGTTCCTTTCCGACCGCGTATGAGATTCTGGCGCCGGTAAAGATCAATCCATTTACCGCGCCGAGCGCGGAAATACAGATCAACAGGCCGACCATCGTTCCGCCGAATCGGGGAAAGGCGGTATCTACGGCGTCCACGGCGACCGCCTTGGAAGTGGCGGTGCCCGCGTAGCCCAACGTCCAAAGGAACGCCAATCCGAGCAGGAGGTACAGGGCGGTCACGCAGACGGTTCCGAGAGTAAGCGCCCGGGCGATGTTTTTTTCCGGATTCTTGATTTCCGCCGCGACGTAGGCCATTTCGTTCCAACCCCCGTAGGCGAAAAGGACGAAGATGAAGGCCAATCCCAGCGGGGCCGCTTCGACCTCGGCCTCGACGACTTCCGGCCGGGGAATCAGAAACGCGATGCCGACGATGCTCAGTAGTCCCAGGGCCTTGGCCACGGTCAGAAGGTTTTGCGTCCGCTTTCCCGCCGTGACGCCGGCGACGTTGATCGCGGTCAAAATGGCGACGCTCGCCGCCGCCAGGAGCGATTCACCCCAACGACCGGCCGGAGTGCCCGTGGCGCTGAGGGCATAGGTCGAGAACGCGAAGGCCATGACGGCGATATCCCCGGGACGGACGATCGCCGTTTGAACCCATCCGAAGAGGAACCCGGCCCAGGGGCCGTAAGCACGGGTAAGATAGACGTAATCGCCGCCTTCCTCCGGGATGGCGGTGGCCAGCTCCGCGTAGGCAAGTGCCCCGCACAAGGAGATCATGCCGCCAACGAAGATCAGCAGCAACAACCCCCCACCGCCGCCGGCCCCGGCAGCCATCTGGGGCATCATTTGATAAATCCCCACGCCGATGATGACGCCGGCGATCAGGCAGATGGAATCGAAAAGATTCAGTTGTTGACGCACTTGGGACATGGGAGTGGGGAATGGGGAGTGGGGAATGGGGAATGGGATACCGCGGCGTGAACGCTGGGCGCAGCACCCTGGTTGGAATATCCGGTCTCCGAGCCGGAGAATCGCGGAAGGCATTCCTTGACCTTGCCGCTAAGTCACTTCCTTTCTCACCGTTTCTTCAGCGAGACGCTGATTCCTTGGTTATCGACGTGGAAGTAAAGCGTCTCAAGCCGCGGATCGGTTTGGATCATCTTATTGAACTTGGCCATGGCGGCGCTTCGCATGGAGGTATTGTGCGCCACGATCAGGCCGCCGGGCCGGACCCGGGGGAGCATCTGCTCGAGATAGTCGGGATAGCCTGATTTCTCCGCGTCGATGAAGACGAGGTCGACCGGACCTTCGATCCTTCCGATCGTTTCATGGGCGTCTCCCATCACGAGGGTGACGATATCATCGACGCCCGCCCTGGCGAAGTTCTTCCGGGCCTGGGCCGCGCGTCCCTCGTCGATGTCGTGGGTGATAAGCCTCCCGCCGGTCTTGCGGAGGCCGAGGCACATCCAGATTCCGGAGTAGCCGTTGGAGGTACCGATCTCGACCACCGTCTTCGCGTCGATCGCCTCCACGAGCAGGCGCAACAGCCGGCCGTCCTCGACCGGGACGTTCATGTTGCCGCGACGATGGTGTTTGTCCAGATCGTCGAGGACGTCGAGAATCTTCCGCTCCTGGACGTCTTTGGCGGTCGGCGGCGCATCTCTTCCGTCGGCGGAAAATACCCGGGATGCCGCCAAAAAGGTCCAGCAGCCGAGGAACGCCGCTAAAGCGAGTTGCCGGCATACGACTTCACTTGGGAAAAACGACATGGAGTGACTCCCGTAATTGGAAATGGTTATCGAATCTGATTGATATACATTCCGGCTATTCCGGACCGGCCGTGATGAGCAAACGTTTCTTCCGCGTCCCTTTTAGTTCGACGGGGATGCCCTCGTAGAGCTGTTTCGCCGTGTAGGTCTTGGATGTTTCGCCGCCGACCTCCTTGATTGTATATTCTTTGCCCGGCTCCGCGGTGAACCATTCGGGCAACGTGTTCATCCTAGGCCAGTCCCGTTCGAATCCCATGTAGATACGGTGTCTCGGGAGATCGAAGAAGAGTTTGCCGGAATACTCCTCTTCCGATCGAATAACAACCGCGAGTCCGCCGGAAGTCCGGCTCGCCCCGAGGAGCAGATCCCCCCGCCAAGGCCTGGCCAGAACTCCCCGCGTGTGCATCAAGGCATGCATGATAGTGGTCCGCACGCCGTTCGATTCGAGCTTATTCGTTCCCCAAAGGGGAGCCGTTTCCAGCGGGTCGGACGACCGCGCCAGATTGACGGCCGTTTCCCGATCGACCCAGGCGAACCCTTCCGGCACCGGGAGCCGGTTCAGCAGGTAGAGCGCTCCTTCGATCGAATCAGCGAATCCGTCGATGGAGGTTCCTTCCCATGGGTAGTTTTCGTAGCGGGGCTTGGCGAGGTTGCGAAGCGTTCGCTCGATTCGTTCGCGGTAGACCGGTTCCCCGGCCACCATGTCGTAACAAAGATACGCGACGTAATTGTACCCCCACCCGTCGCTGAGCCGGCCGGGCGTACCAAGGTTGTCGTACATGATGCCGTCTTCGTTGGTACCCTGTTCGAGGACCGCGTCGAGCATCTTTTTCATCCGCGGTAGGTACTCCTTTGCCTTTTGGGGGTTGGTTTCCGATTCGACCCCCAGGAAGAGCCCTAGCCCGCCGATGATCTCGCAACCGTGGTCGCGCAGCCGAGTCGGAACGAAATCGCCGGAAAGAAGATAGTAGTCCGCCAGCCGCTCGGCGTATACGAGGTACCTTTTTTCGCCGGTCATCGTGTACAGGCGCGCCAGCGCCTGAATCTGCTCCCCGTTGATCTCGATGTTCGTGGAGGGGATATTGCCGTAGGGTGTCTCAATTCGAGGAGTCTCCCATATCTCGTCCTCGATCGCCTTCATCCGGTCGAACCATTCGTCCTTACCGGTTACTTCGACGATGGCCACCAGACCGTCCTTGACATACTCGCTGCCGCCGAATATGTTGGCCTCTCGGGTGAAATACCCTTCCTCGCAATGGGCGATCTCCGCGTGGAGCGCCCCGCGAACCGGGCCCTCGAGGGCCTTTGAATCGGTGGCCCACGCCGCCCATGTCAGGAAGGGGTAGCAATCCGCCCACGCATCCTGGTAGTTGAAGTTGCCGTCCGGACGGTAAAGCCCCGTATCCGGCTCGATCTTTTTCAAGGCCACCTCATGCAGCCACCGTTGCACTTTGCTAAGGGAGTAACCCGCGATTCTGGCGGATTCTTCCGCCCGGGCGAAAGCGGCCTCCTCCTCGGCCCGAACGGCAGGGCCTCCGACGAGGACCAGGATAATCAGAATCGCAATGCTGTAGTTCTTCACGATCTGGCCTCCTTTCCCTTTTCCATATCAGTGATAAATGGAACGACGCCATCCGCATGCGAAACGGGATACGCCACGATAATCCGTAGCATAGCGGCATCCAGGGGCGATGTCAACTAGACGCGGCGTTGGGACGCCGGTGGCCCCGGGACCTCGCTTTGCCCACCTGGATTGCCGATCGCTCGCCGGTGAACGGCCGATCATGACGAAAGAGCGCGCTCGTCACAAGGCCCCAAGACACTCGATGATTCGAGAACAGACAAGCCAAAATGTCGTGAAAGCGAGAGAAAAATCCGCAAAATGCGACACCGTGTGGGTTTTCCTTGACCACCTCTCCTCCCGCACGTATAACCAGGAACGTGGTAAATCGACCTACGAATTACAAGGAGAATCCCATGCCTGCGGCTGACGGTCAAGCCTTCCGATTTCAAATCTCGCACGCGTTCCGATTGGTCGTTTTGTGCGTGCTGGGCACCGCGGCTTCGGCGGCCCTGGCCGATTCCTCGAACGACGTCAAGCGGTATCTCCTGGACCCCCCGCGTGAATACTCGACGGCCCCTTTGTGGGTGTGGAGTGATCTACTGGACGAGAAGCTCATCGTCGAAACCCTCGAAGACCTGGCGTCGCAGAACGTCATGCAGGCCTTCGTCCACCCCCGGCCCGGGCTGATGACGCCGTACCTGTCGGAAGAGTGGTTCCGGCTGTGGGGAGTCGCCCTGGAGACGGCCAAGCGGCTCGACATGAACATCTGGATTTACGACGAAAACTCGTACCCCTCCGGGTTCGCCGGCGGATTCGTCCCGGAGGCATTGCCGGACTCCCGGGCGCATTCTTTGCACTTCGATCCGGTGAAGAAGATCGGCGCGTTGCCGGAGGACGCGTTGCGGGTGTTTTCCCTGAAAGACGGCGCGGCCGAGGACGTTACGAAGGCCGCCAAGGCGGGAGAATTGGGCGAAGGGAATTACCTGATTATACGGCTGGTGCCGGGACGAAGCGGGCCGTGGTTCGGCGACTGGTGGTATGTCGACCTGCTCAAGCCGGGCGTGACGGAGAAGTTCATCGAGATCACGGGAGAGGCGTACAAAAAGCACTTCGGCGACGAATTCGGCAAGCGTCTCCCGGGGATATTCACCGACGAGCCGCATCCCGAGGGCTCCTACCACTACAACGAACATGTCCGCGAGGCGTTCAAGCAGAAATGGGGGTATGACATTCTGGACGAGGCGGCCTCGCTCGTCCGTCCGGTGGGCGACTGGAAAAAGGTCCGGCATAACTGGAGCCAGACGATCTTGGAACAGTTCATCGAACACTGGTCGATGCCGTGGTACAAGTGGTGTGAAGACAATAACCTGGAGTTCACCGGCCATTACTGGGAGCACGGCTGGCCGGGGACGAGCCACGGTCCGGACAATATGGCGATGTACGCCTGGCACCAGCGTCCGGCGATCGACTGCCTGTTCAACCAGTACGACGAAGGATACGCCGCCCAGTTCGGCAATGCCAGGGCGGTCAAGGAGCTTTCCAGCGCGGCCAATCAACTGGGTCGCCGGCGGACGCTCTGCGAGGCGTTCGGCGCGGGCGGCTGGGACCTGCGGTTCGAGGACATGAAGCGGATCGGCGAATGGCTGATGGTCCTCGGCGTGAACACGATCGACGAGCATCTGACCAACATGTCGATCCGCGGCGCCCGCAAGCGGGACCATCCGCAGTCGTTCTCCTACCACGAACCGTGGTGGGATTCGTACCACGTCATCGCCAACCGGTTCCGGCGGATTTCGCTAGCCCTCTCGCACGGCAAGCAGATCAACCACATTCTCGTCCTCGAGCCGACGTCGACGGCATGGATGTATCAGTCGGACGCGAAGCTCGGCCAGGTTGGAAACGGCTTCCAGGATTTCGTGAATCGGCTGGAAGCAGTCCAGGTGGAGTATGATCTGGGGAGCGAGGACATCATGGCCCGATGGGGGAGCGTCGACGGAAAGACACTCCGCGTCGGCGAGGCGAGTTACGACACGGTCGTCCTCCCGCCGATCACCGAGAATCTCAACGCCCCGGTAATGAAGCTCATCGAGGAATACGTGAAGAACGGCGGCCGGATCCTCTGCTGTGGCGATGCCCCGGCGTATGTCGACGGCAGTGCGTCGGATCGCGGCGCGAAGGCGGCGGAAGCGGCGTCCTGGAAAAAGGTCGATCCGGCCACGTTGCCGCAATCGCTCCATGACGAGATGACCGATTTCGCAATCACCCGGGCGGAGAACGACCCCGGCAAGCTGTTTCATCAACGCCGGATGCTGGAGGACGGTGAGATTCTGTTCCTCGTCAACACGAGTATCGACCACGCCTCGCGCGGAACGGTCGAGTCGTCGATGGGCGGCGTCGAGGAATGGAACCTGGACACCGGCGCGGTCCATGCGGTCCGTTTCGAGAAGACCGACAACGGCGTCCGATTCGACTACAACCTCCCCCCGTGCGGCAGCCGAATGCTATTTCTGAGCAAGGCCGCGACCACTCCGCCGGAATTATCCATACCTGACGAGGAGGAGGCACTTACCCCGGTAGGGGAAATGACCGCCGAGCGAATCGCCCCCAATGTCCTGACGCTCGATTTCGTCGACGTGACGGTCGGCGGAGAGACGAAGAAGGGGATTTACTTCTACCAGGCCGGGAATCTCATCTGGAAGAAACACGGTTTTGACGCCAATCCCTGGGATATGGCGGTTCAGTTCCGCGACCGGCTGATTACGAAGACGTTCCCGGAGGACAGCGGCTTCGAGGCGACGTACCGGTTCACCGTTCGCGAAAAAGTGCCGAGTGATCTGTGTATCGTGATTGAACGGCCGGATCTGTACACGGTGAAATGCAACGGCACGACCGTCACGGCCAAGGAGGGCGACTGGTGGCTCGATAAGCAGTTCGGCAGAATCGCCATCGCGAGAACCGCCAAGGTCGGCGAGAACGCGGTGACGATCACCGCGAAGCCGATGACCATGTTCCACGAACTGGAACCGGCCTACGTGCTGGGCGATTTCTCGCTGGAACCGGCGGAGAAGGGGTTTGTGATCGTGCCGCCGAAACCGCTGGGGATTTCCAAGGAGGTGAAGAAGTCGCATTCAACCGACCCGGACGGCACCATGTGGCTCAGCGGGGGAGTCGAGTTCCGTCCCGGCTCCGTCGACGGCGATCCGTGGGTAACGTTCGACCTGGGCAAAAAACGGGATTTCGACGCAATCGAAGTCTGGAACTACAACGAGGTCAATCTGACCAAACGGGGTGTCGACGAGATGGAAGTTTTCGTCTCCCCCACCGGCAAGGCCGGCTCATTCAAGTCGATCGGAAAATTCCGACTCGACCAGGCGAAGAGCGGGTCGGTCGGACCGACAACGAAACCGCGGTTTCCGCAGTTGCTCGACTCGGCGGCAAAGGGAGTCCGATTCGTCCAGTTCCAGATTCTCTCCAATCACAACGGGGTCCGCTATCCGACGAAGGACTCCGGCGTCGACAACGCGTTCGTCGGGCTCAGCGAGGTCCGTTTCCTGAAATTACGCAACGGCAAGCCGGAGCCGATTGAAGGCGTGACGGTTGCCGGATGTTCCAGCGAGTTGACGCAGGGCTTCAATCGGGCCGCACGATACCTGGTTGACGGAGATGTGACGGCCCAAACCGGTTGGGACGCCCAAGGCGCGCCGTTCTACGCCGCCGGCGTGAAGTACGCCCGGGAGTATGACGTGCCCGGCAAGCCGAACGACAAGTCTCGTTACTTCGTCCGGCTTCCGAAGTGGAACGGCAGCGTCGCGAAGGTCTTCGTCAACGACCAATTCGCCGGGCACATCGCCTTCGAACCGTCCGAACTGGACGTGACCGATTTCCTGAAGGCCGGGAAAAACCGCATCGACGTCGTCGTCATTGGCACGCTCCGCAACACGCTCGGCCCCCATTACGGCAACGTCTTCGGAATCGCCGGCCCAGGCCACTTCCGCCACGGCCCGGCCACCGGCCCGCCACCGGCCTCTGAGTACACGACCGAGGCATACGGGCTGTTCGCGCCGTTTGAACTATCGAGTATCCGTTGATGCCTTGATTGCCATATAGAAACAGGGGGTGCTCAAATACATTGAACAGGTGTTTCAGGTCTAGCAGATTGCCACCGCCGGTGGGGGTTCGGCTGGCCGTGTTGGACGGCGAGGACCCCGGTTTTTGGTCGACTTTTCCCAAGGAGTTACAGCATGGTCAGGCAGTTATCGAAACAAGTGGCCGGGGCGATCGTTTTGGGAGTCCTTCTCTTCTCGGCGGCGAATCTGGTAGCGGCCGAAATCCGGCCGATCGCCGCGGATTGGTCGCCGGCCGGAATGCGCCGCGTTACCATCGGCCCTGTCGAGGCATCGTCCACCCTCATCACCGAGGCGGGCCACTACGACCCGACCAGGGCGGTTGACGGCAACCGCGCGACCAAATGGGTCGCCAGTGTTCCCCCTAGCGAGGAATCGCCCCAATCGATCACCATCGCCCTCCTGGACCCGCAAAAGGTCTCCGGCGTGGCCGTCTTCGGCGAACGCGTCGGGAACGACGGAATCAAGAGCGGCCGAATCCTTCTCGCCGGGTCGAAGGAAGGAGAATTCAAACCCGTCGCCGTCATCGGCGAGGCCGAGTCGGCCGCCTGGCTGGCCGAGTTCGATCCGGTCGAAACCACTGCGGTGAGGCTGGAAATTACGGACTCGCCCGGATCTTCGCCGAATACGGATGTCTATGAGATCATCGTCGTCGGCCCGAAGTTATCGGCGGACGAGTTCAAATCATACGCCAAACGGCGGATGGCCGATTGCGCCAAGCGGTACGCCGATACCCAAGCAGCCGCAGGAGCGCTTGATGGGAAGGGCGATCCCCAGTTCGGCGACTTGGGCCGCAGCCTCGGCGAGGACAAGGCCGCGTGGGACGCTCTGTCCGCTCGGTTGGGGGAATGGGATGCGATGAATGAAGTCGCCCGGGAGGAGTTCGTAACCGAGGTGGAACGGCTCGATGCGCGGCTGAAGCGGCGGCTGGAAGGACTCGCGCTGGCGGCGGAGGTCTGGCCGGAGCGAGCGAAGGAATTGGCCGCGGTCCGGGAAAAAGCGAAACAGGCCGGGGACGAGATTCAAGTCTCGCGCGACGGGTCCATCTTGAGTGCGGCCAACAACCGGGTGGTCGTCGCGGTCGACGAGACGGATGGCACTTGGGACGCTACGTGGCTCGGCGTCGACGCGGCGGTTCGGAACGTGCGGTTCGGCCTGGACGTGGACGGCGCGGCACTGGACGCCCCTTCCGGAAAGGTGGAGGCGGCGGAGGTAAGCGACAAACTGGGAGATGGAATCGAAATCCGCCAGGCCTGGGGCGATGCGGTGCAAGTGGAACGGCGGATCCGTCTATTTCACGGAAAACCGGCGATCGCCGTCTCGGTCGCGGTAACCAACCGGGGCGACAAAGAGGTCGCGATTGGATCGGCATCGCTCGTCGATGTCTCCAAGGACGGGTGGTGGCATCTGGCCGGGGTGATGCAAGCTCCCGCGTCAATGTGCCGTCCCGCGCCGGGCGAGGAGTCGGGATCGCAAGAGACGATCGACTACGCGAGTTCGGATGTCCTGGCGATGGTGCCGGGGCGTCTGCCAGGGGCGATGGTTCTGGGGGCCCTCTCTTGCCTGGAAGGGAGCCCGTCCGTCAGGGCGCGGTTCCGAAGCGGCGAGGGGGGCACGTCGCTTCAGGCCGTATTCGGTCTCGGGAGGACCCTCTCGCCGGGGGAGACCTTCGTATCGGCGTGGGCCTGGCTTTCGGCCGAGAAGAACGGCTTTGAAGGACTCGAGCGCTACGGCGACGCGGTCGCGGCGATGTCTGAATTCCCGGTCCGCACCGGGGCGACCGCGCTGTGGTGCAGTTGGTATCCCATCCGCATGACGATCAGCGAACAGATCACCCTGGCCCACGCCGAAATCATCGCCAAGCATTTCGCCCCCTTGGGCCTGAAAATCCTCCAGCTCGATCACGGTTGGCAGCAGGGAGAGATATGCGGCGACTGGTACGCCAAGGAGCAATTCCCCCGCGGGTTCAAATGGCTCTCGGAGCAGCTCGAATCGCGGTACGGCCTGAAGCTGGGGCTCTGGATCGCGCCGACGCAGGTGGCGGCTACCAGCCGCCTCTTCCAGGACCACCCGGAATGGATGATCCAAGGTTCCGACGGCAAGCCGGCCGTTACGGGAAGGTGGTATTGGGTACCCAATCCCCCAATGACGGTCCTCGACGCGGGGCATCCCGGCGCCGAGAAATGGCTGGAGGAGACGTTCGCGCGGCTCTCGTCGGAAGGATCGTGCTACTACAAGATCGACTTCATCGCCGGGTCGCCGTCGTTGCGAAAGGCGATGGCGGCGATCCGTCGCGGGGCCGGCCCCGACGCCTGGATCCGCTACTGCCAAACACCCCCTCTGGTGTCGGTCGGGCTGGCCAGCAGCGCCTATCAGGGAATGGACACCGGCGACGCGGGGCTTGTCAATTGGCTTGAACTCGAGCGCGGCAACGCGGCGGGCCTCGCGTCCACCTATTGGGTGAACGACCGGCTCTACCACCGGGAAATCTGCGATATGAGCGTCGGCATCAAGGCCGACCTCGAGGAAGCCCGGTTCAAGATGACCATGATGACCATGGGGGGTTGCAGCATTTCCTACAGCGACGACTTCCGCGACCTGGACCTGCCTCGGATCCGCCTGATGCAGAAGTGCCTGCCGCCGGGGAACCCGATCGCCAGGCCGTTGGACTTATTCCAGAGCACGCTCCCTTCCATGTGGCACATGCGCTGCAAGGCGGCGGCCGGGGAGTGGGACGCCGTGGGCATCGTCAACCTTAGTGATGAACCTCAAGAGCGGACGGTCGAATGGGACGCGCTGGGGTTGCCGGCCGACACCGAGGCCACCGTCTTCGAATTCTGGGAAGAGAAGTTCCTCGGCACGCACCAGGGGAACGTCACGGTCACGATCGCGCCGCACACCGCGCGAATCCTCCTCATTCACCCGAAGCCGTCGCGGCCCGGGGTCATCGCCACGAACATGCACGTCCTCGGCGGGTACCACGAGATCGGGCGCCTCGACTGGGACGACGCGACCGCGACCCTCTCCGGCGTCTGCAAGCGGATGCCGGACCTCGACGGGACGCTGTACGTGTATGTCCCCGAGGGCTTCTCCCCGGCCGCCGATTCGTCCCTCGTCCAAGTCGACGGGTGGCTCTGGAAAAAGCGGATCGTGTTTGACGAAGCCGAGACGGAGTTCCGAATGGAGTTCGCGAACGGTGGTCCGCCAAGGCGCCCAAAACGTGCGACGTCCGTGCGACGCCGGCTTGGAGTTTCTTCGGACCGAACGGCATGGGCCGGCAATCGGCGGCGACCGCACCGGATCGACTCCCCATGGCCTCGCGCGCCGGCGATGCCCGCGAACAAATCCCCTATCGCTTCGGATGGTCCTTCGCGGCGCTGCCGGAAGATCACCCCCCCTGATTCACTTCCACCTTCTCGATCGGGATCGTCCCTTCCTTCACGTCCACTTGCGCCTTGCCGTCCTTGAATTCGACGACACCGTAGCCGGTTTCGGTGGAGAGGAAGGCGCGGAAGTCGCCGATGCGAGAATCGACGTACAGAGTTTTCGTCCGGGCATCGTAACTAAGGCCGGTGAGGCCCTGCAGCAGAGCGAAGCTGGACATTGCCCTGGCGTACCAGTGCCCGCACTCGTATTCGTTGAACGGGTTGCGTCGGGCCCCGTCGTAGCGGTCGCGGCAGACGCGGACGATTTCGAGGCCTTCGTCGACGCACCCGAGCATCATCAGGTGGGAGGCGACCTGGTACTCGATTCCGGTCCAGACTTCGTCGCTATAAACAAACGGCAGGAGCGGTTTGCCACCTTTGGGCCATGAGCACAGGAGCAGCCCGCCGTCGTCTCCCATGGCGAAGGTGGGGCGTTGGGGGTTGGCGTGCCGCAGGAGTGATTTCTTCAGGTTGTATTTATGCACCGCCTTGAGGTGGTTGCGAACCAGGTCCTCGGGAATGATAGGATCGACCATGCCGCACGCCTTGGCCATCCAGAGGCCGAGAACGCCGTCGGAAAGGCAGCCGTTTCCGTACTGATACTTCGGTCCCTGCTCGTTGACCTGCCTGGCCGTCTCGCGGTAGGCCTCGCTCTGGTCGTCCGGGTTGACGGGATGGAAGTTGTCCGTCAGTCCCTCTTTCTGAACGATCTGAATGAAGTACTCGCCGTTGTACAACTCATCGACCATCCGCTTCTTCCCCTTGGCGAGGAGTTCCTCGTAGAGGGAGACGTCGTCGCCGACCGCCTTGCCCATCTCGATCATCGCCGCCAAGGCGCCCAGATAAAAGCTGCCGCAGTGGCCGTCGGGACCGAAGTAGTTGATGTCGTACGTGTTGTGGTGTTCTTCCTCGAGCAGGCCCGTATGTCGCGGGTCGTACTTCTCGATCATGTAGGCCATGCTCCGGTTGATGTTCGGATAGAACTTCTCAAGCCATGCGTCGTCACTGGAGATGGCCCACTCGCGGCGGGCCTTCATGATCCCGCCGAGCTGGCCGTCGGAGGCGTCAAAGCTCCCGCCACCGGGGGAAATCGGGAGATTCACGCGGAATGCCTGCCTGCCGCGTTCGTCCTGCCCCTCGAAATACTCCGTGCGGCGGAGGCTGCGCTCCAGCGCGGGGAACAGATGGCAAATCGCCTGGGCGTAGTTCCAAACGTGCGTGCAGGAACCGGCGCAGCAGCCGTGGGTGTCGCAACATCCTTCAAAACACCATGTCCGGCCGTCGTGCTGGCGGAGGATGGTGGGGGACTTCAGAATCGTGAGGTTCGCGGCGGCCGCCTCGACCACTTCCGGCGGCAGGGTCGTATCGTAGAAGGCGTCGCGAAATCGCTCGCTCCGCTTGCGGAGTTCACCGTAGCGATCCTTCCAGCTCTGGACGACCTCGCCGATACTCTTGAACTTCGTCGCGTACCAGGGAACGTAGTTGGTGGGGATCGGCTGCTCGCTGCAGGTCTCCCCCTCGCAACAGGCCTTCTTCGGCGGCGGATCGGGCATCCATCCGGCGTAGTCCTCGCCTTCAAAATCGGCGAGGATGGTCACGCGGTTCGGGTCGGCGACCGCCTTCGCGTCCAACAGTGGCTTGAGCGGTTCGTCGGAGGCGATGAAATGGTCCGCCAGGACGTGTCCCCAGGCACCGGTTTCCTTGTCAACCAGTCGAATCGCGGCCTTCTTGCCGGCGAAGGGGGCCGTGTCCCAGGTCGTCCATTCCAATTGTTCGGTGTCTTTGCCACATGCCGAAGCGACGACCTTCCCCTCGACAAGGAGCTGCACGCAGGTCGTGTTCTTGAACGACCCGCCTCCCACGAGGAAATGGATGTACTTTTTCTCCAGCGTGAATTCCGGCGACGTGAGCGTACCGGTGGGTCCGTCACCGCCGGGATCGAACGTATTGACGAGGCCCTTGCCCAGAAAACCGGAAATATCCTGCTGTCCGGGACCGGTCCCCGTGGAGAGCTTGCCGGTAAACGCGGCTCCCCCGCCGGTCCTGCGCCCGTAGTTCAGGCTTGTATTCGGCACGTACCATGCGGTGAGGAGCCGGATCGTCTTCGTCTCGCCGGGTTCAAGCCGGAACGGAACGAACAATGACGCGCCCGGGGCGTTGTCGGAGAAGGGAGGGTTCTCGATGACCTTCCCCTTTTCGATATTATCCCAGGCGATGGTGAGTGCATCCCACCAGCCGCCGCGGAACCAACAGCAATCGACGGCCGCGTCCTTCTCATCGAGGACACTCACGGCGAAGGCGCCGCTGGTATCGCGGTCTTTCCCGCCGGCCGCGTACAGGACGAACCCGCCGTCGATGCGGTCGATCGGTCCCTTGCCCATGAAGTTCCGCGTGTTGAAGGAGAAGACTCCCTCCTGAACGGTCCCGGAGTCATTCTTGAACGTGTATTCGATCGCGCCCAGCGGCATGCACGATGAATCGGGATCGCCCGGCGTGAAGGGGCTCCAGCCGGTGAGCGTCACGGCGAGCGGAACCGTCTCGTCGGCCAGATTGATCGTCGCGAAGGGAAACCGCGCCAGGAACTCGCAACCGGTGAACCGCGGCAGGCCGTAGGTGCTGCCGGCGGAACCGTTCCCGGATCCAGCTTTCCCGAAATACTTCCAGTCGGGAATGGGGCCTTCGAGCACCCGCGCGACGTGCGGCTTGCCGTCCTTTCCCTTGACGCAGACCGCGGCGAAGGTGGCCGGCTCGTTGAAGAACTCCATGTGGTGCTTCACCGACACGTGCGAGATGGCCCCGGTCCCTTCCAGGCAGTACATCCCGGCACCCAGGCCCCCGATGGGGAAAGCCACGCGGTTGAGATTGCGGCCGGTGTAGGGGCCGTCGTAGGCGTGGTCGGCGGTGGCGGCGGTCGTAATGAGCAGGCACGCGCCGATGAGGAGGAACGGGGTGAGTGGCTTGATGCGGTTTGACATGGGGGAGCCTTGGTGAGGGACTTGGTGTGGTTGATTTCGTGTACCGGTTAGGTTCCGCGTGGTGAGGTGGGGCGAACGTCGCTCAGGATATCTCCATCTCGCCGATCCGCCGAACACAAGGGATTTCTCCGTTGTGAAGGTCTCCATGCAGGTCGATGAGGTGCTCTTTCAAGTCTTCGAAAGAGTCTCCCTGGGTCCAGTAATCCGGGGATTCCTCCCAATAACCGATCCATTTGTCTTCGTCTTGCCAGTAAACGAATCGTTTAATCGACATGGGGGCGGTCCGCCTGTTGGGGATAGTCACGTTTCGAGTCGCGCCCGAAGGACCCTTTCATGTTCATTCGCGTCCATTCGTGGTTCCCTTCGCCGTCTACGCCCGCGCCCTATCGCGAATCGCGATCAACTCCTTCATCACACGATCCAACCCGGCCGGCGTATTCGGCGTGCCGAAGGCGTCGTGGAGGACCATATATTGCTTATATAGCTCGGCGTAGACCTTGGCGGCGGCCTTGTTGGGCCGGTAGACCGTGTCCTTGACGCCCGTCATTTTGCATTGTGCGGCCTGAGTGTTCTTGTAGACCTTGCCGACAACGGCGCCGAAGATCGCCGCGCCGAGCGCACACGTCTGCGGCGAGCGGCTGATCTTCATGGGCCGGTTGCAGACGTCCGCGTAGATCTGCATCACGAACGGGTTCTTCTCGGCGATCCCGCCGCAGTTGAGGACCTCTTTCACCTTCACACCGTATTCCTCGATCCGGTTGATGATCGTCAGCGCGCCGAAGGCGGTCGCCTCGACGAGGGCCCGGTAGATTTCCGGGGCGGTCGTGTGGAGCGTCTGCCCGACGAGCAGACCGGTCAACAGCGGGTCGACGAGAACGTTGCGATTGCCGTTGTTCCAGTCGAGGGCGAGCAGCCCGCTTTCGCCCGGCTTGAGGGCGGCCGCGGCTTCCGTCAGGTTGGCGTGGGCGTCCCCTTTGTCGTAGGCCTTGGGAGTCAGATGTTTCGTACACCAATTGAAGATATCGCCGACGGCCGACTGGCCCGCCTCGATCCCGTGCATCCCCGGAACGATCGACCCCGGCACGATGCCGCAAACGCCCTGGATGTCCGCCAGTTCCTCTTCAAACGGAACGACCAGCATATCGCAGGTGCTGGTGCCGATGATTTTGACGAGCGTGCCCGGCTTGATGCCGGCACCGACGGCGCCTAGATGTGCGTCGATCGCTCCCATGGCGACCGGAATTCCGGCCGGCAGGCCGACTTTCTTTGCAATCTCCGGGGTAAGGCCGCCCGCGGATTGATCGGCCGCCATCGCCGGCGCGGCGAACCGGTCACGCAACTCCGCCAACGCCGGGTCGAGCCCGCGGAGGAACGCCTTGCTCGGCAGCCCGCCCCAATCGTCGTGGTAAAGGCATTTGTGTCCGGCGGCGCAAATACCGCGGGGCATCGTATCGGGGTCGGTATTGCCGGTGAGGAAGCCCGTGATGAAATCGGCCTGCTCGACCCACCCGTAGGCCGCATCAAAGACCTTCGGCGCGGTCCGTTTGCAGTGGAGGATTTTGGACCAGTACCATTCCGAGGAGTAAATGCCGCCGCACTTGGCCAGGTAGTCGGTCTTGCTGCGTCGTGCCTTCTCGGTGATTTCCGCCGCTTCGGCGTGCGAGGTGTGGTCCTTCCACAGCCAGGCCTGCGCGGCAAGGTTGTTCTGGAACTGCTTGTGCATTGCCAACGCCGTGCCGTCGCGGTCGACCGGAATCGGCGTGGAACCGGTCGCGTCCACTCCCAGTCCGACGACATTCTCGGGAGCGAAGCCGTCCACGTTCTTCGCGGCTCGAACCGCGCCGCGGACCGACCGGTAGAATCCCTCGATGTAGTCGGCCGGGTTCTGCCGGGCCAGATTCGGATCCTTGGGGTCGAGTAGAATCCCGTGTTCGCCGCTGGGGTAGTCGTAAACGGCGGATGCGATTTCCGAACCGTCGCTCACGTCGACAATGAGCGCCCGAACGCTGTTCGTTCCATAATCGACACCGATAGAAAACCGCCGTTGGCCTTGTTTCGCCATGAATCGTGCTCCTTGCAGTCAAAAAACCAGAAACCCAAATCCCCCGCCGGGTGCCATTTTCGTTGGCCGGATCGCCGGGTGCCACTGGCTGCTTGCCAGCCTCGGGTGCCACTGGCTGCTTGCCAGCCAGTGCAAAACCCCCGGCGCATCCTCAAGCCGGGCACCTCTCACGAAGCCCCATTATGCCATCGGCCCGACCGTTTGAAAACATGTAGGCCGGACCAGGAGCGTGACAACCCCTCGAAAGCATGGGTCGTGCCGGGGTGGCATTCCTGGGGCGTTCGTGAGTCGCCGCGCCGAACCCCTCTCTGGACGGATCCACGGCGAGGCTCACGCCCCATTGAATAACCGGCCTGGCCGCGCCTTTCGACTGCGATACTCGCCGCGGCCCGGCCTTCTTCTTTGCCTGCACGCCGGCAGGCGCGCACGCGGGACGGCCGGGTAGTTCCCGAGCCTGGCACGGTTCGCGCGGCGTTTAGTCTGACCCCGCGACATCTGGACAAATCAGGTTGCCTTCCCACGCCGACTACGACATGCTGGTCAACGCCCGCCAAACCCTCCACCCCGGAAGCAGCGTCGTGAGGCTGACATGGTGGTCGGCGCCGCGCGCGGCTCACAAGTCGTCCGGCGTCAGCCCGGTTCTTCGTGCGATGCGGGCGAGCATGCGTGGTCCGATCTCATCGCGATCGTGAAAAGCGAAAACGAAGTCGGGCCAATCTGGACGTGTGAGGACTTGGTGGGAGCCGCCCGATTGCCGCTTGACCGACCAGCCGATTCGCAGAAGTGCGGCCCGCACTAGCCCAGCTTTCGTTGAAGGCCATTGGCTCATGTGGGAATCGCAAACACTTCGCGCAACTCGGGGATCTCTTCGCCGTGATCGAGGCGATCAGCCATCACGCGAAGCGCTAGTGCCTTCGCTCTGGCGATCGCTTCTTCGCGCGACTGCCCATACGCCAAGACGCCCGGCAGGTCGTTGACCTCGGCAATCCAGCGACCATCTTCTTCGCGTTCGAGTTCGATTTGCATGAAAGTGTCTCCGTGTAGTTATTGTAACTCACTCGCATCGAGTTGACAATCGCCAGCATGAGGGGGCCGCCAATCGTGCGCCACGGCAGCTTGCAGCCTCCCATGTCGCCCATCGGCTCCAACACGCGAATCGAACGGTCCGCCAGCCGCTGGCCGAAAATGAATCGCTGGTTCTTCGGGAAGCTGTCCACTCGCTCCAATATCCATTTTACCCAGTCGTACCATTTTACCAGAACGACCGGGGCGTCTGTCCGTTCATCCGGACGATTCTTCAATGCTCGGTTTCAAAAAATACCGCCCACGCCCTCGCTGCGCTCGGGCGCTAAAGGAAAAGGATAAAAGGAAAAAAGTATAAAGGTTAAGCGTGCCTACGTCCACGCCTCAGCAACGTCGTCAAGGCGATTCCCGCCAACAACCCAAGGCAGCCGGGCTCGGGAATGCTTGCGACGCGGAAGCCGACGCCGTAGTACTCGCGCGTCGGGCTGTAGCTGCCGCGGCCGGACGCCTCCAAGCCGCTGGAGTAGCCGCCCCAATAGCCGCCCCGCAAACCACGCGACGAACCGATGGCGGTTTAATTCCACTCATACAGGTTGCCGCCCTGATCGAACGTCCCGTAGGGGCTTTCCGAGTTCTCGAACTCGCCCACTTCCGTCGTGTAGTACGGGCTGCCGATGGTGTAAGTGTAAGTGCCATCGTAGAAATTCGCGTTGTTGCCTGGGTCGGGATTGATCAGGTCGTTGTTCGGAACGGCGTCGCTGCTGGTGGGATAGTCGAAGTAGTTCCCGGTCGCGCCGTCGTTCTTGTGATACGCCGCCTTATACCATTCGTCCTCCGTCGGAATGAACCACGCCGTTTTGCCGAGAGTTTGCGCGGCCGTCTCGTGGTCCAGAATACTGGTGAGCGAACCGCTCGTGAACGTGTATATCCCCGTCTCCGTGTCGCCGGTCGTCAGCCAGTTGCTGAACCGGGCCGCGTCGTACCAGGAAACATAGTTCACCGGCCGGTTCGCCCAGTTGGAGTCGTTGCCCTTGGCCATGTAGACATAGGGGTCGACATCCGTACCCGAGCCGCTGCGCGAAATACCTCCGTAGATGCCAGCCATATTCGTGTTGTACAGGCCGTACGGATCGGTCTTCGCCGCGGCGTTGAGGAACTCCACGTACTGGGCGTTGGTCACCTCGTACGTCCCGATGTTGTACTCGTAGGCCACCGCGCCCACGATGGCGTCGGGGCCGTAACCTCCGGCGCCGGCACCCGACAATTCCCCTACGTTCCCCGGGTTGCCCACGGGGACGGTGTCAATGGTAATCGCATACGCGCCCGTCGCGGCGAGGACCGTCGCGACCGCAAAGAAGAACACCCGATTCAATCTGCACCAAGTCATCATGTTGCTCCAAAAGGAAAGGGATTAAAGGGAAGCACCCTCCAACAGACGGTACGGAAACGCTGTACTCGCGAACCGCTATTATGATCCCTACAACCGGTCCCGTCAACCCTTTGGGTGCCCCGACCCCCCCCACAAAAACTGAAAAATTCTGCCGGCAAATGCCTCCAAAGAGGGGTTTGCTCGCGACATAAACGTATTCAGCTAGCCACGAGTCACTCGGAAGGGGGGTTACCGTGGGTTCGCGGCGATGAGACGCTAGCGGTGCGATGAATCCATCCTACGGCGGAATACGAGTCTCGTGGACACGCGACTACGTGGCCGCGTCTCTCCGAGACGCGGAATGGGTGTTACGTCCGTGAGGCATGAAGGGCGTGGTTGTAGAACGATGCGGCCTTCCGCCACGCCCAGCGCCGGAGGCTCTGGGGCGTGCCACCCGTTTGGGGCGCCGGTTTTCCGCTCCGGATAGACCAGACAACAGAGGTACAATTGAACCTGACGCCGTACCCACGCGTCGAATATCCCCTGGGCCGAGCGTTTTTCGGGCCCCGGGCCGCGTATAGTTTAAGTGGATACGCAATTCTATTTCCATTTTGTGCTTTTTACCTGAGTTCTCCCTTTCATAAGTCGCGACAATCAGTCCGAAGCCGCTTCCCCTGTAATTTCGTGCCCCCGATTCTGATCCTGAACGACGAAAATCCACTCGAACGGCCGCGTGCGAACCGCCATTGGAGAGGGTTTGTCGTCAGTTTCGTCTTCCACGCCGTCGCGTTGGTTCTCCTCGCGTCGTTTGTACTCTCAACCGGGGGGGATCCTTCGGGACGCTTGACGGTGACCTTCTCGGAACAGAACCCGCTTGAACGGCTCATTGACGAGCAGACGTCGCGGATCGAGACGCAACCGACGCGGTTCGGCGAGACGGATCCGCGGGTCGACATGCGGGTGGAAAAACCGGAAGTTCCCGCACCTTCGGAAGTCACTTCCGCGGCGGCGACGCAGCGCGAATCGGCGTTTGCACCAGACGTTTCGGCGGTCCCCGATTTGCTCCGCGCGAGTGACGCCGACGTCCGCGCGGCATTGACCGGTCGCAACGCCGGGACACGCCGGGCGATGGTCGGCAGCGGCGAGGCTTCGCAAGCGGGTGAGAACGCCGTGGAACGGGGCCTCCGTTGGATCATGAGCAAACAGCAGAAAGACGGCGGGTGGTCGTTCAAGCTCGATTCGCGATCCGCCAATCCGGGTACCGAAGAGAGCCGCACCGCCGCGACGGCGATGGCGCTTCTGCCGTTTCTGGGCGCCGGGTATACGCATCGGGAGGGCCCCTACACGGACGTCGTCGGCAAGGGGCTGTACTTCTTGCAGAAGAAGGCTATTCTGACACCCAATGGGGCGAATCTTCAGGACGGTACGATGTACGGTCAAGGTCTGGCGACCATTGCCCTGTGCGAGGCCTACGCCATGACCGGCGACCCGACCTTGAAGGCCCTGGCCCAGCGGTCCATCGAGTACATCGCCTTCGCCCAGGCCAAGGACGGCGGCTGGCGGTACACGCCGGGCGAGCCGGGAGACACGACCGTCACCGGGTGGCAATTGATGGCGCTGAAGAGCGGGCAAATGGCGCGGCTGAACGTCCCCACGCCGACCATCGGCGGCGTCCACCGGTTCCTCGACTCGGTCCAATCCGAATACGGCGCACTGTACGGCTACATGACACCCCAGCCACGAAACACCACTACGGCAATCGGCCTCCTCTGCCGGATGTACACCGGCTGGCCGCGAACCGAACCCGGTCTTGGACGGGGCGTCGGCTATCTAACGAAATGGGGCTGGTCCGAAAACAATCTCTACTACGACTACTACGCCGCGCAAGTCCTCCACCACTGGGGCGGCCCGGAACGGAAGACGTGGAACCGGGGCCTCCGCGAACACCTCGTCCGCACCCAGACCGACCACGGCATGGACAACGGCAGTTGGTTTCTTCCCGACCCCCACGCCGCGCAAGGCGGCCGGCTCTACTGCACGTCGCTGGCGGTCATGATCCTCGAAGTCTCCTACCGCTACATGCCGCTCTATGGGGAAGAGGCGTTCGAAGGGGAGTAGTAGCTCGCGGACGAAAACCGAGCCGATCGCGGGCGATTCCGGTGCGCGGTCGTCGGAGCGAATTGCTCGCGGGGATGCTTGGAAGAAAGCACCGTGCACGGATCAAAGAACCACAGAAGCGGGATGGAGGGAAGGGCCAATGAGCCGGCGCTTCGTCCAGTCCAACGTCAGTGTTTGGAGCGAGTGGCTGGACACTGCCATGGCGGGGCTGGTACAATCGGATACACTGCCGCGACAGATGTACTACCGCGAACCCGCCGGTCGGGAACCCGCCGGGACCGCGTCACCAGATTTCCGCATCCCAGGAGAACAATCATGAGACTAGCCGATTCTTCCACCATTACGAAAACCGCCCTCAGCCGCCGCGGGTTCATTGCCGCCGGGGCCGCCGCATTGGCGTCCGGGGCCGCGGTGTCTTCGCGGGCCGAGGACGCCGGGGCGCCCCGAAGCGAGCCGGTCATTACGCCACCGGAGGGGAAGAAAATCCTCCTTTCCTGCAAGCTCGGGATGATCACCCGTGAGGAGGGGGGTAAGAAGCTCTCGCTGGCGGACCGGTTGGCCTTGGCCGGCGAGGCCGGTTTCGACGGCGTCGACCTGGACCAGGCGGCGGAGTGTACTCCCGAGGAGGCGGCCGCGGCGGTGGCACAATCCCGCGTGTTCGTTCACAACGCGATCAACCACGCGCACTGGAGCGACCGGCTGACAAGCGCCGACGCGGCGGTCCGCGCGAAGGGTGTCGCGAATATCGAACACTGCATCCGCGTGTCGCACGCCGCCGGCGGGAGCGGCGTCTTGATCGTCGTTGGGAGCGCCTCCGACGGCCCGGCCGACGAGATCGCCAATCGCTGCCGCGACGAGATCAAGAAACTCCTTCCGCTGGCGGCCGCGTTGGGCCAGCCGATCTTGATCGAGAACGTGTGGAACCAGATGTTCTACGACCACGACAAGCCGGCCCCGCCGGAGCAAACGGCGGCGAAGTTCGTTGAGTTCGTCGACAGTTTCAACAGCCCCTGGGTCGGCATGTACTACGACATCGGCAACCACTGGAAATACGGCCGCCCCGGCGAATGGATTCGCGAGTTCGGCTACCGCTGCGTGAAGCTGGACGTGAAGGGCTTCAGCCGCGCGGAGGACAAGTTCACCGACATCGGCGAAGGGGACCTCCCATGGGACGAGGTTCGAGGGGCGCTCGACGACATCGGCTTCACCGGCTGGGCGACGGCCGAAGTGGGCGGCGGCGGCCTGGAACGGCTCACGCTCGTCCGCGAGCAAATGCAGAAGGCGTTCGGGTTGTAGACGCCGAAACTGCTTCTACCGAGCCTCCCACTGGAGCATCACGGCGTCGACCGCGCGGTCCGTTCGTTCCTTACGCCGCGTCTTCAAGCCCTCCACCGCCGCCATCCAAGCGGCCTCGGCCAGGTCGCGGCGAGTGGCGAAAAGGGCGCCGGTCGCCCCCTCCGCGCCGGCGGGCGATTCGCTTGGCCGAGGCGGACCGTAGACGCCGCCGCTTGCCGAGGTCGCATCTCCGTCGAGCAGACTCCACGGCAGAACGGTCCGCCCCCAGTTCGCACGGACGATATCCAGATCGGCCGAGCCGACGAATCCGTCCCCGTTGAGATCGGCCGGGAAGGCCGGTTGAACGAACCGCTCGTAGACCCCCATGTCGACGATTCCGTTTTGAACCCGCGGATTGCCGCCGAAGTCGACCGGCAACATTTCGTCGACGTCGCCGTCCGCGTCCAGATCGAACGTATCGGCCGGGAGCAATGCGTTACTGCCCGCATTGATCGCCGGGCTGTCGGGCAGAAGCCCCGCAGGTCGCCGAAATCGTCGTTGGCCGACTCGTCGATGTCTGGAGTCGTAGGGTCGTCCCCCCACCCGTCGCCGCCGTGGGAGGGATTACGGACGAAACGCGGGTCGATGGGATACCACACCGTTCCGATCAGGTTGCCGTCTTCTCCGTCTTTCATCCAATACATACCATTACCAATGAGATTGTGGGCTCCTGTCAACGGGCTGCCGTTATTGAAGACATCTGCATAGCGTGCGATGATGCTGTAGCCATCTCCGCCGTAGACGGCAGCGTTGTCTATGATTCTTGAACGCCGGTGATTCCCCTATCGGTCATCGCCGAGGTCCGGACGGAACTCGGGCCCGAGACCGTCCCCTACTATAACATGTTCCACTCCGCCCTCATCAACGGGCGCGAAACACTTCGGGAATAATTCGGGCCGGGCGGTCGAGGCGATGAAACGGATCGCCGCCGACGTCCTGCCGGAGGGGATGCGGTACGAATGGACCGGCATCATCTACCAGCAGCTCCAGGCGGCGAACCTGGCCCCGGTGATCTTCGGCTTGGCGTTCGTGTTCGTCTACCTGTTCTTGGACGCCCAGTACGAAAGCTGGGTCATGCCCCTGGTGGTGATGCTCTCGGTGCCTTTGGCCATGTTCGGCGGGATCGGCGCGCAGTGGCTACTTTCGCACACGAACGAAGTCTACTGTCAGATCGGCATGGTCATGCTGATCGGTCTGTGCAGCAAAAACTCGATCCTGATCGTGGAATTCGCCCAGAACCTCCGAGACCAGGGGAAGCCGATCATCGAGACCTCGCATCTGCGCCTGCGGCCGATCCTGATGACCGCCTTCCCGTTCATCCTGGGTGTCCTTCCCCCCGCGACAGCCTCCGGTGCCGGTCCCGCCGCGCGGCGTTCCCTGGGAACGACCGTTCTTGGCGAAATGCTCGTCTTTGCCCTCTTGAGCCTCGTTTCCACCCGTAACCAATCGAGAAATACCGCATGTTGTTCGGATTGGAACCGGTTGATGTCGTCGGGGGTCTGCACGATTAGGCCGCCGGGACTTCCCTTTGCGCGCCACGCCGCCTTTGCCTTCTCCAGGCACGCGGCTACGTCGCTTGCGTCGGCGAAGCGGTCTCGCACTGGGGCGTAAATCAGGCAGGGCCGGGGGGCGATCAACGTCAGGACGTCTTCGTAATCGTACGGAATCCGCGTCTGATGTCCCTCGAACGTGCCCAGCAGTGGGAGCAGCGCATGCCAATTCCAGAACCGCTCGAGGCCGCCGGTCGGTTTATCCGGAGTGTCCGTTCGCAGCGGCGTGAATCCGCAGAAACCGGCCACGCCGGCAATCCGCTCGTCGAGGGCGGCCGCGTGCAGCCCGACCATTCCGCCCAAGGAATACCCCAGAACGTAGATCCGGTCGTTGCGGATTTCGGGCACCTTTCCCTGCGAAGCACCCTTGCCCTCGGCGAGGAAATCGACCGCCGCGCGGACGTCGTGTACCATCCGGCCGAACCGCGACCACGCCGGGTGGTTTTCGTAGAAAGCGGTTCCTTCCAGAAGCCGCGCGCCGAAGCCGCACTGGTCGAACGCGAGGACCGCGTAACCTTCCGCCGCGAGCCGGTGATAGACGGTCGTCCCCTCCACGCCGTAGCCCTCGTTGTAGCCGGTGGCATAGGAAAAGGGATGCAGCCAGATTACCGCCGCGACCGGTTCCTTCACGTTCGGGTTGTAATACAGATTGCCCCGGACGTTCTCGCCGAAGCTCACCGGCATTCGCGCCGTGTTCGCCGCCGCCCACCGGTCGTGCGACATGACGGCCGATTCCTCGGGCGAGAGGAACGTGACCTTCCCATCCCACGCGACCTGATCCGGCGCACGGCCGAGCAGCCACCGGATTCGTCGCGCGCGGTCGGCATCGTCCAAGGCCTCGCCACTGAAGGGGGAATCCAGCGATTCCGCGTCTTGCGCCTCCTTCCAGGCCTCCCAGTCGAATTGGTGGAGCAGGACCTCGGCAAAGTCCTCCTGCTTCACCGTGCCGCGGCCGAAAGAGAGATCGAACCAGTCGAGGTTCTGCTTGCGGTGTTCCGCCGTGACGTAATCCGGGGCGGGTCCCGATTCGTGGCTGCCGGTACGGTACATTAGCCGCAGATTTTCCGGCTTGCCGAGGAACCGGTAGACGGACCGACCCTCGAGATACGTCCGCTCCGCGCCGAACGTGGGGTCGCTGTCGTCGTTGTAGGCCGTGTGCAGCATCACCCGGCGCGGGGCGATCAGCGCCAACAGACCGTGCCCCTCGATGGGCAGTTTGTTCTCCCGCCCGTGAAACTCGCGAAGCGACGCTTTCGCCCAGGCAGGTGGGAAATCGGCGAGCGATTCGGCGAACGTGTGCCTTCCCGCGAAACGGTAGCCGACCGCCGCCGGCGTGCCGGAACTCCGCGCGACGACGGCCGTGATCCGCTCGTCCAGCGCCGCCGCGTAAAGCGACTGTTTGCCGTAACGCGAAAAGCCGACGATCCCGACTTGCCCCGGAGCGATGGCGTAGTCGTACTCTGGATCGAGCAGGTAATCCAGCGCCCTTCCGGCGAGCCATGCCTGGATCGCCAGAGAAGACTGCCAACTCGCCTCGGGGTATTCCTGTTGGAACGTCCGCCAGACGGTCTCATAGCCGGGGTAGTCCCCCTCTTGATGATGCACGTCGAGACCCGGGTAGAGGCACGCGATGTACCCGCGTTTCAGCGCGTCTTCCGCCCAGAATATCTGATAGAACCTCGGCTGCGTCA
Organism: uncultured Planctomycetaceae bacterium; assembly: GCA_964520785.1. Classification (GTDB taxonomy): domain Bacteria; phylum Planctomycetota; class Planctomycetia; order Pirellulales; family Thermoguttaceae; genus CAZFQG01. Next base: position 12,196 of record CAZFQG010000031.1, on the reverse strand, counting down.
GCACGAGCGGAAACGGCCCCTCCCCTTTCGGGATCCACACCCAAATCTCCATGGATGCCTTATTGGGCGTGTCGAAGACCAGCTTCACCCGGCGGCGGGTGGAGCCGTCCTCCGGATGCTTTTCCTCCAGGACCTCCGCGGAGAGGAGCTTAGGCGGCTTCTCGGGGAACGACCCGAAAAAATAGTCTTCGAACAGCCCGCGGATTTCCGCCTTGCGCCGTTCGAAGTCCGCCGGCGTTCGGACAGGGGTGCCGTCGAGGAATTCCAGCAGCGGCGGGAGGTCGGGGTCGCGATAGGAAAACGTCCCCGGTTCCTCGGCGCCGCCGGTCGCGGCGCCGAGGATGAGGATTGCAGTGAGCCGGCGAAAGCGGGATGCATGCGTCATATTACGGAGTATGGCGGGGTGGGTGGTTCTCGGCACGGCCGAGGTTCATCCGCTCGTAGCCCGCGATCCAATACACCTCCACCGAAGGAACCCGATGCGGGGCGATCCGGCGAAGTCTACTCCTCGTTCGCGGCGGAAGTCTCGGCTGAGGCCTCCGGAGAACCTTTCGGTTCGTCAATGCGGACCAACACGACCTGCTGCGTTTTATCCGGGCCGAAGTGAATCAGGGCCGTACATTGGTCCTGCGTCAGGGAGTAGATGCTCGTTTCCATGACGACTTCGGGGTTCTTCCCGTCGACGAAGTGCCAGGCGGCGCGCTGAGTCTCCTTGTCGACGCGTCCCTCGACCGGGCGGACCGATTCGGTCGCCTCGTTGACGAGCGTTCCGGCAATGACGCCATCCTTGGTGACCGCCAGTTGCAGGAGGTAATCGGAGTCGTTCACCCCTTCCTTGGTGATGGCGAAAACACCCAGGGGGAGCCATTCGATCGTGTCCGCCTGTTGTTCGGTGATTTGAGGAACGTCGGCGGCGATGGTCTCGGCCTGCTGGTAGTACTCCTCGGCCGTGCACGCCACTTGGCCGTTGACGTAGACGGAGTTGTCTTGATAGACGACGTTGCCGCCGTCACCGTACGTGTAGTAAATCGGTTCGGCCCAGCCATACGAAAACCAACCGGTAATCCCCAGCGCCGTTGCGCGACGCCACCAGTAATTGGCCCGATAGCGCCATTCCGGCCGGAACCATGGGTGCCACGGTCTGATTGCCGCCAGACGATGGGCACCCCACCAACCTTGCGTGAACGGACGCGATGCTGCCCCCACGTAGCGGTTGTTCACCCGATTAACGACCATGTCACGGTCGATGTCAATTCCCCCGCCTGGGCGGTCACCGATTCCCGGCCGGTCGCCGATCCCGGGTCGGTCGCCAATACCGGGGCGATCGGCAATGCCAGGTCTGTCGCCGGTGCCCGGTCTGTCGGCGATTCCGGGTCTGTCAGCAATGCCGGGTCGGTCAGCAATGCCGGGTCGGTTACCGGGACCGAACAGGCTGCCTCCGCCGGGGCGCGTTCCTGCCGGCAGCGTCGTCGGCCGCGAAGGCAGCCCCAGAAAGTCCTGAACCGCCCCGGGCGACGGCCGTCCTTCGCCCAGTGCAGGAAGGCCACCCGCCGGTGGCGTAATCCCCAGGGACGGGCGTCCGGCACCGACCGGGGGTCGACTTGCCCCTAGTGGCGGCGTGGGCAATCCGGTCGAGGGCCTCTGGACGCCGGTCCCTGGTCGCGGAACGCCGGACCCGAGGTTAGGGCACCGATCGCACCACCGCCGAGATGCGCACCACCCCCAGGTACTCCACCTCCACCACGTCCTCCGCCGCCGCGGCCGCCTCTCTGGGCGAAAGCGGCGTCGGACATCGGTACCACCACAAGAGCCAAGACAACGCAAACGAAAAACGCGTGTTTCATGATCACACCTGTTTGGGGTAGGGTAGTCGTGGGATGCAAAACGGCGGCCGAACGGCACCGCCGCGCAGCGGAGACTATTCCGCGTTCGCGCGGACCAGCGTGATTTCCGGCCCGTTGGTAATCATCTCACCGTCGACCTCGCGATTAATGGACTGCCAGGTAACCGTATCCTCGTCGACCTGAGTCATGATATTGACGGCCGCGGCTCGCTTGCCTCCGGCCAGAACCTGGGAGGACTTCACTACCCAACGGTTACCGTCGTTCTTCCAGGACCCTTCTCCGAACCCCCCCCTCGGAGTCGAACATCCAGGAGCGGATTTCTTTGCGGATGGGATCCCATCCGATCACCTGCGTCCCCTCCAACTCATGCTCGTCGGCCGTGACGATCTTGAAACTCCGGGCGAGAAAACTCCGGTTCTTGGTCCAGCGGACGGTCGTGGTCGCGGAAGCTTCCACATCCTCCGCGGTCCAGGTGCCGAGCATCCATTCCAGACATTTCAGGTGCTCATAGTGCTCGGAAGTCTCTTCCTCCACAGCCTCTTCCATGGCCGCTCCCTCTTGGGTTGCCGGTTCGTCTTCCGGTTTCGGCACTTCGGCGGCTGCCGATAGCGAGAACAGGGGAACGAACAACGCGACGAAAACCCGTGTCCAGCATCTCATTATTCAGACCTTTCAGAAAAAAACCAACATATTCGGTTTGAATGGCAACACGCAAACATAACTCAGGCCGAACTGCCCATCGGAACGGTCCGGCCCAAAAAAGGAAAAACAAGATTAAACCGTCAAATAATGCTCCCGGCCGTGCCGGGAATGCCGAAACGGAGAGGCTACAGGTCCGCGATCCGGCGGAAATCGGCCTTCAGGGACTGATAGAGTCCTTGGTAGACCGGAAATGCCATGTCATAGTAGCGGCGCGCTTTCGCGTCCGGCTTGGTTTCCTTGACGACATGAATCGTCGCCGTGCAGGCCTCTTGCACGTTCTTATAGGCCCCGGCACCAACCGCAGCGAGAAGGGCGACCCCATAGGCGGGGCCTTCCTCCGTGTTGGTCGTCACCACCTTCCTGCCGAAGACGTCGGCCTGGACCTGGCGCCAGAAGGGGCTGCGGCTACCGCCGCCGGAGGCACGGATTTGGCGAATGGGGACCTCCAGGGCATCGTAAATAGCAAGGCTCTCGCGGAGCGATAACGTAACTCCCTCGATCACCGAGCGGAGCAGATGGGCCCTGGTGTGCGCCAGTGTCAGGCCCACGAACGAACCGCGCGCGTGAGGATCCGCATGGGGCGTCCGCTCCCCGGAGAGGTACGGCAGGAAGAAGAGCCCTTCGCTCCCGACCGGAGCGCCGGCCGCTTCTTCCATGAGACAGTCATAGATTTCCCGCTTCTGACGTTTCGCCTTGTCCCAATCCGCCTGGCAGAGTGCGTTGCGGAACCATTGAAACGATCCTCCGGCACAAAGCGTGACCCCCATCATGTGCCATTTTCCCCGGACGGCGTGGCAGAACGTGTGGACGCGCCCCGCCGGGTCGACCTTCAACTCATCGCTGTGGACGAACATGACCCCCGAGGTTCCCAGCGAGGTGGAAAGAACACCTCGGGTGACGATCCCGTTCCCAACGGCCCCGGCGGCGCAGTCTCCCGCCCCCCCCACCACGACGCACTCGGTCGACAGGCCGAGTTGCTTGGCGGCGTCTTTCGTCAGGTTACCGGTGACTTCTTCCGATTCGTGACAGGTCGCCAGAAGGGCCGGGTCCAGTTCGAGTGCCGAGAGTAACGGCGCCGACCATCTTCGGTGAGCCACGTCCAAGAGGAGCATCCCGCTGGCGTCGGAGACCTCCGTCGCGTATTCTCCGGTTAGTCGCCGACGGATTTCGTCCTTCGGCAGAAGCACCTTGCGGAGTTTCTCGAAGTGCTTCGGCTCGTGATTCCGCAGCCAAAGGATTTTCGGGGCGGTGAAACCGGTAAGGGCCGGATTGGCGACCATGTTTATCAACTTCGCCCGACCGCCGGCGCGCGACTCGATCTCGTCGCATTCCGCGGCCGTCCGTTGGTCGTTCCAAAGGATCGCCCGGCGAATGACTTCGTCATCTTTATCCAAAAAGACGGAACCGTGCATCTGACCGGAGAGTCCGATCGCGCGGACGTCCGCCGACTTTAACTTGGCGGTTCGAACGACCTTCCGCACGGAGGCGACGGTCGCTATCCACCAATCCTCGGGATCTTGTTCGCTCCAGAGCGGTTTCGGTGCGTAACAAGGGTAGGTTTCCATCGCCTCGGCGAGGATCGCCCCCTTTTCGTCCATGGCCAAGGTTTTCGTTCCGGATGTACCGATATCAATTCCCAGAAATACTCCCACGGAAGACTCCTTCACTCTCGAAATCGCGCAGTTCACCCTGTCTGAAACGGTTAGCACTTCGTTTCTACAGGCCGCCTACGCGGATTGTATTGTATTCTTGAGGTGATGTACACTACCCGCCAATTCGTCGAGACCGGAAAAACCGTCGCGAAAGACCCCCTCGTCCGCCGGACGGCGCTGTTCTTCTTCGTCGTCATACTCTTCGGCGTATCATTCGCCGGATGCCGGCGGAGGGAATCCATTTCACTTCCGGAACGACGCCGGATACTTCCCCATTCGGGCCTCCGGTTCACTCTTTTGATCACCGACGAACACCTTGCCAAGGCGGTGGAATCGCTTTCGGAGGATTGGTTCGCTCAAACCCAATCCAAGCTCATCGTGTTGCCGGTGAGCGACAAGGCCGTTTTGGAAATGTCGAGTCTGGACGCCGACGGCGCTATTCTCTCCAGTCACCTGGTGGGGCCTCTTGCCGAGCGCGATGCCCTTGCCCCGCTGCCTCGGGACGAGTTGCTTTCCGCGGAGGCGCGATGGGAAACGTTCTTCGAGCGCTGCCGCGCTCCGGAGGCGTCGTGGAACGGCCAGATCGTCGGCGTACCCTTTGGCGGACCCGTCTTCACGCTGTACTACCGCGAGGACCTGTTCGAAAAACTGGGAAAGACTCCGCCGTCGACCTGGGACGAGTACTTGGACCTGGCCGCGTTTCTGCACGACCGCGAGAACCTGGAGAATCTCGTCCCCGCCTCGCCGATGCCCTGGTGCGGTACCATTGAACCGCTGGAAAGCGGATGGGCCGGCCTCGTATTATTGGCTAGGGCCGCCGCGTACCGGAGCGATTCTCAGGCGGCCGAGAACCTCTTCGATCCGCGTACCATGGAGCCGCGGATCGCGGAGCCGCCGGTGGTTCGCGCGCTCACCGAATTAGCCGCCGCCGGGGAATACGGCCCGAAATACCCCACGACATATACTCCCGAGCGCGCAAGGGAAGCGTTCTGGCTTGGCGAATGTGCGATGGCGGTTTCCTGGCCGACCGCCGCGGCACCGCTGAGTGGAATTCATCAAGGTAAGGCCGTGGCGAACTTCGCTGAACTGCCCGGCGCGTCGGAGTACTACGATCCGGCCGGGGATGCCTGGCTCGCCCGTGACGAAGCTCCCGGACGAATTCCCCTCTTGGGTGTTCGCGGCCTGACCGGGGTGGTATCCAAGGCGAGTTCGAGACGGGAGGGGATGACGGAGTTGCTTCTCTGGCTCGCCGCGCAGCCGTGGAATCCGCCACCCGGCGCGGCGAGCCCCAAGACAACGCTCTACCTTGACTCTCAGGCGAATTCGGCCGAGTCCTGGATGGAACGCGCGCGCATCAATCCGGCAACTTTCGATACGGACGCATGGGAACCCCGGTCCGAGCGTCGCGTGGAGCCGTTGGTTTCCAGCGAGGCCGCGGCGAACTATGGAAGAATCACCCAAACCACGCTCAACCGCGACATTTGGTCCGCCGCGCCGCGGATTCCCGGCCGCCAAGAATACCTGGCCGTGCTCGACAAAGCCGTTCATGCCGTTCTGGACGGAGCCGACCCCCAAGAAGCTCTCAACGCGGCGGCCGACCAGTGGCGCAAAATCACCGCGCGATTCGGCCTCGAATCGCAACGGAAGGCGTACCGCGCCGCACTGGCTTTGCCTGACGCCGCCGCGGAGTCGGCGACGGATTCAACCGAATGAAGCGCATTGGGGATCGCTTTCGCGAAACCGTCACCGCGAGTCCGCCCCGGCGGAGTCCGGTTCCGCCACATACAGGACGAGACGCTTCCCGGCCGGTCCCGCGCCGGCACGCATCGTGAGTGACTGGTCGTAATCGACCGGAGCCAGGAGCAGATACCGCCAGGCGATTCCCCCGTCACGACCGCTCAAGACGCCGCGGTACTCGCCGTCTTTTCCGAGAAACTGTGCGGACGAAACGGAACTCCAACCGGCCGGAGTGGTTCCGTCTCGGTCGAGTGACATCCCCCGGTCTTCGCCCGGCTCCCATACCAGGCCGATCCATCGCCCCGGACCTGCAAGCGCGAAGACCTCGCTCGAATCGGCCGCCGCATCGAGGAATTGACCTCGAATCCGCCCGCCAGAGCAAATCTCCTGGCGGGTTTCGGCCGTCGCTTGTTCAACGGAGACCTCCCCTCCGATTCCCTCCAGCCGAGTATCGCCCCGGTTCTCGGCGGTCAGTTCGAAGCCGTCGCCGAAGGGCATTCCCAGCAGGATCGTCGGCCCCCGGCGGTGGCAGAAAAGGTAGCCGTTGAGTTTGCCCTTCCCGGAGGCGAAGGCCGGAAACCAGAACCGAGCCGGGGCGGAGATCGAAGGGGTCTCCTCGCCATCCACCCTGGCGTGGAGCCACAAGTCGTCCGAGACGAGCAGACGATCGTCGGCCCGCAGCTTGATCCAGCGAACCAGGCCCGCGCCGGGCACTTGGGCTAGCACCCGCCGTTCGCCGGGCGCGAGGGCTTGGGGTTCGGCGACGAGGTGCAGGGCCGGGTCGTGCTCGCGGTGAACCCCCCAGCCCATGACGTGCTGCCTATAAAGGGGTGCCGCGCCGAGCGTTCGCGGAAAGCTCGTCCGCGGCCCGGTGTACGTTTCAACCGGCAGTCCGTTCGGAAAACGGACGCAATCGAACCGGTACTCCGCCGCTTTGGCATCCTTCAGAACGATTCGCAGCGACTTCGCGAATTGCAGACTCGTCACGACCGGGGCCTGCTGTTCATTCAGTCGCGGCACGACCTCCCACAGTCCGGACGGGGAACACGCGATCCGCGGCGTCTCTTCCGCGTCGAAATAGAACTCCAACCCCCCTTCGTCGCCGTTGCGCGCAATGCGGACGACCGAGCCGGGGCCCTCGAGTTCCGCCAGAACCGTCTCTCCGGGTGAATCCGCCGAAACGGTCTTTTCGACCACGTAGGACGTGATGCCGTCCCGCTTCGAGACCGACTCGCTATTCATGATCCGCTCGATCATCATTCCGGCCGCGGAGGGGCGCGCGCCTTGCGCCCATGCCGCGAGTCCCTCTCCGTCCGGGGCTTCGGTGACTCTCAGGTCACGGAAGCGAATCCACCCTCCGTGATCTTGAGGGCCGATCCAACCCTTCAAGGGGCGGTGCTTCAGTTCGGGGTGGAACCGGGTGTTGGCCGATTGAATCAACTCGTCGTTCTCCCAGACATGGATCATGTGCCCCTCCGCCTTGATCACGACCGTATTCCACTCGCCCGGTTTGTCAGCCCTCGCGATCGGCAGGACGTTGCCGTAGATGGTCTGGTGCGAGTGCTCGTCGTCCCGCGGGTTGTCGTAGATTTGGATTTCCATGCCATCTCCCGAGGGCCAGCCGCCGCGGGGCGTGCGGATGCCGAACCCCGAGTTGCCGGCCTCTTGCATCAGGTAATCGAACGTAAGCGTAAAATTGCCATACTCCTTCTCGCTGCGAAGATAGCGGCCCCCGCCCGGTTTGAGGACCAATTCGCCGTTTTCGACCGTCCAGGCCTCCATACTCCCATAGCAGGTCCACTCTCCCTGGGGGAGCGTATCGGCGCCCTCGGGAATGAGGCGTCGTCCCGGCGGTTCCGCCGCGCGAAGCTCGCCGACGGCCGCCTCCGCGGTCTCGATCCGCAATCCCAAGCCGAACCGGCGCGCGGCCTCAACAGGTATCTCCGCCAGGCGTTGGTCATCCACGATGACCGAGAGTTTCCCGTCCCGGCGTCGCACCATGGCCGAATGGGCCGACCCGTCCGGCTTCGCGGCGATAGGTGCTCCGGCGAACAGCGGCTTGTCGCCTTCGAAGATCGCCCCGCACTGCTCCCCTTCGCACAACGCGATCCGCAGGCCGTCCCCCTTGGGCACCTCCGGAAGCAGGACGCACAGGCGGCCGCCGCCGGAAACCGTCCACTGGAACCGAAGTTCGCCGTCGCCGGCCGTGAACCCACTGATGAGTTCCGACGACTCCGCCGTCCCGCGCAACCACCCGTCCTCGACCGTCCACCCGCGAGCCGGTTCCGGCCCGTAATCCCACCCTTCAAGGGAGTCGGGCCGAGTGAGCTTCACGCCGAAGTCATCGGCTGGGGCAACAGGGGCGGTGAACAAAAGACAAACGGTGACGAGAACAGGAAAAGAATGGTTCATGGTTTCTCAAGAGGGGGTAGGCCGGATGGTGATGCGGAAAACTTCAATCGGTAGGAGGAATCGCGATGCAGCGGAGCGGACCAATTGCCTCGGGCATCCACTTGCGGGTCCCGCATCGATCCGAGAAGTTCCAATATAATTGACCGCAAGGCAAACCGCAAACCAGCCCGGACAACCTCTGGATTGACGTTCCGGGGCGTTTCCCAGGTTGACCCATCCTTGCCGAAATCGCGTACCGGTGATGGCCCGGCTATCCGGGCGGCACGCATTGTCCCGGCACCAGGAATTGGCTCTGATTCCTGGTGCCAGCAGGAAAGCGAACAATTTTCAAACAAATCACCGTAGTGACGCTTGTCCCGATCAATCAATTCAGTTCGGAAGAGGTTTTTCCCGGCAAGTGACCCAGTCCCTTGAGAATTGGCATTCCCCTCCGCTACGATAGAAACTGGCCGTTGCGGTGCAGACAAATTCTTCAGGTTGTCTCGGAATACCGTGAACGGTTGCTTTGTTGCTTCACGAGTCATGAATATACCCCACCAAGTCGTACTCGCGTCAATCGTTCTCGTCGGCGGTGCCGTAGCAGAGGACGGTTCCGGTTTTGTCCATCCCGGCATTCTCCACAACCGGGCCGAGATCGCATTCGTCAAATCCAGGATTGCCGCCGGAGAGGAACCTTGGAATTCGGCCTGGAACCGGTTGCGCGCCCATCCGTGGGCAGCCCTGGATTGGCGGCCGCAACCCCGCCCCCACGTGCAACGCGGACCCTACAACAGCCCGAATATCGGCGGGGACGACATGCTGAACGACGCCTCGGCGGCCTACACGCATGCCCTGGCCTGGTCCCTCTGCGGGAACCGGGCCCATGCCGAGAAGGCGATCGAAATCCTGAACGCCTGGAGTTCGACACTCGAATCCGTTTCGCATCATGACGCCAAGCTGCTCGTCGGGATGGCCGGGATCAACAAAACGATCTCCGAGCGCGGACCCCTCGACCCGATCTACGAGATCGCCTACCACCACTACCACGACCGCCGCGGCATGGAAATGCCCTTTACCGCGGCCGCCGTCTCCGAAACGCGCGGCAAGGCCGCGCTCAAAAGACACCTCTCGCCGTGGACAACGCTGATGTTCGCTGATTTACCGAAGCCCGATCACTTGCCCTGAAGGAGCCGCCCAATACCGGCTGCGCCGGGAAACGAGTGCATGGGCGCGAGAGGACGCTTGTTCTTTGGGCCGTGGCATAACAAGATCGGTGGTGGAATTGGGCAGCAAATGAGCAACCGACCGCTTCAAGACGACTCGTGACAATACTTGACCAAATTGGCCGGAATTGCTATAATCCGCCTTTTGAAGGCATTGCCCCGTTTCCGTTGTACAAGGATGTACGACGATGGCGTCTATCGTCGCGGAGAAGTACAGCACGCTTCATTCCATGATGAATGAAAAACTGAAACGCCGTTGGGCCGGTTGTAAAGCCATGGCGCTGGGTCGTGGCGGCATCTCGGCCGTATCCCAGGCTACCGGGATGTCGCGTACGACCATCCGCAAGGCGATTTGGGAAGTGGAGGAAGTTCATCCAGACTTGACCGACCAGATCACGGAAGGGAGAAGTACGATATGGCACGGTACATCTACAGAGTCGACGGAACAGACCACATCACGTTCGTGAACTCCAAATGGCTTGAATTCGCGCACCAGAACGGTGCGCCGGAGTTGACGGACCCTTCCGTCCTGGGATCTTCCATCTGGCAGTTCATCGCGGGAGCCGAAACCAGGCTTCTGTATGAATCCCTGTTCCGTCGCCTTCGCGCCACGAACAACGAGGTGACGGTACCGTTCCACTGTGATTCGCCAACCGCGATTAGGAAGATGGAACTCACGCTGCGGTCCATGCCGCACGGGGGTATCGAGTTCGAGGGCCGTCTTTTGGAAGCTCGAGAAAGGGCGTACACCCCTATGCTGGATCGCGGAGTGCCCCGAAATGAAGAGCAAGTGGTGATTTGCAGCCTTTGTCGACGGATTCTGGTCGCGGAAGGCGAGTGGAACGAACTCGAGGCCGCCCTCGTTCGCCTGCGCCTCTTCATGCGCACAAGCGTGCCGCGCTTAAGCGAGTGCGTTTGCCCGCAATGCGGGGATCACACGGTGCAAAACACCACGCGCAATTCGTGACCGCCCTGCCCGGTTCTGACGGAATAGACCCGTGGCTCTTGACGGCAGCACCGCTGAAGCGCCGGCAAGGGAGATCGGCTAAAGCGCGATAGCTGATGACATGAGCGAGCCGGAACGGCGGCATGGACCGAACATCTTGGATCGGTCATGCATGATCACTCGGCGGCACGCCGGGGGTCAACCACGCGGGAAACAAGCGGGGCCTTCGCGGCCCCCGGCGTCACCGACACCCAAGGGCATAGGGGGGCATGGGGCTACGAAACCACTGGGTTTCTTGGCTGTCTGCCCTTCCATGCCCCCTCTTACCGTCCCTGATCGCTGCGCTTTTTGCAGCGCGCCCGTCGGCCTTGTTGTCGCTGCTTCAAGGTGTTGATCCGTCGTCATCCGATAGTTCGCGTCGGCGATTGCTTCGCTATGTCCCAACCAATCACTGCAAACATGGCTCGGAAACTCATTCGCCAATTCTGTCGCCCGCGTCGCCCTCAGGTTTTGCCAGGGCTTCGGCCAGGGGACCACACCCGCACGTAGGGCCATCTGTTCAAGCCATACGCGGGGCCCCCGATCATCCGGGCGAATCTCAGGGAATATCCGATCCACGCCCTTGGGCGCCGCGTCCCATGCGGCATCGAAGAACACTCGTAACTCAGGAAAGATCGGGACAACCCGCGTCCCCTTGCCGCACCGTGCCGTCTTCGGGGCATGAACCACAAGCGTACCGCGTTCCCAGTTCACTTCCGACCATTTCAGACCAACCAGTTCAGACGGTATCCGCAAGCCGGCGTATCGGCCTAAGGCGATCATCAGCCGATCAGAAGTGTCTTTGACTTCGTCCAGCACCTGTGCGATTGTTTCTCGTTCGACAAACACGTGCCGATCTCGGGTTCGGATCGTCGTTCCCTTCAGTTCTGCGAAGGGGTTCGAGGGTACTAGCTTTTGCTTCACCGCATACCGGAAAACCGTCTTGGCATTCCGCACCAGCTTTCTGACAGTGTTCTCTTTCCGCCCTTCTAGAAGCCACAGTCGCCAGCGCACCGCGTCACCCTCAGAGATCGTGCCCAGCGGCGTATCGACACCAAAAAACTCGATCAGCTTGTTCGACGCGACCCGGGTTATCACTCGTGTCGCGTCGGAAACGTCCGTTCGCATATCAGCATAGCTTTTCAGAAACGCCCCCAGCGTCGCCACCGTCCGCGCCTCAGTCAGTCCCACCCGGGCAAGCCGGCCGTGCATGTCGTTCGGCAGACGCCGAAGCCACATTGCCGTATCCCGATCCAACGGTTCGCCAGCGATCCGACACGATAGGATCGTCTCGATCCTCGTCCGAAAGCCTTCCGCCGTCTTTCTGGCACACCGGGGGATACGAATAGATCGTCGCTTGCGATCCGCCCCGGTGAATTGAAGAAGCCAGCCGCCGGCCTTCTGTTTCGTGAGTGAAGCCATAAATTTTCCTATCCTTCAGAAACAAAGCCGTCGCAGGTGGCCAGTGGTGTTAAGGCGTCTGAGAGACACCCCCGCGCCCTCACGGTAAGCGGACACTGGCCATACACAACGGCTCTGTACTTCATAGTAAAGACTCTCAGTCCAAGACGGTTTTAACGATCTCATTATCGGTTTTCTTCGTTGTTTGTCAATACCCAGCACTAGGCCGCATGGGGACGCATTTCAGAATTGTCCCGCCAG
>CAZFQG010000030.1:0-40855 GCA_964520785.1 uncultured Planctomycetaceae bacterium | reverse complement strand
CGATTCGTCAACTCCAAGACCGGTTGGGCTCTGGGAGACGCCTCGCCGATGCATCCGACCGGGCTCTTCTTTTCCGATTCTTCCGGGCTTGCCTGGAAGCCGGCCGTGGGACCTCAAGGCCCCGGTTGGCTTACCGCCGACATGATCGACCCACTCACCGGGGGGCTGGCCGGCCGAGATGGGACGACCGCCGCCGTCCGCCGCGGCGCCGTCACCCCTACGGAAATGCCCCGCCTTGGACCGAGAAATCTCACTCGGATGATTCTCGTCCCCCCCGTCTACGGATGGCTGATCGGCGACGAAGGGCTCGTCATGATGACCGGCGACGCGGGCCTGACGTGGGGGATGCCCCCGGGACCGTTGCCGGAAGAGGCCGCGGATTTCGATTTTGGGGCGATCGCCGTTCGTGGAACCCACTGCTGGATCGCCGGCGCCCCGGGGACGCGGATCTTTCACTCGCCCGATGCCGGCCGGACCTGGGAGGTTTTCGACACTGAACACACGGCCCCACTGCGCGGGCTGTCATTCGTCGACGAGAAACAAGGATGGGCGGTCGGAGATTTCGGTACGATCCTCCGGACCGAAGACGGCGGCCGAAGTTGGCGCCGGCTGCGAAGCGGCGGTACGAGGTCGGCCTTGTTGGGGGTTTTCAGCGAGCCGGGACGAATTCCCCTGGAGCTGCTCGTACAGCTCTGTGGCGAGGAGGGCTATCTCGGCGTGATCGAGACCCTTGCTTCCGGAGAGGGCGCCGCGAAGGCGGCCGACCACGCTTCCGCCGAAGACCGCTTGCAGGAGGCGGTCGTTGGTGCCGGGGGAACCGGTTCGGCCGTGGCCGCGAGGTTCCCGGCCCCGGACGCGGCGGCGAGACTGGACGCCCCGACAATCGTCCGGAATTGGAACGCGGCGGCGGACGGCCGCGCGATGGACTTCTTGCAGGCCCGGCTGACGCGCAGAATCCGGATGTGGCGCCCTTCGGTCGTGGTAACGCATGACGCGAGTCCCCGGGGCGATTACCCGCTCGATCATTTGGTGAACCAATCGGTTTTGGCCGCGGTCCGCGCCGCGGCCGATCCGACCGCCTTTCCGAAACAGATTACCCAAGGGGGATTGAAACCCTGGCGGGTCGACAAGGTGTACGCCGCTCTCCGCGAGGGTGCCGCCGGGACGTACGAGCTTTCCGGCGCACAAATCGCGTTGCGTTTGGGCCGGCCGCTGACCGACGTGGCGGACGACTACCGGGGGTTGATTCTCGACCGCCATGAGCCGCCGGCGGAGACGCTTTCGTTCCGACTCATTCTCAATCAACTCCCCCACGAACCGAGTAAGCCGGATCCGTTCAACGGAATCATTCTGCATCCGGGCGGGGACGCGCGGCGGACCGTACGAGAACCGGCCGCGGAGTCGCTTCATGCGGTCCATGACGCGGCTCGGCGGCGACGGAATATGCAGGCGATTCTTTCGCGGGTTGAGGAAGACGGAAACGGGAGCCTGCAACTACTAGGGAACGTAAAGGGTCTTCTGGAGGGAATGAACCCCAAGGGTGCCGGACACGCGCTTTTTCAATTAGGACGGCGCTACGCGCGGACGGGGCATCCGGAGATCGCGGCTGAAACGTTCGAACTCCTTCTGGCGGAATTCCCCGACCATCCGCTCGCCGCCGCGACGGTCACCTGGTTGATCCAGTATTATGCTTCCGGCGAGGCGCAATGGCGCGCCTCGCGCGCCCAGACGGTGTCTTCGGCGGCCGGCTCGACGCTGGCGCTCGACGCCGCGGCGCAGCAGGACCGCCTCACGAAAGCCGCCGAGTGGGGGAAGCATCTCGAGCGGACGATGCCCCAAATGCTCCTCCGGCCGGAAATCGGTTTTCCTCTGGCGGCGGCCGACCGACGGCGCGGTTTTCCGAAACAGGCGGAGCGGTTCTATTTGGGACGGCGGCACCAGCCGACTCGCGATCTTTGGTGGGCGGCGGCGGAGGGAGAGGCGTGGCTGCTCGACCCGAAGGGACGGCCTCCAAAACCACTTCTGGACTGTGACCGGACCGACGCCCGACCGACGCTTGACGGAATCCTGGACGAACCGTTTTGGAAGAGCGCGAAAGAGGCGGTCCTTGCGGCGGAAGACGGCGAAGAAGAAGACCACGAAGCGACGGTCCGGCTGGCCTACGATACGAAGTTCCTCTACCTGGCGGTGCGATGCGGACGCCCCGTCGGGAGAGACTCCGCCCCGATTCCCGATGCGCCTCGGCCCCGCGACGGCGATCTTTCGGCGTTCGACCGGGTGAGCATCTATTTTGATCTGGACCGCGACTACGCGACGTACTACCGTTTTACCGTTGACGAACGCGGCTGGACGGGTGAAGCCTGTTTCGAGGATCCGACGTGGAACCCCGACTGGTTCGTCGCGGTCAAATCCGAGGAGGCGCACTGGATCGTCGAAGCGGCGATCCCGCTCGACTTCTTGGCGGCCCAACCCCCCGAACCGAACGAAGTCTGGGCCATCGGCATCCAGCGGATCATTCCCAAGACCGGTCTCCAATCTTGGACCCGCCCGGCAAGCGCGGCCGTTCTGCCGCAAGGGTTCGGGTATTTGATCTTTCGGTAATTCACAGAATCAGCATTGCGTCGCCGTAGCTGTAAAAGCGGTAGCGGTCGCGGATGGCTTCGTCGTAGGCGAGTTTGAGCAGTTCGTCGCCGCCGAACGTGCGGATGAGGACAAGGAGGGTCGTCTTGGGGAGGTGGAAGTTCGTCATCAACGCGTCGACCGTCTTGAACCGGTAAGGGGGGCGGATGAAGAGGTCGGTCGGGCCGGTAAATGGGGCCAATGCCCCGTCGGCCGCCGCCGTCTCCAAAAGACGCGTGGAGGTCGTCCCCACGGCGACGATTTTGTTCCCCCGATGCCGTGCCTGTACGAGCGTCTCCACCGTGTCGGCGTCGATGCTTCCCCATTCCGAGTGCATTTGATGCGCCGCGAGCGTCTCGGCGGTGATCGGCTCGAAGGTCCCCAGTCCGACGTGCAGCGTAACCCGAACCAGAATCACCCCGGCGCTTTCCAGGTCGTGCAGCAAGGGTTGCGTGAAGTGCAGCCCGGCCGTCGGGGCGGCGACCGCGCCCGGCTCCTCGGCGTAAACGGTTTGGTACGTGGCGCGGTCCTTCTCGACCATCTGCCCTTTGCGGATGTAGGGCGGCAGGGGAACCCGCCCGATTCGTTCCAGGAGCGAGAAGAGTTCCTCGTCCGACTCGATCCGCCCCACCCAAGTCCCGTCCGGTTCCTTCATCCCCAAATGCAGGACCACCGCATCGTCCCCATTCCGATCGATCAGCGTGACCGTCTCCTCGGACTGTATCTTGCCCCGCGTTTTTCCCATGAATCGCAAAAGACCACTAGACTTGTCGCGATCCAGGAACAGGCCTTCCCAATACCCGCCGGTCTTCGTCCGCCTCCCCACGAGCCGGGCCGGAACGACCCGCGTGTTGTTCAGGACCAGGCAATCGCCGGGCTTTAGAAACTCCCGCAGGTCGCGGACGTGGTGGTGCCGGATCGTTTCGGTCGCCCGATCGACGACCATCAACCGGGCGTCATCGCGTCTGGGGCAGGGAGCCTGCGCGATCAATTCCTTGGGAAGCGTGTAGTCGTAATGGTCGAGTTCCGACATAGGACCTATACTGGGGGGGATAGGAGAATCGCCAAGATTCACGCCCAGTAGACCAGAATTCCAAAGGACCGGGAACCGGGGGACTCCTTGCCGAAGCCGATCGACGTCGTCCTGTGCATCACCGATCTCGAAGTCGGAGGAGCCGAACGTTGCCTCTACGAGCTGGTGCTGCGTCTGGACCGGGAACGATTCCATCCTTCGGTCGTCTGCCTGCAGGGGCCGCCGGAGCCGGGCAAGGATACCGTCCACCAAGGCCTGGAGGCGGCCGGCGTCGAGGTCCATTTCCTGAACATCCGCCGGTTCCGCCACGTCACGAAGGCGCTTTACGAGTTGTCGGCGATTCTGACACTGAAACGCCCGCTCGTCTTCCAGAGCTTTCTGTATCACGCCAACCTCTTGGGGCGCTTTGCCGCGCGGCGGGCGGGGGTGCCGTGCGTCTTCTCGGGAATCCGCGTGGCCGAGCGGCGGTCCCCTTGGCGCCTGCGTTTCGACCGCTGGACGGACCGCCTCGTCGACCGCCACGTGTGCGTCAGCCGAAGCGTGGCTGATTTCAGCCGCGACGAAGGGGGGCTGCCGGAATCGAAGCTCGTCGTCATTCCCAACGGCGTCGACACGGCCCGGTTCGACGCGGCCGCGGCGGTCGATCTTCGCGAGCTGGGAATCCACGCGGCCAAGGTGGTCACGTTCGTCGGCCGGCTCGACTATCAAAAGGGGCTCGACTGGCTTTTGGAAACCGCGCCGCGGTGGATGCTGGCTCTGCCGGATACGGACCTGGTCTTCGTCGGGGATGGCCCGCAGGCACACCAACTGCGGGCGATCGTTTCCAGGCTGCAGCTCGACGACCGGGTTCACTTTCTGGGGCGTCGCGGCGACGTCCCCGGCCTTCTCAAGGCGAGCCGCCTGGTCGTGCTGCCGTCGCGGTGGGAGGGGATGCCCAACGTCGTCCTCGAGGCGATGGCCGCGCGGCTTCCGGTGCTGGCCACCAGGGCGGAAGGCGTGGCCGAACTCCTCGGCCCCGGTGCAGACGCGCAAACGGTCGATTTCGGCGATACGGCGGCGCTGTGCGAGCGGATGCAGACGTTGATTCGTGATGACGCCTTCGAGGAAGAGACTTTGGGCGAGGCGAATTATTCACGCGCGCTCGAACACTTCACGCTCGACGCGATGGTGCGGGAGTACGAAGCGATTTGGTCGCGAGATCTGAAGAACCGCCACCGCGCGAAACCGCCGGGACGCTAGTGCTCTGTCAACACTAAGAACTTGTCCGTAAATTAGTTGGGGGGCCGATCCTGATTTTCACGCAGCGTAGCGGAGTGAAATTCGGGATCGCCCCCGGGAATTCGGGAAGTTAATTCTATGCGAGTTCTAAGGTTTCGGGTTGGCGGCACGCCGAAGTACCGCAATCTCCCGGACGAAACCGAAACGTCCATTCCAATTCCTACGTTTGACAAAGCACTAGTCGGTACCACTGTGCGATGTGCCGGAAGCGCCTTCGGTGTAGGCCCGGAATTGCTCGGCCCACTCCGGCGGCGGTTCGAACCGGCCCGCGTCGCGGAGGCGGCGGAGTTGATCGGTCGGCGTCCGTCCTCCTTGCAGGCTCGTCCGCTTCGGCCGCAATCCGAGGCTTTCGAGCGCCTTCTCCCACTTCGTCGCGCCGTCCGGGTCGCTTCTCGCTTCGCTTTGCATCTTCCGCCAGTTTTCCAGAAAGCGATTTGCGTCCTCCTTCGACCAACCAAGCCGGTCTAGAAGTTCCGGCTCTTCCTTCGCGATTTGATCTTTCAAGTGTTCCAGGGCAAGGTTGACCGCCTTGTCCGAGTACTCGCGGTTCGCGGCGTCGGCGACGTCTTCCGCTTCCGGCGGAAGGGAGTCCGGGTCGCCGGGACGGCTGCCGCCGGGCTGCCGGGTCATTCCGCGCCCGCCGGATGGATCCGCCGACGTTGCGCCACCAGGTTGTTGACCTGCATCCCCTTGTCCCTCCGATTGCGATGGGTCCGAAGGTTCTCCTTGCTGGTCGCGTGAACCGGATTGCGCGGCGGGCGAGGACTTGGTTCCCGAACCCTCCCCTTCGATTTTTTCGCCTTGTCCCTCGCTCGGTTGCCGGTCCGATTCGGCCTGGTCGCCCCCTCTGGCGCCGGTCTCGCCGTCACCCTTTTCTTCGGATTTGGAGCCCCCGGCGTCGGACGGTTCACTCTGACCGGCGGCGCCGGCCCCCTCTTGGTTGCTCCGCATCCCGCCTCCTTCCTCGGCCTCGCCGGAGCGGTCGCCCGAGGTATCGCCGGTGGCACTGGAATCGTTTTCGTCCTTCGCCTCGTGACGCTCGCGGTCGGCCTCGCCGGTGGAGGCATCGCCTACCCGCTTCTGGCGGTTGGGATCCTCTTCTCCTTCGTCGCCGCCGGAATCCGCGGGGTCTTCCTTCGTTCCCTTATCGACGCTCGGATCGTCCCCCCGATTGTCGCCCTTCCCCTCCTGCCGGGCCGGATCCGGGGTCGCCTCGGTCTCCAAATCATCCTTTTTCTCGACGTTTTCGCCGCCGCGATCCCCCTTCTCCGCGCCGCTCTCGCCTGGATCCCCCCGTTCCTGCTTCACTTCTTCCGGGGCACCTTCCTCCTCGCCGGTCCGCGGTTCCGGGGCCTGCTCCTGGTCCGGATCGCGCGTGGTCCCGGGGGATTCGCCGTCGACCTTCCCCTGCTCCGCGTCGGAAGGCTTCTTTTCGGTCTGCTCACCTTGCGCCTGGGAGGGGTCCCGCGATCCCATCGTGGGGTCCTGTCGCGGATCGCCCCCTTCTTGCTCATTGGGGCTTTCCTGACGATGCTTCAGAATCTCTTCGAAAGCATCCCCGGGATTGCTTTCCCCATCGATCGGCTCGCTCGGCCGAGTCGCCTCGCCGGGCTTCGCGCTGGGGTCTTGTTGGCGGTCTTGGGAATCAGCCGGGTCGGCGGTGCGATCTTCCCCCTGCGCGGGGCCGCCGGCCGAACCCTCGCCCTGTTGATCCTGTGTTTGCCGTTCCCCCTCTTGAGGCTGTGTCCCTTCCTCAGCCTGACTTTCTTCTCCATCTCGGGATGCTTCCTGCTGTTCCCGGCCGGACTTGCTTGGATCCGCCTCTTCCCCCGGCTTGGGCTTTTGAGCCTCTTGTTTCTCCGATTCGGACCCCTCTTGAGCAGTCTCTTCCCGTCCCGGTTGCTCCTGATTTTCCCCGCTTTCCTCCATGCCGGATTCACCTTGGCCCCCTTCGGTGTTCTCGCTCTTATTCTTGCTCTCGCTCTCGCTCTCGCCTTCACCCTCCTGCGACTCTTGCCCCTCCTCTTGCGGCTTCTGGTCTTGATCTTGCGGTTGCTCGGGATCCCGTTGGTCCGGGCCGGTTCCCTCTTGCGGCTGATCTTGGAGTTGCTCTCCGGCGTCCTGATTTCCCTGGGGATCGACGATGAGGATCGTGTTTTGCTCGGTCCGTGCCCGGTTGGGGACCGGTTCCTTGTTGTCTTCGGCAACGGCATAGTAGACGATCTCATCCCCCGGATTCAGGTCGAAATCGGCTGGGCTGAACTGGTACTTGTCTTCGAACGGACCGGCGTGGGGTTTCTCGGGGGACTTCTTCTCGAGAATGGGGCGTATCGGCAGTGACCGGCCCCCCTTCTGCGCGACGAACGCGACGCGGCGAAGCGCGAAATCGGGGTCTTCCGCGGAAATCGTGAATTCGACCTTGGCGTCTGCCGGTACCTGGATCGGTTGGCCCGGGCCGTCCACGAAGGAAACCCTCGGCGGCAGGTCCAAGACCATCTCGATCTGGTGCCGGATCGGACGGCGGTTCTGGTTTCCGTCCGTGTCGACGAAACGCAGTTGGTACGATGTGTGTCCCGGCCGCCGCGGGTCGGTGGGATTCGGTCGGATGGTGAAGCTTCCCACCGCCGTCTGGTCCTTGACGTCCATCCGGATCATCTGCCGACCGGTGCAATCCAGATCGATCTCGGCCGACTTCACCGGGAGATTCGCCTCGCCGGTTACCACGACCCGCGTACCTTCAAGTGCCCGGACGTCCCCGAGATCCTCGAAGACCCTCGATTTCAGACCAGTGTAGGTGGGATACTCCAGCTCCGTCGATTTGACCCGAATTGTCGGCGCAACGTGGACCGTGATCGAATAGACGCGCGTTTTCGCGTCGCCGGCGGCCAGGAAATAGGTCAGGTCTTGCTGCAATCCCAGTTCGTCGGGGGGAAACACGCATTCGTACTTGTAGCCCCCTTGTGGCAACGCCATTGTAACGGCGCTATCGACACTCTGCCGGTCGGCGGTGGTGTAGAACATTCGGACCGGTTCGCCTTCGGCCAGACCGGCTACTTCGGCGGAGATGGTCACGCGGTCCCCGTGGAAAGCGCGGTGATCCTTCGGCTGCACGTCGCTGAAAACAACCCGGGTTGGCGCGTCTATGGTCGCCCAGGGGAGCAGGAATCTCGCGGCCGACGGGATCGGGTTCTTAGGAGACACCAGTAGATAGATCGCCGCGAGGACCAGGACCGCGACGAAGACGTAGCCCAATCGGATGACATTGATACGGTCGACGACCGTATCCGCCGGAATGGTCGTCAAGTCGCCGGCGGCCCGGTATTCCAGTGCCTGGTACACGGCTCGGGGGACCTGGTCACGTTCGTTCCTCAATAGGAGGAAGTTAATCAGGCTGTTGCGAACGCTCGGCTTGTTCTGTTCGATCGTTTGGGCGGCGTATAGCGGATTGACACGGTGCAGGAGCGTCGGCAGTATCCCGCGAATGAAGTATGCGGCCGATCCGCCCAAAAGCATCGTGAATCCCAAATACCGCCCAACCGGTCCAAATCCACCCTCGATTACCCATTGATCCAGGACCGCGGCAACGAACAAGAACAAAAAGACTACGACCAAGAGGAACAACGAGCGAACCGTCAGGTCGACCCCCCTCAATTGCCGCTGGGTCCAGAGGACCCGCTGGTCAATGAGCTTTTCTCGCTCACTCGGGGGAGAGACCGGTTTCGTGGGGGTTGAGGTATTCGTTGCCATGACAATTGTATTATATCACCCCCGGTCCTCCGGCCCAGGCAAAACCCCACGGTGACGCCGGACGAATCCAGAGTTGAGTTTCGTTTATTCGAAAGAGAGAACGATGAGTAGTCTCCCGACAACCCAAAAAACTGAAGAAAACGGCAAGTTTGGATCGAGCGGCGACCGTTACATTTCCTCGGTGGTCATTCCGCGATGTCGTTCCGGAAAGCCGAAGCGGTCCAATCGCTTCAGGCGCCGCGTATTGGTCGGGAACACGGCAGCCCGGCAGGTTGTTACGGACTTCGATTTCGACTACAATTCCTTGCATTCTCCTAACGGATTTGCATGTGAGCCCAAGGCCCCCATTTCGCCGAATTTACCATGAGTTATCGAAACCTCCGCGAATGTCTGGCCGATCTGG
This sequence comes from uncultured Planctomycetaceae bacterium, assembly GCA_964520785.1. Taxonomy (GTDB): domain Bacteria; phylum Planctomycetota; class Planctomycetia; order Pirellulales; family Thermoguttaceae; genus CAZFQG01. Next base: position 31,775 of record CAZFQG010000030.1, on the reverse strand, counting down.
AGCGGGATGGGCAACTGCTTCGGATTGAGGAGCCGGTCGACCCTCATTTGGAGATGGCGGAAATTCAGCGTCGGGTCTTCAGGGCGGCCGGTCCGGTGCTCTATTTCGAGAACGTGAAGGGGACTCCGTTCCCCATGGTGAGCAATCTCTTCGGAACGATGGAGCGGATGCGGTTTCTGTTCCGCGATTCGATCGAGGGGCTGCGGACGATCGTGGAGTTGGGGATGGATCCCGGCGATATCGTCCGGCGGCCGCGACTGTACCTGAAGACGCCCTGGACCGCCTGGCACGCGCGGCCGAGGGTCGTCCGATCCGGTCCGGTCCTCGCCCATCAGACGACGATCGACCAGCTCCCGGGCCTGGTTTCGTGGCCGGACGACGGCGGGGCGTACATCACGCTGCCGATCGTGATGACGGAGGATCCGGACCGGCCGGGTTTGGATCATGCGAATCTGGGGATGTACCGCGTTCAGCTTTCCCGCGGAAAGTACGAACGGAACAAGCAAGTCGGCATTCATTACCAGCTTCACCGGGGTATCGCGGCGCACCACGCGGCGGCGATCCGCAGGGGGCACAAGTTGATGGTGAACGTGTTTGTCGGCGGCCCGCCGGCGTTGAGCGTGGCGGCGGTAATGCCCTTGCCGGAGGGGATGAGCGAGCTGGCGTTCGCCGGAATGCTCGGCAACCGCCGCGTCGCCGTCGTCCCGCAGCAAGACTACGTATTGCCGATCATCGCGGAGGCCGATTTCTGCATCACCGGGTTCATCGAACCGAACCGTCTTCTGCCGGAGGGCCCTTTCGGCGATCACCTGGGATACTACAGCCTCTCGCACGATTTCCCGGTGATCCGCGTTTTGCACGTTTACCATCGCAAAGACGCCATCTGGCCGTTTACCGTCGTGGGACGCCCCCCGCAGGAGGATACGATGTTCGGCCGCTTCATCCACGAGTTGGTCGGGCCGGTGATTCCCAAGACGGTTCCCGGCGTGAAGGCGGTCCATGCGGTCGACGCGGCCGGGGTGCACCCGCTGCTTCTGGCGGTCGGAAGCGAACGTTACGTGCCTTACGACAAGGAGAAGATGCCGCGGGAATTGCTCACGCAGGCCAGCGCGCTTCTGGGGCAGGGCCAACTGTCACTGGCGAAGTATCTGTGGATCGCCGCGGCGGAGGACGACCCCGGCTTGGAGGTCGACGACGTGGCTGAATTCCTCCGTCACATGCTCGAGCGGGTCGACTGGCGGCGCGATCTGCATTTTCACACCTGCACGACGATCGACACGCTCGATTACAGCGGCGACGGGCTTAACCAGGGCTCGAAGGTCGTAATCGCGGCGGCCGGTCCTTCGCGCCGGCGTCTGCCGGTGGCCCTGAGTTCGGAAATGGGCTGGCCGGCCGAACTCGACACGAGGAATCCCAGGGTTTGCCTGCCGGGGATCGTTGCCGTCGAGGGCCCGAAATACGCATCGGCGAAAGACGGTGCCGTGGAACGGTTCGCCGCGGCCCTTCCGCCGACGCATCCGATCAACTCGTTTCCTCTGATCCTCGTCGTCGACGATAGCCGTTTCGCCGCGCGGTCTCTGGAGAACCTCCTCTGGACCGTCTTCACGAAGAGCAACCCGGCGTCCGATGTCTATGGGATCGGCGCGTTTACCGAGAACAAGCATTGGGGCTGCCTGGGAAGCCTCGTCATCGACGCGCGTTCGAAACCCCATCACGCTCCGCCGCTGGTGGAGGACCCGGATATTTCCAGAAGGGTCGATTCGCTCGCCGCGGTCGGTGGTCCCCTGGAGGGGCTCTTCTGAACCAGAAGCTACGTCTTCTGATCCTCGTGTTCCACCTCGCGAATTGCGCGAAGGAACCGTACCATGGAGTCGCAACGCTTGCCGACGTCCGGCTCGATACAAGAGTGAATCGCCTTCGCCAGACGTGGGTGGATACTTGGCCGGTATTCGCGGATGTCCACCGGCGGCTTGCTGTGGCTCATCGCGGCCAGCCCATCGGTTCCTCGCTGCCAAGGCAGTTCGAAGGTACAGATTTCGTACGCCGTGACTCCGAAGGAGAAAACGTCCAACCGGTGGTCCGTCTTTAGTCGGCGGACCAGCTCCGGGGCCATATAATTCGGAGTTCCGGTGCGGTTGCCCGGTTGCATGAACTCCGGCTTGGCCGGTACGGTCAGCCCGAAATCGATCAGCTTGATATCCTCGTTGTCGCGGGTCATCAGGAGGTTTCGAGGGCAAACGTCCCGATGGAGAAAGCCGTGTTCGTGGACCGAGGAGATGGCGGTCGCCAGCTCGCGGATGAACTTCACGCGGCGCCCGTCGAGTATGGGGTTTCGGGCGATCAGCAGGGAGTTCATCCCCTGTCCCTCGACGAATTCCATCACCAAGTACTGTTCCCCCTTCGTTGTCAGACCGTGCTCGAGCGTCTTGACGATGTTGGGGTGATCCAACTGAATGGCGATCTCGCCCTCCGTCGGTTTTTGCAGGCCCTTGAATCGGGCCTGGAACTGCTTCGTCTTCTCTTTGTCGAGAATCTTCAACCCGACGATCCGATTCGTCTTCCGGTCCCGCGCCATATAGAATTTTGACATTGTTCCGGAAATAGCTTTGCGCAAGAGTTCAAACCGGCTGTTCACATTCAGCCGCCCGCCGGAAAGACTCAGCCTAAAGCCATCGAACAATCCCATAGGATTTCATTGTAATCCGCCGGACCCTTGTGGCAAGACGGCCACATCGGACTCCTCCCTTTCGCTTCGGACGATCCGAGGCCCATGGTCCAATCTCGGGTCCGGCGTTGGCCGTGTTGGGTGGGAGCCGCCAATTGGTATCCCGCCGGGGACCCGCCGCTCGATTCGACCGTCCTCTTTGAAGCCGCCTACTCCCTTGACCTTCCTCTCGGCTTTGGTAGACTGCGTCTAGTTAATATCCCCCTTTTCCGAGGAATACGCCCATGGCCGAATTCACCTACAGTCTTTCCGCCCATCTTCCGTTTCAGGATGCCGAAGCGTGTCGCCGGGTCCGAGCGATCCGCCGTGAAGACATCACGAAGCACCCCAACGAAAACTTCAGTATCCGCGTCATCGAGAACGAGACGGCGTTTCAGTTCTCCTACGTCATGGACATCGTCTCCGGGATCAAGCGGGCTCTGGACGAAGGCCGCGACCGATACGTCCTGATCTTGCCGGCTCCGAACCCGAACTACGCGTTCGTGGCGAAGATGATCAACGATTTGAATATCCCCTGTCACCATGTCCACACGTTCAATATGGATGAATACGCCGACGAAGACGGCAACACCGCTCCCCGGTCCTGGAAAGGGGGGTTCCAGTACTGGATGTGGCAAGACCTGTTCGGTCGCATCAAACCCGAGCTGCGGATGCCGGAATCGCAGATTCACTTCCCCACGACCGAAACGGTCGGCGTCTACAGTAAGATGCTGGAAGACCTCGGCGGCGCCGACGTCTGCTACGGCGGGATCGGCTGGTGCGGGCATATCGCCTTCTTCGAGCCCCACCACGGCAAGGACTACGTCGATGACATCGACGGCTACCTTCAGCTCGGCACTCAGATCGTCGATCTCTCCACGATCACGCTCTGTCAGAACTCCCTCTACGCCGACGCCGGAAGCGCCGGGGATTGGTCGTGGGTGCCGCCGAAAGCCGCCACGATCGGACCAAGGGAACTGGCGGGTTCCAAACTGGTGAGTTTCTGGGACGGTTTCGGAGCCGGTGATTCCATCTGGCAACGCTTTATCAGCCGCCTGGCCGCCCATGGACCGGTCACGCCGCTCGTTCCGGCGAGTATCCTGCAAATTCTCCGCAGCGAACTGATTCTCTCCGGGACCGTCGCGGCCGATTGCAGTACCCAAACGAGCGAGCGCGCGGTCGAGATCGAGATATAGATGTCGCGGGCGCGGGGGGGGTTCGCGAAACAGGCCGCTCCCTCCGCCGCGCCGCCGCACGATGCTCACCGTCTTCGGGCGGAGTATTCCCCTCATTTCCTGGTGGTACCATGAAATCCTATACGAAATACCTCACCTACAACGTCCCAAAACGGATGGACTTCGTCCATATCACGCCCGACGTGGAAGCGGCCCTTGCCGAAAGTGGAATCCAGGAGGGCCTCTGCCTCGTCAACGCGATGCACATCACGGCCAGCGTCTTCATCAACGACAATGAGTCGGGCCTGCATCAGGACTACAAGGACTGGCTGGAAAAGCTTGCTCCCTTCGATGCTTCTTCCAAGGCCTACCGCCACAATGCGACGGGCGAAGACAACGGCGATGCCCACCACAAGCGACAGGTCATGGGTCGCGAAGTCGTCGTCGGCGTTACCAAGGGCCGCCTGGATTTCGGCCCCTGGGAGCGAATCTTCTACGGCGAATTCGATGGAAGACGGCCGAAACGGGTCTTGGTGAAGATTATTGGGGAGTGAATGGGAAGGACGAGCGTGTCGCGACGGCGCGAGGCACGATATCCCCAACAACATGAACCGAACCAGAATCTCTTCCGGAATCCCCGGGCTCGACACGGCCTTGGGCGGCGGATTCCTTCCCGGGACCCTGGCCGTCGTTGTCGGCTCTACCGGCATCGGGAAGACCCAGTTGGGAATCCAATTCGCCAACCAGGGGAAGGCCGACGACGGACGGCCGGGCATCCTCTTCGACATGTCCTCGAGAGGGGATTCGCAGAATCACGACGACTACGCCTCGCGTATTTGCGGCTGGAAACTGCGCCGCGCCGACCCAAAGGTGGTCGCGCAAGCGGAGGGTTTTTTCGACGCGGCCCGCGACCCGGGCGATTATCTGCACGTTTTCGATTACTCCGGCCGCCGCGTTACCCGCGACAACGTGGACGAACAAGATTGGCGGGACTGGCAGGCGGAGCTGACCCGAAAGCTCGGCACGGCGGTTGGGTTCTTCTACGGCGGTTTCATCCGGGGCGCCCGTAGGGCGGTCGTGGATGGAATCGAGCCGGTGGACCGGCCGAACGATTCGATTCAGATCGAGCTATTCGACTACGTCTACCACCAAATCCTCCGCAAGGACCCGGCATGGGTGGCGAGGGACTTCTTTCGAGAACGTTATCGCGAGAACGAAGCGGCCGTGGCGAGACATTTCTACGACCCGGCGCAAATCGTCTGCCTGCTTCTCTACACCTCCCACGAAACGACGCTCGAGGGCCTTCTGGAGCGACCTTTGGACGAGGGGGACCTTCTCAGCAACGCCAATACGATTCTCGTCATGGGCAAAATACGCGACGGGATGCGATTCCGTCGTGCCCTATTCGTCGCCAAACACCGCGGAAGCGCATGCAGCGACGAGATTATCCCGTATACCATCGACGATGCCGGGCTCCAGGTGGAGAACCGGTAGGGCGGCGTCTTATGGCGAAAGCCGCCCGCGGGCCTCGCTTGGGTTAATGGCTCCGCGACAACACGAAATCCGCCAGCGCTAATAGCGATTCCTTGCCGGGCGAGTCTTCCAGCGGTCTCAAACGGTCTTTCGCCTCGGCAATGAGGCTTTCCGCCTTGGCTCGCGCGAATTCGACCGCTGCGCGTCGGGCTCGCGCGTTTTGGAAGAATGCGCGGATATCCCCCTCGGTTTCGTTCCAAATCAACTCGAATCGCCGCCGTTCCCCTTTCTCCAGTTTTCCGAATAAGTGGATCAACGGGAGCGTCAGTTTTCGTTTCTCAAGATCGCGGCCCAGAGACTTCCCGACGGTATTCTCCTCGCCCAGCAGATCGAGCAGGTCGTCAACGATCTGAAAGGCAACCCCCAAAAGGAGGCCGTAGCGGGTCAACGCCGTCCGAACCGCGGGGGGGGCGTCGCCGTAGTAGGCACCGAATTCGCAACAGCAGGCGCAAAGTGCTCCCGTCTTCCCCTCGATGATCTCGAGATAATCCTCTTCCGACAGGCGGAAATCACCGCGGCCGAGAACCTGGCGGAGTTCCCCCTCGCACATCGCCCGGCTGCACTCGCCGAGGAGGCGGCAGGCGAACGTCGTCTCGGTCGAAGCGGCCAGGCAGAGGGCTCTGGTGAGAAGATAGTCCCCCAGGAGAATGCTCGTCTCGTTGTTCCACCGGGCGTTGACGGTGTCGACGTGGCGCCTTAGCTCCGCCTCGTCGAGGACGTCATCATGCACGAGCGTGGCGGTGTGGATCAGTTCGACCGCCGCCGCGAGGGTGCGGTGGTCGGGAGTCACGTTTCCGGCGGCCTTTCCCGAAAGCAGGACCAGGGCGGGTCTCAGCCGTTTGCCCCCTAGTCGAAAACCGTGCTTGACCACACGGTCCACCCCTTCGTACCGGCTCGTCAGTTCCTCCTTGAGAATCGTCTCCACCTGGCGCAGCTCCTCGGAGACGGGCAGGTAGATCGTCTCGAGTGTATGCGCCCCGACGGGCCGATTCTCTTCGGAGTCTTTCATGCGGGTCCTCTTCGCGCCGATGCCACTCGCCTGCCACACGGATCGGGTCCAACCGTTTCCCAGGGAACGCGAAGACCGCCGCCGCGGTTCGGCCTTCGGTTCAATCGCCTTCCGATAGCGAATCCTACCTCATCGGCGGCACGGCGCAAAAAAAACGATGGGAACCGCCACGAGACGGCGCTTGCGCCTTCGCGAAAAACGGTCCGCTCAGACGCATCGGCCATTCGCGGTCTCCCATCCATCCGGGAATAAACAAAGCCGCCGCGACGGAATGCTCGCGGCGGTTTGGTCAAGTCGGCGTTAATATTCCGGTCGCGAGAGAGCCTACACGAGTTCTTTCTTGGCACCGATGAGCGTTGTCAATCGCTCGGCCAGAAGCGCGGCGTCAAACGGCTTTTTGAAGGTTTCGTTGATCGTCGAACGGTCGAAGCTCAGCGAACTGCCGTCGTCCGGCAACAAAGCGATCAGGATCACGTCGCTAAACTCGGCGTTACGCCGCAGATTCTGGCAAATCTGCAACGCCTCCGTCCGACCGATCGAAAAATCGCAGATAATACAGTCCGGGTGAAAACTCTCCGCTTGGATACCCGCGTCGAACCCGCTAGCGGCGACCGCCACTTTAAACGAGCGCTCCGGCGGTAGTTCCCGTCTGAGGTTCTCGATGAGAACCTGGTCCTGGGCGACGATAAGGACCTTGGCCATGGCCTCGTCCTCCAAGTCGCCCAAGGGCATTCCATGTTCCTTGAGGAACTTAATCAAATACTCCCGCGGAATTCGTCGGTCTTGGGATCCCGGAATGCGATAGCCTTTCAGCCGTCCGGAATCAAACCACTTACTTACGGTGCGCGGGGCCACCTTGCAGATCTTTGCGACCTGACCGGTTGTGAAGACCTTCATTGCAGGCTCTCCGTTACTCTTGCTCGCTTCTGTTCTTTGATTTGGGTCGATAGGTTTCGACTCAAACGTTATCGCCCCGCGTTTGCAAGAGACAACCTCATGGCGATCCATCGTCTGGGGCGGTGGGAAACCGCCGGCTGTCCTTTGCCCACGTCTGGGTCGGGGCCCTTGTCACTTCAACCGCTTCTCTTCTTGTGGCTCGGACGGCAATCCTTTCATCCGCGCCGCAAATAATTCATCGGTTCTTCGAGCATTCGGAAACCAGTGAAAATCCGTAAAATAGATAACTTGCTTCCTATCTTACGCACACTGAAATCTCACTCTTATCCGAAACGCTGGAAACGGACCAACGCAAGAAGGAGCACGAAGACCGCGCCTGCACGCCCAATTGGGCCTGCACGCATGGCCGCTCGCGGAATCCCCCCTGCGAGCTTGCTTTTCCTAACGCGTTTCCCTGAGGAAAGCCGGGTTCGTTCCTTCAGCACCCGAAAAAGCTAGCCGTCCGCATAATAATTTCGAGAAGAATTACCCTTAGACTTTAGAGTGTTTCGAATTCGTGAACCCGGAACGACCACTTCGTGTCGCCTTTTGGGGGTGTAAACCCGATTTCCGGCTCCCCCTTGACAGGGCGGCGGACGGAGATAATGATTTAGGAGCCGCCAGAATGCGGGGGCGGCATTGCGGGAAACCCCGCTTTAGGAGGGTAAGCGAATGGCTAGCGGCCTCACTGGAAATGAGGTGCCCCTTGACCGGGGTTGTGGGTTCGAATCCCATGCCCTCCGCTTGAATCGACTCGTTCGTCACAAGTCGTTTATTCCGAATGACTTCCCCTTCCAACACCCCAATCGGTCCCGGCGCATCCGTGGCGGTCTAGCGGGAGTGGTTCGGCTCTGAGTTCGCGTCACTTCGTGGTATGCGCGACTTTTCTGCCCTCGTTTGCCGGACCAAGACCAATGATCCGAACCCGATTCGCCCCCAGTCCTACCGGTTACCTCCATATCGGCGGCGTTCGAACGGCCCTTTTTTGCTGGCTGTTCGCGCGGAAGCATGGCGGAGAATTCGTCTTGCGGATTGACGATACCGACCAGCAGCGCAACGTCGAAGAGGCGTTGCAGCCCATTCTCGACGGGCTGCGTTGGCTTGGAATCGACTGGGACGAGGGGCCGGAGGTCGGGGGGCCGTTCGGCCCCTACTACCAATCCCAGCGCGGCGAACTCTACCGCGCCGCGGCCGAAAAGCTGATTTTGTCGGGCCATGCCTACTACGATTTCGCCACTCCGGATGAAATCAAAGCGGAACGCGAGGCCGCGGAGAAGGAGAAGCGGACCTTCGTCTACAGTCGCCGTTTCATGGCCGAGACTCCGCAAGGGAAGGCCCGGTTCGAGGCCGAGGGACGCTCCGCCGTCGTCCGGCTGAAAATGCCGCGCGAGGGAAAACTGGTCATTCCCGACCTCGTCCGAGGAAACGTCGAATTCGACTGGGCCCAGGAGCAAGACCACGTCGTCCAAAGGGGGGACGGGTCGTGCCTGTACCACCTCGCCAGCGTCGTCGACGACCACGCCATGGAGATTTCCCATGTCATCCGCGCCGAGGAACACCTTTCGAACACGCCGCGGCAAATCTTCATCGCCGAGGCGCTCGGGTATGAATTGCCGAAGTACGCGCACCTGCCGTGCGTCGCCGAGCCGGGCAGCAAGGTCAAGCTCAGCAAGCGCAAGCTGGCGAAGTACCTAAAAAACCGCGACTTCGCCCAACTGGTCGAGCACGGGCTGGCCGTCGCGAAAAAGGTGGGGCTTACGGCGGAGGCGGAGGAATTCAACCCGGTCATCGTCGATTTCTACCGCGAGGTGGGATACCTGCCGGAGGCGGTCGTCAACTACCTCGCCCTGTTGGGATGGTCGCTGGACGACAAGACGGAGTACTTCACGAAGGACGAACTCGTCACCCATTTCACCCTCGACCGCGTCAACAAGGCCCCGGCCAGTTTCGACGCCAATAAGCTGCAGGCGTTCCAGGAACGACACATGCAGGCACTCGGCGACGAGGAGAAGTTGGATGCCGTGATGCCGTTCCTGGAAAGGGCGGGCTATCTCCCGGCGCCGGCGACCGAACAATCGCGGTCGCGCGTGCGGAAGATTCTCCGCGCCGCCGCGGATCGCATCAAAGTAGCCGGAGACGTTCTCGATTACCCATATTTCTTCGTCGCGGACGACGCGCTGGAATACGACGAAGCGGCGTTCAAGAAGCGAATCATAAAACCCCGGGCCGCCGCACTCCTTCAGAAATACCGTGACTCCCTCGCCGAAATGGAAGCCTTCGACGCGGCCTTCCTGGAAGGACACCTCAAAGCGTTCGTCGAACTCCACGACCTCAAAGTCGGCGATCTCATCCACGCCGTCCGCGTCGCCGTCACCGGAACCGCCGTCGGCTGCGGGCTGTTCGAAACACTCGATATTCTGGGCAAAAAAAGCTGCCTGGCGAGGCTGGACGCGGCAGTCAAGAGGGCCGCCGGGAGGTGTGTGTCGTGACCGTACAGTGCGACCGAAGAAGCCCGGCGGCCTCTATCCCGCCCTGTTCTTCCGTTGGACGATCTGCTGGCGGATCCGCTTCTTCTCCTGCTTCGTGAGTCTCCGACCGTAGTATTCCTCTGCTTCGCCGATCGAGGAGAATTCGGGAGAGGACGATAGCGCTTGCGGCGCTTGCGGCGCGGGGGGCGCCGGTTTGGAAGCGGTGGGACGGGCGGCGGACATCCGTATGGTTCGTGCCTTCTCGACAAGGGCCGCTTCGCGCCGTGGATCGATTTCGTATTCGTCCTCGTCCTCGACGTCGTCGCCGAATTCTCCGATTTCCTCCGAATCCTCCGCCTCGTCATCCTTCGCGCGGTGCGGCAGAAGGCCTTCGGCGTCGGCCAGAACGTGCCGGAGATACAGCCCCATCGTCAATAGGAGGAACAAGTTCCCGAGCATCTCCAGGCCTTCCTCAATCATGATCGCCGCGTCGGTTTCCGTGGGGAAGAATAGGCCGAGTTGGGCCGCGACGGCGTTTACGTAACAAAACGCGACGCAGACGAACGAGGCGACCGATAGCTTGCTCTCGCGCATGTCCAGAAGAAGGCGGATTCCGACCGGCGCCAGGATGAAGAAATACGCCATGATCCACCACATGGAGCCATCGCCGAGAATCCGCGTCCCGGTGAAGAGGGACATCGCTTCCTTGAACCCCTCGTGTAGGCTGCCGGTCTCGTCGATACTCATGACGAGCCAACAAAGGGCCGCCCAGACCCAGATGCGGTATCTCCCGTTATAGTCGTCCGTGCGGAACCGGCGGATCGAGTACACCAGCATCGCCCCCACCGCCGACAACAGCAGCAGGAACGAAGAAAACCACACGGCGACGGTCCCCTCCGCGTCGAGGTGGAATGCCTCGACCTTCCCGTCCGTCGTGAGATGGGCGAATCGTTGCACGGCAAAATAGTGCAAGCCCAAAAGCCCCCCGATAACAAGGCAGCCGACGATGAAAAGTACGAGAAACGCAATCGGTCTTCGCGGCGCCAAGTCGGTCAGCCGGGGTTGTTCTTCCAAGAACGACGCGTCTCCGTAGTGGGCCGACTTGTGCTCGGGCCGCTCCCGATCCGACCAGTCGCGCGCGGCGACGGCCTGCCGATAGGAAATCGTCTCATTCAACACGCGACGCCGCCGGTCGTCGCGTGATCCGCTGCGGCGAAAACTCATAACTGGGCCATCAAGGTACGTGAATGCTCAACCAAAAACAAATCCCAATGCGGACCACCCGGTATGGGGAATTCTTCAAGCCGGGCCGGATTGTACAGAATAGGAGAAAAGCAGGAAAGACGAGTTTTTGTGTCCGTTTCTTCCGCTTTCCCCCAAGGCGTAGCCGTTCACGGGCTTCTGAGAGAACCCGACACATCTACCCGAATCGCTGCTGCGGCGACCATCAGAAGAATTATCCGAAAAAACCGGTGGACCGCTATTGGCAGCGACTTCTTTTGTGATATGATCTCTCTTGTTGTGGGTTTTCAGCCCAATAGGCGGTCACTTCCGTATGAATTGTGGTAAACTATCCCATAACGAAAAAAACGAGGTAATACCAACGTCGAAGTGAATGGAAACGGCACAAATCGGCAGGGTTCCCGCGTGAGCGCGCATGTCCGATTCTCAATCGTTCATCCTGGGTGAGTTCCATCGGACGCTGGACGAGCGTTTTCGCGTTACCATCCCTACGGAACTGGTTAGCGAGCTGAAGGCCGAGAACACCGAGTGTTTTCTCGCGAAGGAGAGGCCGGGATGCATTAGCCTGTGGAATGCCAGGCATTGGCAGGCAAAGCTCGAAGACGGAATCGAACTGGTGAAGCGAAAAATGCAGTCAGGACGTCTCGACGGGAGAATCTCCCAGGTCCAGCTCCTCGGACGGCTCCTCTCGACGAGACATCGCCCGGTCGAACTCGGCGCAAGAGGTCGTTTGCTTATCCCGGAGGGATTCCGCGAATTCCTCGGCGTCGAGCCGGGGGGTGAGGTCCTTATCGTGGGTGCCGGCGTGTGCGTCGAGATATGGAATCCTTCGCGGTGGCTGAATTACCTCGAACAGCGAATGCCGAGATTCCGCCGTCTGTTCGACAAACTAGCGGACTAACGAGGAAGAACGAGGATACCAACCGTTTCCCCAAGAGAAAACCCCATGCTCGGCCCGGGAAGATTCCTGGATTTCGTTAGCCGGTGTGTGTTGCCCGGCAGGAATGCAAGAAGCCAGGAATCGGACCTTGACCAGGAGGGCCCGATCCCCCCGTATCAACCGAGTTGACCGCCGGTATCAACGGCGGTTCGAGACACGTTCCGGACCGAGCATGGGTTCATTTTTGGCTCCCTATATCTCCAGTTATTCGCCGATGCCGGGAGCTCCCGCGGCTTGTTTCACTGCGACGAATGCCATTCGCAGTTCGTGGAGCATCCCGTCGAGATCTCGCGTCTCTTCCAGCGTGCGATTCCCCTCGGTCTTGTCCATTAGCAGTTGGAGAGTGTCGATGATGTGTTTTGCCTGACCCAAATCCACCTCGTGCTTCTTCGTGACCGGATGCGGCAAAACGCCCAGTGTCACCATCGCTTGGCTCCCCAGAGACGTCGCGAGCAACTGCAAAGACGGTTCCGGCCATTGAATATCCTCCGTCCGAGCACCACCGTTTTCTCTTCCCTGGGCTTTTGTCTCTTCCGTCTGGGCGGTCGCGGTCTCCTTCCGGATCGCCTCCACCTTGCGCTGTGCTTCTTCCTTTTCGGCCTGGACTCGTTCTTTCCAGTCTTCGTCGACGTGTAGTTTCTTCTCCTCTGCCATTCCCGACGTCTCCTCCGTAATCACGAAAAAAGGGGCCCCGTCCGTTGACGGGTATGCGTCTCCCCGTATTCTTTCCAGGGGGTGAACCCGCTATTTTGACGCATCCGCGCGCCCAAGACAAGTTGGAATCAGTCAATTCAAGATTCCCCAATTCATGGCATATTAGTTTCCCCCATTTTAACACCCTCTGCCGAAAAGGGAACGGCTGGCTCCGTCATGGGTGGGAACACACCTTCAATCGGCCGGCCCGTTTGTTCTCAACCTGTCGCGATCCAGCTTCGCAACGATCCTCCCCTCTCGAATTGAAGATGGCAGGGCCGTTACTAGATCGCCGACGAACCGTGCATCCCCATCCATTTCTACTGGAACATAGTGCCCGGCGGTACCACGGATGAGCCGGGGTCCGCAATATCGTTCCACGAGAACCTGTAGCGGAATCGGCATCAACCGCCGCAAATACTCCTTACGCAAGGATTTCTCCAGTTCGGCGACCTCCGCCGCGCGCCGAACCTTCTCCGCGCTGGAGACCGTCTGAACCATTCTCGCGGCCGCCGTCCCCTCACGCGGGCTGAAACGAAAAGTATGTACTTTGAGGAACCCGACCGCGCGAAGGACCTTTAGCGTTTGCTCGAAATCCCGCTCCGTCTCGCCCGGAAAACCCACGATGACGTCGGTCGTCAGGGCCGGCATCTCGACGCGCTGACGAAGACGCTGGCACTTTTCGACGTATTCCGCGGCCGAATACCGTCGGTTCATTCTCGCCAACACCTCGTCAGAACCGCTTTGAAGGGAAAGGTGGACATGCGGGCAGATGCGTTTCGGAAACGTACATATCGTTTCGATCAACCCCTCGGTCAACTCCGTGGCATGGATGCTCGAAATCCGGACGCGGAACTCCCCCGGCATTCGGGCGATTCTCTCCAATAGCTCTTCGAAACCGGGACCCACATTCCGCCCGACCTCATCCACGCCATAGAACCCCAGATGAATCCCCGTGAGGACGATTTCGCGGTATCCGTTCTCGGCCAATCGCGAAATCTCTCGCAGAATCTCCTCGATCGGACGGCTTACCAGTCGCGGTCGGCAGAGTGGAATGACGCAGTAACTGCACCGTGCGACACATCCGTCTTGAATCTTGACATAGGCGCGGTGGCGTTCGCCGAACCGATGGATTCCATCCGCTAAACGCTCAATACCCACGGACCTCAACCATCCCGCGAGGTCGGATATTTCCGAGAAGACCTCCGAAACCCCCTCGATTGAGCGGAGCACCGGGCCGGCACGTTTTGCGTAGCATCCGGTCACGATCACCCTGCCGCGCGGATTCCTCCTAATCGCCTGCCGGATGGCCTTACGGCTCTTGAGGTCGGCCTCTCTGGTCACGGTACAGGTGTGTATGAAGCAGAAGTCGGCCGCTTCTCCTTCTTCGGCAGGCGCAAAGCCTGCTTCGACAAGGGTTTGGCAAAGCTGTTCCGTCTCGTATTGGTTTACTTTGCAGCCGAGGGTGAGGGTGCGGAATGTCGGCATCGAACGGGTAACAGGTTTCAAGCGGTCGGAGGCAAGTGAAGTCTTTTCGCTCAATATGGATCCCGGCTACTGGAAAGAACGACAGCCCTGACCGCTGGAATGCCGGTCAGGGCTGTTTTCTCGATTATTCGCGAATTGGGCGCGGAAAAGTCGAACGCCGACCAAACACGGCCCTGGTTGCACTACAGCGTCCAACCTTCCCGATACTCCCTGCGGATGAATGCGTCTGCTTCAGGGCAGTTCGGGGCTTTGAGATTTTCGCCGTCCCAGTCGAGTTTTTTGCAGCCCACGCGATAGGAAACCATCCCCAGCAAGACCGCTTCGGTAAGAGCGCCGGAATAGTCAAAGTTGCAGGTCGTGGGCGACCCCGTCTTGCAGGCTTCGATCCATTCCTTGTGATGACCGATCGAGCTGGGAATGGTCGGATCGGGACGTTTGAAGTCGGCGTACTTCTCCTTCGGCAGGAGAACATGATTCGAGTAGTCGGACAGGAGGCATCCGTCATCCCCTTCGAAAAGGACGGCACTCCCCCACATGAGTGAGTCCTTTTTGTCCGTTCCCTTATCGAAGTCATCGGAGAGCTTCCGCAAGACGGCTGGCTTGTTCCCCCCATCATACCACGTGTATTTCACCGGGGGCATGCCTTCGCGCTCAGGAAACTCGTAGTCGATCACTAGGCCCAGCGGCGTCGCCTGGGGGTCGGGCTCCGGACCTTCGACGACCTGCACGCTTGTTGGATAGCGGAGTTTCAGGGCCCAGAATGCCAGGTCGCCATAATGGCACCCGAAGTCGCCCAACGTTCCGTTTCCGAAGTCGAGCCAGTTTCGCCAGTGGAATGGGACGTAGCAGGGATGATAGTCCCTGTAGGGGGCGGGGCCGATCCACAGGTCCCAATTCAGTTCCGGAGGAACCGGCGGCTTATCGGTCGGCAGCTTCACGCCTCCGTAAACGGCGGCACTCCAAACGTGGACATGATGAACCGGACCGATCGCCCCCCCCTGGACCAGTTCCACGACGCGGCGGTAGTTGTCGCCGGCGTGGATCTGTGTTCCCATCTGCGTGGCCAGTTTTTTTTCCGCCGCCACCTCGCGCATCTTGCGGGTCTCGTAAACCTGGTGAGCTAGAGGCTTTTCGCAGTAGCAGTGCTTGCCCATTTTCATTGCCATGACCGCCGGCGCGGCGTGGGTATGGTCCGGAGTCGAAACCAGAACGGCGTCAATCTCCTTATCCATCTTGTCCAGCATTTCCCGATAATCGACGAAACGCTTCGCGTCGGGGCACTTTTCGTACGCCTCGGCGGCACGTCGTTGGTCGACGTCCGCGAAGGCAACGACGTTCTCTTGCAAGATTCCCATCAGATTACCGTATCCGCGGCCGCCGGGACCGATCACGGCAATGTTGAGCTTCTCGTTGGCGTTCTCCGATTGGGCGAACGATGGCACGGCAAACCCGGCCGCTCCCAGGGCGGCCGAGGCTTTCAGAAAAGAACGGCGGTGGAGGGTGTGTTTCATGGTGGGTCTCCAGGGAAGGAAATATCTGCGCGCCGAGGAGGTTCCCGGCACACCGAAGGATAGTATCGTGAATGTGGGGGAAATCCTCCCCCTAGAAAATATAGGTGTTGATCAGGTTCTCGTAGGCCTCTTGGCGTCCACTTGAATTTGGTGAAACCTCGCCTTTTTCGAGCATATACGCTTCGAGCGACTTGAAGTCGTGGTTGCCTCGTTCGATCTCGGCGCCGACGCCGGAATCCCACGAGGAGTAGCGATTGGCGACCCATTTTGCCAATTCGCCGTCGGCGCGGATCGCCGCGGCCAGCTTCAAACCTTTGGCGAAGGTGTCCATGCCGCCGACGTGGGCGTGCAACAGGTCGATCGGTTCGAAGCTCTCTCGGCGAACCTTCGCGTCAAAATTGACTCCCCCCGGTGCCAGACCGCCAAACTTCAAGAAGGCGAGCATGATCTTCGTGGTCATGTAGACGTCCGTGGGGAACTGATCGGTATCCCAACCGAGCAAGAGATCGCCGGTATTCGCGTCGACCGATCCGAGAAAGCCCTGCATCCCGGCATAATCGAGTTCATGCTCGACGGTGTGTCCCGCCAAGGTGGCATGGTTCGTTTCGATATTCAACTTGACGTGGTCTTCCAACCCGTAGGCCCGCAGGAAATTGATGCAGTTGGCGGCATCGAAATCGTATTGATGCTTGGTCGGCTCCTTCGGCTTGGGTTCGAAATAGAACTGGCCGGTAAAGCCGATCTCCTTCGCGTAGTCGACCGCCATATGCATGAATTTCGCGAGGTGGTCGATTTCTCGCTTCATGTCCGTATTCCAGAGGTTCTGGTAGCCTTCGCGACCCCCCCAGAAAGTATAGCCGTCTCCCCCCAGTTCCTTCGTGACTTCGAGCGCCTTCTTCACTTGGGCGGCCGCATACGCGAAAGCGTCCGCGTTGCAGCTCGTCGCCGCGCCATGCATGTATCGCGGATTACTAAAAAGGTTCGCCGTTCCCCAAAGCAGCTTGATGCCGGTCCGGTCCATTTGTTCCTTGATGACTTTAACGACCGCATCGAGATTCGCGTTTGACTCCGTTAACGTCTTCCCTTCGGGGGCGACGTCGCGGTCATGGAAACAGAAAAACCCGGCTCCCAGCTTCTCGCAGAACTCAAAAAAGACTCGAACCCGGTTGCAGGCGTTCTCGACCGTGTCTTCCGGTCCTTCCCAGGGTCGCAACATCGTACCCGGTCCGAACGGATCCGCTCCGGTTCCCCGCATCGTGTGCCAATAGGCGACACTGAAACGGAGTTGTTCCGCCATGGTCTTACCCTCGACGACCTCGTCCGCGTCGTAGTGCCGAAACGCCAGCGGGTTCTTAGAATCGGGACCTTCGTATCGAATCTTTTTTACGTCGGGAAATCCTTCCATGAGTCACTCCGTATTAGCGATATGCGATTGAGCGAGTAGGGGACTACTCGCACGGATTGAGGTAAAATGGTAAAGGTGAGCGTTGGCATCGTTCGCCGCCCTAGCCGCACGCAAGGGGGGATCGGCGATCGGTCCCCGGCTCGAAAGTCGGCCGAGGCCTCGTCGCTCCAAACCCTGGCCGGGGGGTCGCACGGAAACGTCCACCCTCTCACTTTAATCGAACCGATTCCGAGGGGCAAGCGATCCTCCGTGGATAATCAAAAATTGATGTTTTTGTCTTTCGTCCGACCTGACCACCTTTCCACGACAGACGGGGCGTTGTACAATACGCGGCTTTGAAGCACCACTGAACAAAAGCACCATTTCCCCCCGGAGTTCATGCATTGATGTCGAATACGCTTTCCCGTCCTCCTCAGACCGCTTCCGATATTACGAAAGTCGCCATTCTGTTCGCCGGCGGTCCGGCCCCGGCGGCCAACGCGGTTATTTCGACGGCGGCCTGCTCGTTCCTCCGCAACGGCATTGAAGTGGTCGGCGTGCTCAACGGCTATTCGCACCTGATGGAATTCGGCGGCGACTACGTCCTCCGAGAGGGTCGAGATTACGTGCGATTGGACCACGCGGCCTTGAAGCGGACTCGAAACCGTCAGGGGATTATCATCGGAACGGCTCGGGCGAATCCGGGTAAGAAGGTATCGCATCCGGATCACCTGGAGGACTCTGAAAGGACCGCTCCCCTGAAAACGGTCTACGACGCGCTTCGTTCCATCGGCGTTGACGCGTTGATCTCCATCGGCGGCGATGACACGTTGAAGACGGCGAACAAGTTTCAGCGGTTTCAGGATCACCTGCCGGAGGGAAGCAAGCGGATTCCGGTCGTTCACCTGCCCAAGACGATCGACAACGACTACATGGGCATCGACTTCACCTTCGGATTCTTTACGGCGGTGGAGTTCCTCGCCACGGAAATCCGCAACCTGCTCGCCGACGCCGAATCGGCCCGGAGCTACTTCGTCGCCGAGTGCATGGGCCGCAGCGCCGGTTGGCTTGCCTACGGGGCGGCGATCGCCGGTGAGGCCAGCCTGGTCATCAGCGTGGAGGACGTTACCGGCGAGTACGAAAGGACCGAGGAAGTGACCGATCCGAAGACCCAGGCGAAGTCGACGCGGCGCGTGATGAATCTCGACGCCGTCATTAAGCGGATCGTCGCGACGATGCGGGTCCGGGAGGAACGCGAGAATAAGCCGTATGGGGTGATCGTCCTGGCCGAAGGTCTGGCGGAGTATCTTCCGTATAGCGAAATCAAGGACGTCCCTCGCGACGAGCACGGCCACATCGCGATATCCAAGATCAACCTCAGCCGGTTTTTCACCGACCTGATCGCGGCGGAGTACGAGAAGCAGACGAACCGCAAAAGGAAGATCACCGCCTTGACGTTGGGGTACGAATCCCGATGCGCGCAACCGCAGGCCTTCGACGTCATGCTGGGTAGCCAGTTGGGTGTCGGTGCCTACCGTGCCCTCGTGGAAGAAGGGCTCGACGGGGTCATGGTATCGGTCTCGGGACAGCTTGACTTGTACTATGTTCCGTTCGAGAAGCTGGTCGACCCCAAGACGCTCGTCACCGTCGTTCGATTCATCAAGCCGGGTTCCGATTTCCATCGGCTTGCCCGGTTTTTGGAAACCTACGTCGACTGAGCCGCAGGGCTTGTCGACCCCGAGGAACGCAGTCATGCACGAAGAGAGAACGGAAACCCCCGCGGAGAACTCCGCCAAGCGGATTCTCCTGGTCGATGACGATCAAGAGATCATCGAGTCGATGCGAGTCGCCCTCGAAGCAAAGGGATACCAGGTTTTCGTCGCCCGCAACGGAAACGAAGGCCTGGCGATGGCGGAGCGCGAAGATCCCGACCTTATCATCCTTGACATGATGATGCCCTTGCGGAGCGGTTTTCTCGTCTTGGAGAAGCTCCGCGTCACCCGGACCTTTCCGACCAAGGTCATCATGGTCACCGCCAATGAAGGCAACCGCCACAAGGCCTATGCCGAAACGCTCGGCGTGGACGACTACATCCGCAAACCGTTCGCGATGGACCGCCTCCTGAAATCGGTCGCCAAACTGCTCTCCTGAGGCATGCCGCGCGATCGGTCTCGCCGTCGGCATTCCGTTAGTTCCGAAGAATCCTTGAAGGGGGTCCCGAATCGGGCCCCCCTTCCGCTTTTCGCCACGGCTGGGGGCGGTTTCACGTGAAACCCGTTCCCCTGTCTAATACCGGTTCCGCGCTCCGAAAATTCCGGTAGCGTACCAGACGCCGTTGGAACCCCGTTTCATGTCGTAGCCGTAATAGGGATGGCTCGCGCGGACCGCTCGCCAGTGGCCGGAGGAAAGCCGCCAGCACCGGACGCATTCAATGGCCGCCGCCAACAGGCTCTGTCCCGGCCAGCTTTCCGCCGCGACTTCCGTCGCCGTCAAGCCGCCGGGAATCTGCCCGTTGATCCGGTGGAATCGCGTCTCCCAGTGATGGTGCCCGCTGCGGCGGATTCGCGCCATCAGTCCCGAATGCCAACGCGCCTCGCGGCCCAGATTCGGGTGGAGCCGTCCGTGAGCGCTGCGCGGTTTCTCCGGATGGGTCCGCACGGCGTAGATCAACGTCCGCTGTGTTAGCGTCCCGGGCGGGAGGGTCAGAATCACCCGGGTCTGTTCCAGGTCATATACCCGCCCGTTCAAGAATGGGAAGACGCTGATCACCGATTCGTACATGTCGGAACCGGGATCGGAATAATCCGCGATCGCGATGCCGTCCAAACCCAGCATCTCGGAAAGGGGCTCGGTTCGAAGCAGGACGCAATCTCCCTCGGCCGTTTCGATCGTCGCGTCCGTCGCCAATTGGAGTAGGACGTAATTGGACAGGTGCGCTTGCAGTTCGAGGTGGCCGAGGACTTTGTCCCGGAATTGCGTCGCCCGACCGGGAGCACGAGGATCGAGGAAGAGGATCAGCAGCATTTTGCGGTCTCTTTGGGCCATGTTTACGGCGTCGCCGTAGTCCGAAAGCCAAGGCGGCCCCGCTTCGAAATTGGGTATCGCGGCGGCCGCGTCGGACTGGGCCGGATTCACGACCGGCGTCGTCGGTTCGGTCGCGGCGACCGAGTATCCAAACATCAGTAGAAGGTAGAAAAACAGCGTAGCTACTCTTACGGGCATAGTGTCCACTCCTGTTGCAATAAAACTCTTCTGGTCCGAGAAGACCGGACCAAGCCGACACGGCGATTTTCCGAGTCGTCCGCTTCGCTCCTCGCGACGGCACGAACGACGAAAAAAGGTAGGAATGCGATCCGTCAGAGCGACGCAATCCGGCAAGAAGCCCGCGACGTCGCGCTCCTAATCGTGGTTTCCCCACGAACAAGCCAGCACCCCAAGCATCTCACCCGGCGCCCGCGACCCCAGGAACACGGAAGCGCGTGCCGAGGGATGGTAAACCCCTCGGCTCCGGAGCCACTCGCCGGAGACCCCACGGTGGCGCAGACGTTCATAAAATGGGGCGGTTCGAACACCTTTGCCTTTTTCGCAAGTTGGGGCGAAACTAACGGTCTTTCCGGTGACGCCGGTTGATTTCCTCATGTTTAACCGATACGCTTGAGCAAATCAACGTGCCGGTGGGAAAAAATCGTCGGAAAAAGTGCGTTCCGAACGTTCTTCCCTCTGTTTGATCCGCAAGAATTCGATATTTACCAAAGGTCCGAGTTGACGTCTTTTGCGTCCTCGGACCGTCAAAGCCGTGGCGAAGAGCCGGCAACCCGTCCTTCGCCACTTCGGAATCCCCCTCCAAAAAACCCCCGATGGGACCACCAATGACCCGCCGATATTCCGTCCTTTGGGCCGGCGTCTTCATCTTGATCGTTTCCCCGTTTTCGTCGGCCCTCGAAAACCCGTCTGGATTGGCCCCTCCTGATGGCGTCACGGTCGAGGGACGGGCGGACCCCGCCGAGTCGGAAAACCCGATCCCCTCCATCGAGGACCCCCTCGTTCGCGCCGCCGAGGAGGCGAAGTCCCGGTTCCGCCCGATTACCGAGGACGATCTGGCGAGGGCGAAGCGGGATGCAGTCGCCGCGGTTAAAAAGCTGGATGCGCGATTCCGCCAAGATGACGACAATGCCGAGGGCTGGCGCAAGCACCTCCATTTCGAGGAACTGCGGCGCGAGCTTGCCAACGAAGTGCCGGACCTCGCCGCCGTCGAGAAGACCTATCGCCTGCTGGCCCGCGACGACCAGGAAGCCCTGCGGTACGTCTGGTTTCTCGACACGCGCGAGGCTCTGTTCCGAATGTTGGCCCTCCATCGGGCGAAGGACGACCCGCAACTGGCGAAGACCTATCAACGGCAGCTCGAGGCTCTCGCCGACGCGCTGGCGCGGGAGACGTCCGATCCCGACCCACTGACTCGGGGGAAGATCGGCCGTCTGGTCGGCTGGCTCGAAGCGGCCGGCCAGGCGCCCGGATTGATCGAGCGGATTCGCGAGCGGTTTGGTCTGCCGAACTTCCGCTTTCAGTTTTCCGCCGGCTTCCTCGGCGAAGCCGTCCGTCGCGATGTTTCCGAGCCGACCGACGTGACCGACTGTATTCTGGGAACCCGGGTGCGCGGCCGAGGGACGACCGTCGGCTCCGTCTCCGCCGAATTGGTCCCGTTCGAGGGACGCGGCCTCATCGACATCCGTTTCACGGGAAACACCCAAACGGATAACGTCGGCGTAAACGGCCCGGCGACGATCTACAGCACGGCGGCTACCGGTTTCGCCGCCGTGAAGCGGTTATTGATCGACCGCGACGGACTCTCGTGCTTTCCCACCGTATCGTCCGCCGACACGAAAAGCCGATTCAAATCGATTTCAACGTCGAGCCGCCTCCAGATCGTTCAACGGATCGCGACGAAGCGGGCGTATCAGCAGAAACGGTTGGGAGAGCAAATCGCCTCCCGCCACGCCGAGGTCCGGTTGAATCGGCGGGTCGATCGGCAAATCGGCGAAGTCCTGTCCGAGGCGAACAAGAACTACCGGTCGCGGGTATTGCGGCCGCTGCGGCGGTTCCGGCTTTCTCCGGAATCGATGGAATTCAGTACGACGGCGACCCACCTTTGCTGCCGCATCCTTCAAGCCAAGGCCGATCAGATCGCGGCGGGGACCGAGCCGCCGCCGATGGGGAATGCCCGACTGGCGTTCCAGCTTCATGAGAGCCTTGTCAATAACACGGCTTCGAGCGCTCTGGGCGGGGTCTTCTTGATGGAAGACGATTTCCATTCTCTTCTGAAAGATATTCTGGGCTCGGTTCCGCCGCGCGTTGAAGAAGAAAAAGGCGAACAGCCCTGGGGAATCGATTTCGCGCCGGAAAACCCGATCTGGGTCGGTTTCGCCGAGAACCGAGTTCGCTTTGGAATCCGCGCCCGGCGATTCCTCCGCGGTGAAGAAATCCATCCCGGAATGGCCGTGGTCGTGACCTACACCATCGAGAAGCAGGACGCGGCGGTCACACTCCTCCGCGACGACGCCTTTGACATCACCCCCCTCGACTTCGCGGGGCGAGACGAACCGAGGCTCTCCGCCAAGGAGACCACGATCAAGACTCTCCTCCAGCGCCGTCTGGAGAAGCTCTTCGAAAAGGAACTCGTCCCGAAGCCCCTGACCTTTGAAGGGGAATGGAAAAAGGCCGGCCCCCTCGCCCTGACTCGCCTGAAGGCGAAGGACGGCTGGCTTGTCGGGGAATACGACAAATAGCCGACCGGACCAACTCAAGAGGGTTTGCCGGAGTCACTTCGGATCGCCTGAACTCCTGGGAGGTGGCCGGTTCAGCGTGGATTGCGCGGCGGCGGAATTCACCGCTAACGTCTATTGCAGTGTTTGTCCGGTCGCCGTCGCCGGTTCTTCGATCGTCACCTTTTCCTTTGGCAACGTCGCGACCAGGTCCGGAAGGTCGTACGCGGCAAGCGCCCCGTGGACCGCGTTTACGCGCTGGCGGATCGACTTTGGCGTTCGGACGACGTCTACCCAGGAATTCAAGCACCGTTGGAGGGTCACCGTGGCGAAACGGTCCGGAGCCAGGGCCGCCGCATGGAGAGCCGGTGGACCGGTCCGGCCGACGCTGACGAGGTGGACCGCGTTCGGCGCGTCCTTTTCCTCATAGTCCGCCAGGAACGCGGCCGACGCCAAGATGTCCTCCGCCCTCAGTGCGAGGATCGACGTGCCGAGCATGTCCGCCAGATACGATTCCCTCCAGTCGGGGCCGACGTGGTTGCCGTAGACGACCTTCGTCGAGACGACCGTCTCACCGATCCCTCGCAAATCGACCGCGAGGACGAGCGATCCCTTCTTCACCAATTCCTCGATCGGTCCTCCCACTGCCGCGTCGGCCGCCTTGCCGTCTTCGTGCAGGTACAGTAGGGCATCGCCGGTGCGATTTGCCGGAACAAACGCCAGTGCCGGCAGGTAGACCCCGTCTTCCGGCTCGAGGATCAGCTTGTCGATCCGGTAGCCCTCCCTCGTGATCGAACCGGCCTTCTCCGCCGTCGCGGCCGGAATGTCCGCACGGATGCCGGTCAACTCGCGGACCTTTGCCAGACCGGCCTCTTTCCCCTGCGCCCAAAGCTCCGCTCGGCGCGCCGCGAGTTCCTTCTCGTATTCAATGTTGACTTCGTAGGTCGTCCGCGCGCCCGGCAGGTTCATCACGCGGCCTTCCGGGGCACACCAGACGTCCTCGTCCTTGGCGACAGGGAAATCGTCCTCCCAGATCGGCTCGTGCTTATCGAGCAGCCACCGGCGCATCCACCGGCACGCGGCCACCCGCATTTCCAGCGGAAATCCGTGCTTGCCGGGCATCTCGAAGATGTCGACATTCTCGCTTCGTCCCAGCTTCTGATAGAGCCGTTTCGCCATCCGATACGAATCCCACGCGCCGGTAATGTCGAAATAGTCCTCCGTGGTCGTCATGACGAGCGTCGGCTGGGGCGCCCGCATCATGATGTAGTCGGCGTGGTCCATTCCGAAGGCGATTTGCCCCGAGATGCACTGCTCGGCGTCCTGCGGCCCGATCGTCTCCAGCAGCCGTTTGAAGCTCGTGATGTAGCACCCCGGCGCGGCGGCACGAACGCGAGCGTCCAGTGCCATCAGGTAACTCGTTTCCGTTCCCCCTCCTGAAATACCGGTACAGCCGAGCCGCTCGGGGTCGACTTCCGGACGGCCCGCCAGGTAGTCGAGGGCGCGGATGGAATCCCAAATGCGAAAATGGGCCGTGTCGCGTCCGACGAGCGTGCTCCCCACGCCGATCATCTGATGGGCGAAGACGCTCGCGGCATAGGGCTCGCCGTTTTCCTTGAAGAGCTGAATTCGCTCCCCCTGCTCGATCGGATCGAAGCAGAGGGCGGCCATCCCGTTCTTCGCCATGAGAATCGGCGCGCGCTGGTACAAATCCCGCGCCTTGCCGTTCTGGCTGTGCCCGCAGGGAACCAAAACGCCCGGATAGGGGGGCTCGGCCTCCGGCAGGTAGAGAATGGCCGAGACGTAAACCCCGGGCAGGCTTTCGAAGAGGACCTTTTCGATTCGGTACCCATCGCGCTGCTGTGCGGCGACGGTCTTCGCGTTTAAGGGGGTCTTCTCGGGGAATTCCCCGATCCGGTCCAGAAAGAACCGTTTCATGCGATCCTGATAGGCCTCGATCTCTTCCGGGGTCTTCATCGCCTCGTACGCGGCTTGCTTCCGGTCGAATGCGGCGTAGGCCTTGGTCAGCAGATGCTCATAGAGCATCTTGTTCGGTGGGATATCACCCGGGAGCGTCTGAGGAAGAACCCTCAGGTCATCGGCCAAGGAAAAGGCGCCAAGGCAGAGCACGAGGCCGACAATGGAAGTGAGAAATTGCATGATATCCTCCGTTGGTGGGGTTTCGGGGTGGACGCGTGCCAGTTCGTATTATAGTCGATAAGCGAACATGCGGCACGTACGTCGCCGGGGCCGGCAAAAAACTGTACGAAGCCGGAAAAACCGGCCCCAACGAGGTTTGTCGAAGAACCCGGCGCCATTTTGATTTTGCCACCACCGTCGGGGTTGTGCACGCGGCAGGTATTCGTGTGGGAGAGTTTGGGTATGCGTCGGCCATTCGCGCCCCGGCAATCCGTCAGTTTGTTGCCGCGGACATTGTGTTTTCAGGCAGATTCAGCGAGTGGAGTCCGTGCGGCAAGCACATCGCGTAACGATTGCCGGATTTCGTCCCGCGGTCCTATAATCATGACAATCGCGCCGTGGAACGCGCTGGTTCCAACCGGGGAAATTCAAGTGCAGGCCGGGGTGCAACTCAACAACGGTCCCATCCGGGATCAGATCAAGACATTCGATCAGGCGCACGACACGCGCTACCTGCGGATCGACGTGCTCTCGGTGCAGCCCCTGGGAGGACCTTACGGCAGCGATATTTACTACGCGACGGTCTGCGAAGTCGCCGTCGGCGTCCGACCGATTCCCGAACCGACGTCGGCGGCGCTGCTTGTGGCAGGGGGACTTATTGCGGCTTGGTATCCCGCATTCACACGACGATGTATTCGCGGGTCGTGAGTCGTCAAACATCGCCGCGAAGATTCCTCGCGGACATTTCGAGGGTAAGACACGTCTCTTTACGGAGCCCGAGCCGCTTCTGTGCCGGTTTTTTTTCCGCGAACCGGTTGACAAACCCCCTCCGCGGCCAATACCCTATTGGTGCATCCCCCATCACCAGTTCCACGAAAGGATACTCATGAGCAAAACAGTCAACGTCGCGATGATCGGATTGGGGTTCGGCGCCGAGTTCATCCCCATTTACCAGAGCCTGGAGGGGGCGAACGTCGAGGCGATCTGCCGCCGCAACGAGGTCGAGCTGAACAAGGTTGGTGACCAGTTTGGAATCGGTAAGCGGTACACGAATTTCGACGACGTCCTGGCCGACGACGCGGTCGATTTCGTGCATATCAACAGCCCCATCCCCGACCATGCGTGGATGTCGCTTGAGGCACTGGACGCCGGCAAGCACGTCATGTGCACCGTCCCCATGGCGACGACCATCGACGAGTGCCGCCGGATCGTCGAAAAGGTGGCCGAGACCGGCCTGAAGTACATGATGGCCGAGACGGTCGTCTATAGCCGCGAATTCCTCTTCATTAAGGAAATGGTCGAGAAAGGAGAACTGGGCAAGATACAGCACCTGGCGGCGTCGCACCCGCAGGACATGGACGGCTGGCCGGAATACTGGCAGCGGATGATCCCGATGCACTATGCCACGCACGTCGTGAGCCCCTGCCTGGGACTGGTCAACGGCCGGGCGGAGTACGTCAGTTGCTTCGGTTCCGGGACGGTCCGCGACGACATCGCCGCGAAGTCAGGGAATCGTTTCGCCGTCGAGACGTGCCATATCAAAATCAAGGACAGCGATCTGACCGCCCACATCTGGCGGTTCCTCTACGATGTTGCGCGGCAATACCGTGAGAGTTTCGACGTCTACGGGACGAAGCGGAGCTTCGAGTGGACGCTCATCGAGCACGAGCCGCACGTCCTCCACACCGCGAAGAAGCCGGAACCGGAAATTCCCGAGAAGGTCACCGTCCCGGACTACGCGCATCTCCTCCCGGAGTCGATTCGCCGTTTCACCCTTCCCCAGGAGATCCACGACGCGGGACATCTCTCCTTCATCCAAGGAGGGGGCCATGGCGGCTCGCATCCGCACCTGGTCAACGAATTCGTCGGTGCCCTCCGCGAAGACCGCGATCCCTGGCCCAACGCCACGCAAAGCGCCAACTGGACGTGCGTCGGCATCTGCGCCCACGAATCGGCCGTGAAAGGGGGAGAAATCGTCCGCCTGCCGGAGTTCACGCTGGAGTGACCCGCTCGCGGTATGCCCGAGAGGCGGCGGCCGTGCAGTTGGCGGTCCATCGATCCAGGCAAGGATCCGTCCGGTTTACTCGAGACGCGGTTGCCCGCCACCGCGTCTCAAACGAGGTTGCCGCAACGCGCTTCGCGGCCCGGACCATTCGCGTTTCGGGACCGGCGGTCGGTGGTGTTTCGTAGGAGATCCAAGTCTCAGACGTCCGGCATGATGAACGGCTCGCGGTAGACCCGGGTTAAGAGCGCGTTCGCTTCGGCGTCATTTCCGCAAGAAAGTGTCGCGTTGTCGAACTCGATCGAACGGCCCAGACGGTAGGCGATGTTGCCCAAGTGGCAGAGGCTCGCTCCGGTACACCCCCAAGCGACGGGTGCGAGAAGGTCCCCCATTCTCCGGCTTCGGACGACGTCGTAGAAGTTCGCCGCGAGTTGCGCGTGAGCGCCCCCGCCGGAACCGGTAGGCCCCGGGTTGCCGCCCAGGAACGCCTCGTATCTGCCGCCGAGGGTGATCGTCATGTAGCCCTTCTCGCCGAAGACCTGGACCCCGGAACTCTCCCCGGCAATCTTGCCCGAGTCCAAATTCCGTACCTCCAGGGACGCGACGACTCCGTCGGCATAGGTGTAGTTGGAGACCTGCGTGTTGGGCGTCTCGGCCTGATCGTCCCAGACGAACCGGCCCCCATGGCTGCTAATCTTCACCGGCAGCTCCTCCTGTTTGTCGATCGCCTGGATCAGCAGATCGTTCAGGTGCGGGCCGTTATTTCCCGTCTCGCCGTTGCCGGTCTCCCAGAACCAATGCCAGTTGTAGTGAAACCGGTTCGGATTGAAGGGGCGCTTCGCCGACGGCCCGCACCACAGATCGTAGTCGACGCCCGCCGGCACCGGCCCGTCCGGTTGAGAACCGATGCCGGTCCGAGGACCGTGGAAAAACGCCTTGGCCATGTAGACTTCGCCGAGCACGCCCTCGCGGAGGAGCCGAATCGCCTCTTGGCGCCCCGTGTTGGCACGAATTTGCGTGCCGACCTGGACGACGCGGCCGTACTTCTTCGCCGCCGCGATCATCTTGGGGCCTTCGCTGACGCAGTAGTGGGCCGGCTTTTCGCAGTAGACATCCTTCTCCGCTTGGCAGGCCCATACGGTGGCCAGCGCATGCCAGTAGTTGGGGGTGGCGATGACGACGCAATCGACGTCCTTATCGTCGAAGACGCGCCGCATGTCCTTCTCGGTTTTCACACGGTGGTCGCTCGGGACCTGTTTCACCCGCTCTTCGAAGAGAGTCTCGTCCGGATCGCACAGCGCGACGACGCGAACGTTCGGAATGGCCGTCTGATACTTGACATGATGCCGACCCTGACCGCGGATGCCGATGATCGCCGTGTTGATTCGGTCGTTCGCGCCGCGAGCCGAAACCGGCGCCGCCACGGCGAACGCGGAGGCGGTCCCGGCCAGAGCCAGGCCGCCCAAGGAGGTGTTCCGCAGAAACTGACGACGCGATGGACCGGAGTGGGACATGAGGATTCTCCAGATGTTCAGGCGGGGAAATGGGGCGGGATGGGTTGCCGTTTCACGGCATCATCCATTATGGCCCAAAAACCGATCCGCGTCGACCCCAAGCCTCTCCCCCGCGTTTCCCCGCGAACGGGCCACTCAACCCCCTGGTTCCACCGGGTGGACGCTCGGTCCGGTCGGTGATAGGATGGAATTCCAGCGATTTCGCCCGAAAACGCCAAAAACCCCGAAGACCTCCAACCGCCGCGAAGACGCCGACGTGATACAACTGGAAAATGTAACGAAAAGCTATCAAACCAGCGATGGGCCGGTCCATGCCGTGTCGGATTTGTCGCTGGAAATCCCCAAGGGGCGGTTCGTCGCCGTGTGCGGGCCCAGCGGCTGCGGCAAATCGACCCTCCTGATGCTCGTCGGAACGCTCATCACCCCCACCTCCGGAACGGTCCGGATCGCCGGGGTCGATCCCGCGTCCATGTCGGGGGCCAGTCGTGCGCGGTTCCGCGGGTCGGAAATCGGGTTCGTGTTTCAGATGTTTCACCTGCTTCCGTATTTGACTGTCCGCGAGAACATCCTGGCGGCCGCCCTGCCGGGGTCGAAGGTGGAGGCCGCGACGCACGCCGACGAGTTGCTCGGAAGATTCGGCCTAGGCCCCCGGGCCAATCACCGGCCGGCGGAACTCAGTGCCGGCGAGCGGCAGCGGACTGCCATCGCCAGGGCCCTCATCAATCGCCCGGGGCTCCTGCTTGCCGACGAGCCGACCGGGAATCTCGATCCGGCCAGTGCCGGCGATGTTCTCGACCTGCTGGAGGGATTTCACAAGGAGGGGGGGACCGTCCTCCTCGTCACGCACGACCCGCTCGCGGCGGAGCGGGCAGAGGAGACAATCCGCCTGGACGCTGGACGAATCGCCGCGACGTGATCCCGCACGAGTCCGTACTCATTGGAGCCCTATTCGATGTTCGACAATCACCCCCTCACGCGACGCCGTTTTCTCCAAACCGCCTCGCAAGTCGCGGTTGCCGCCTCGGCCTCCGCGGTCGCTTGGGGACGGGATTCCGTCAAAGATTGCCCCTTCAAGACCCGCGGCGTCGTGGTCGTGGTCCCCGATCTGGAGACGCTCGATTGGCCCCGGCGCGCCGCGGCGGCCGGGCTGACGACCATCGGAACCCACGTCACCCCCAGCCAGGTCTCGGCCTTCTTGGAGAGCGCCAAGGGACGCGCCTTCCTTGACAAGTGCGCCGATCTGAGGATCGAAGTGGAACACGAACTGCACGCGATGGGCGAGTTGCTGCCGCGCGAGCTTTTCAAGAAGGACCCCGGCATGTTCCGCATGAACGACCGGGGGGAACGGACGCCGGACGCGAATTTCTGTCCCCACTCGACCGCTGCGCTCGAGGTGATTTGTGAAAAGGGAGTCTCCTTCGCGCGAGTTCTCCGGGCGACGACCGGCCGTTACTTCTACTGGATTGACGACGGCCAGCCCATGTGCCGCTGCCCCAAGTGCCGCGGCCTGTCCGATTCCGACCAGGCGCTGCTGATGGAGAATCGACTGGTGGAGGCGATTCAGGAGGTCCACCCAGGCGCGACACTGGCCCACCTGGCGTACGCCAAGACGCTCCAGCCGCCCACGCAGGTGAAGCCGGATCCGCGGGTCTTTCTCGAGTTCGCCCCAATCCACCGCCTGCACGACAAACCGTTGGCCCAGCGCGACGCGTTCTACGGCCCGCCGGAGACGGGCCTGTCCCACGGCCGGGTCCTCGATGCGCTCGACGCGAATCTGGCGGTTTTTCCGGCGGCCACGGCCCAGGCGTTGGAGTATTGGCTCGACGTCTCGCGGTTCTCCGGCTGGAAGCGGGAGAAAACGGTGAAACTGCCCTGGCACGAGTCGGTCTTCCGTAGCGATTTGAACGAATACGCGAAGCGGGGAATCCGGCATGTTACCAGTTTCGCCGCCTGGATCGACGGCGAATACGTCCGGCGCTTCGGAGAACCGCCGCTCGAGGCGTACGGACGCGGATTCTTCGAGTGGAACGGATAGGCACCCTTATCACGAATGAGCACCCCGTTTTCGAGTCTTCCGGCATGATGATCCAGTCTTTCCTTCGCGTCCGCGTTTTTCCGGTCCTTCTCGCCGTCTGGATGAGTCCACCGCCGGCAATCGCCGCCGATTTTCAGAGCGTCGAGCTGTACCAATCGTTCGACGAGATGGTCGAATGGGCGTACGATTTCGCCGGAGCGAACTCGGATATCGTCCGGCTCGTGCAATTCGGCTCCAGTCACGAAGGGCGGCCGCTTCTGGCGGTGCGGCTGGGCGTGGAACCGGACGTGAACGCGCCGGAGAAACCGGAGTTCCTCTTCACCGCCGGACTGCACGCCCGGGAAGTGATCAGTTCGGAAGCGGCTTACCTTTTGGCGGAGCGTTTGGTGGAAGGGTTTCGGACCGGCAGTGCCGCGTTTGAGGACATCTTTGCGGAACGGGAGGTCTGGATCGTACCGAATCTGAACCCGGACGGCCGTGTCCGCGTCGAAAACGGCGACAGCCGCCACCGCAAGAACGCGCACCAGTACCCGGGGCAGTCGGCATCGAACTACACACGCGGCGTGGATCTGAATCGGAATTTTCCGCACCGCTGGAGAGACGCCCAAAACGGCGTCCTTCTGGAGACCTACCGGGGGCCGGCCCCCCTCTCGGAACCGGAGTCCTACGCCCTCTGGTCGCTGCTGAACGACCCTGAGTATTTCAGCGACCTGTGGGCGGCGCTCGACTACCACAGCGGAATGCAGGCCGTGCTCACTCCTTGGATTTCCGCCGGCGACCGCCTGGAGAATCCGCTTCCGCCGGAGGACGCGGCCAAGTTCGCCGTTCTCGGTTCGACGCTCGCCGACATGACCGGTTACCAGCTCAACGGCTTAGGCTACGACGCCTTCGGCAGCCTTACGGACAGCCTCTATGAGGAATTCGGCGTTTTCGCGTTCTGCGCGGAACTCTACGTCGGCAACTACGACGACCACTTCTCCCTCTTCAATCCGACGACCGCGCTGGAACTCGAGATGGTAGTTGGGAAGGCGGTCGACACGGCGCTTTATCTACTCAGTGACGAAGCGTTCCCGATTGTCCCGGAGCCGGCGGCCTTTGGCCTCGTCTTCCCGGCCGTGTGGGTCTTGGTTTGCCGAAGAGACCGCCGCGGGCGTTCCGGTCGCCGACTCGGCCGAAACCGGTGGTGATATATACCTCACGCGGCAATATTCTGAGGTTTTTGTAGTGTTTGAAAACGCAGTGT
>CAZFQG010000029.1:0-41940 GCA_964520785.1 uncultured Planctomycetaceae bacterium | reverse complement strand
TTCAAGGCAATTCACTTCTTGATGTCGGATCGGGAAATCCGGGCTGAAGGGCTCTTCGATTCGGAAATGGTGATGGGACTCCAGGCGACGGTTCCCGGCGCTAAGCTCCTTTTTGACGCCGTTGCTCGAAACGACGAAGAAGAGGCCATTCGCGAGGTTATTTCCGGCGCGCTGCGGCTACCGGAGCCGGAAGGGTTCATTCTGGTGAACTCCACGCTCACGATGCAAAGGGCGTTTGCCGCTTCGGAACTGCCATGCGTGGTCTTGGGCCATCTGTATCCTTCCGTGGATGGCATCCCCTTCGTCGACCGGGATCAGCGGAAGGTGGGAGATCTGCTGGCCGAATACCTCGTCGCTCGCGGCCACCGCAACGTCATCTATGTCGCGCGCCAGCGATTTCTGCCGGGCGACCACGTCGCCCTCGACGCCGTCCGTGATTGCATCGACAAGGCGGGACTGCCCCCCTCGGCGCTGACACTTCGCTGCCTGCCGCACGACCGGGAGGTGATCGTAGAGGAGGTGGATGCATTGCTGCGGCAATACGACGACCCCCCGGGTATCCTGGCGCGGACGGCGGTAATCGCCGACGCGGCTGCCGAGGCCGTGACCAAGAGCCGGGTGTTTCCTCATCGGGACGTGACGATCGTCGCCGCGGACTATTTCCGTTCTCCGGCCGAGGGACTCGCGTTTCCGGTCATTCGTCCCACGTTGGGGCTGCAGGAGCAAGGGGCCGTAATCGGACAGTTGTTGCGCCGACAACTGGACCCCAAGACGGGAAAAGAGGAAATCGCCCCGCAATGCGTTTTGGCGGACGTTGAACTCGTTGTTCCCGATTTCGAAGCATAGGAGAGACTCAAATGCGGACTCAATCAAGAACCAGCGGTTTTACGCTCGTGGAACTTCTCGTGGTCATCGCCATCATCGGCATCCTCATCGCCCTGTTGCTG
Organism: uncultured Planctomycetaceae bacterium; assembly: GCA_964520785.1. Lineage (GTDB taxonomy): Bacteria > Planctomycetota > Planctomycetia > Pirellulales > Thermoguttaceae > CAZFQG01. The sequence goes on along the minus strand of CAZFQG010000029.1, from coordinate 40,993 downwards.
CCGGCGGTCCAGGCTGCCCGGGAAGCCGCGCGAAGGATTCAGTGCGCCAACCACTTCAAGCAGGTCGGCGTCGCGTTGCACAACTACCATAGTGCGCACAATACGTTCCCGCCGGGGGTGATCGTCTGGATTTCCGGCCGGACCCCCGCGGCCTGCGGACCCGTGGGGGAGGTGAGCTATTACGCCGGTTGGAGTTGGGGCGCGTTCATCTTGCCATATCTCGAACGGGATGACGTGTTCGAGATGATCGACTTCAAGTACATCCGATATTGGGACGTGGCCGTCTATGGATCTCGGACCGTCCAGAATACGGAAGCCAGCCGAGAAAAGATCGACGCCTTCATCTGCCCCTCCGATCCTCAAGCAGGGGAGTGCGTCACGGTGTCGGGCAATTCGATTCCGGGAGAACATCCCGACGCCGACATCCGCATGACGAACATGATGGGCGTGGCGGACAGTATCAACTGGGCGTGCGGCATTCCCAAGAGCTGGCCGAAGCAGCTTAATAAAGGCTCCCCTCCGGCAAACGGGATGATGGCCGAGCGCGAGGGGTGCCGCATCCGCGACGTCTCCGACGGGACCAGCAGCACGCTCATGATCGGCGAGGTCGCCGGCGGCGGCGGGCCCGGATCTCACGAAGGCCACTTCTGGGCATCCTGGAACGTGGGGGACGTTTCCGACGGAATCAATGGACCCTCTTCCTACCCGGGAAGCGGAAAGGCCTGGAGCGCGATTGGATCCGTCTACGGCGAAACACGGCCGGGCGGTTTCTCGAGCTTCCACACCGGCGGCGCGCACTTCCTGATGGGGGATGGTAGCGTCCATTTCTTCAACGAAATGATCGAACATGACGTCCTTCAAGCTTGCGCGACGCGTAGTGGGAGCGAGACCGTCACCAGCGGCGTCATGCCGGAACTGTAATGGGACGTGCAAGAGCATAACGAGGATTCACGGAATTGATCAAAAGGAGGAATGACGCATGATACGACGAAGTGTTCGAATCGGGGCATGGCTGGCCGCGGCGGTCTGCCTGGGCGCTCTGCCGGGGTGTGATACCGGCCCGGAGATGATCCCGATTTCGGGAACCGTCACGTTCCAGGGAAAACCGATTCCGCTGGGAAAAATCACGCTTCGCGCCATCGAGGGGACGCGCGCCCCGGCGTGCGGCGGTACGATCCAAGACGGCAAGTACGTCATCGATACTCGGGGCGGTGTCCCTCCGGGAACCTATCTCGTGATCATCGAGGCGGTCGCCAAAGTGGGCCAGGCGCAGGTCGAGGTCCCCGGTGCCTCCACCGACCAGATGGTCCAATACATCCCGCCCAAATACAACGAGAACAGCGAGCTGAAGCTCGTCGTTGAATCGGGGAGCCGGCGAATGGAGAAGAACTTTGAATTGACGAAGTAACGCGGCGGATCGTGTCGCGTTTGATAGGACGACGTTTCGTTTCTCACCTTTTGTTTCCGTCTGTTCGACTAGAAAGGAGACCTGACCATGAAGAAGAACCTGTTTTTTGCCCTCGCCCTACTCCTCGCCGCCGGCGGCGCGGTACACGCGGGCTACTGGGAGGCGCCGACGTTTCCCGATCAAGACACACCGCCCTGGAATCTCGGTGTCGGCGGGGGTGGTGACGCCGCCAATGCCAGCATCACCGAGGACGGCTTCTTGCGCGTCGCCATCGACGTTCCAACGAAGTATCACGTCTACGAACTCCTCGGCCAGAACGCGATCGACGCCGGGGCGGGGTTTGAAACGGCTTCCAGCGTGGCGTGGCGGGCTCGCGTCCCGGATGCCTCCCCTTTCGTCCAATGGACCACTTCCTTCGCCGCGTACGCCCCCTCGCCGACGCTCCCCGACAAGTCCGACCTGTAGGTCGTCCGGATGCGCCAGGACGGCATCGGGGCCGGCTGGCCGGTCGATAACATCTTGTGGTATGAGCTGGACATGACACAGTGGCACAACTTCCAAATGAACATTGACCCGGCGACGCAGAGCGCCGAGTTGCTCGTCGACGGCGTGTCATTCGGCAATTTCCCCGTCTACACGGCCGGCATCCCGCTTAACCCGTACCAAGGCATCCGCTTCAGCGATCAGGGGAGTCAAAGCGCCGGCGTCGCGGACTGGGCGTACGTCGGCTGGGGACCCGATGGGCAGGTCCCGACCGGGACCTATCCGAACGCCACCGGCACCACGGTCGTTCCGTATACGCCGCCGGAGCCGGTCATCGAAGGCAATTTCATCCCGTTCCCTCTCCCGGAAGACAAAGCGAACGCGAACCTTCAGGCGTTCAACGTCGCCTACGCCAATTTCCCCACCGGCGAGGTCGAGTTCTACGGCGTACCGTTTTCGATTCCCACCGAAGGGAAGAACTGGTGGGATTCCCGTTTCACCTCGGAAGGGGTCGCCGTGGCCGACGGAGAACTCAACAGCGTCACGATCGACGTGAATGAGTACGGCGTCACCGACGTCTACACCCTCATCAACACGTTCGTTGGCAAGGCCCAAGGAGACCCGGTTATCAAGCTCGTCTTCGAGGCGACCGACGGCACCGTCTATGAGAAGCCTCTCGTCGCGAACGTCGACGTCCGCGACGCCGGGAATCCGGGTGCCACCCAAAGTCTCGATCCGCGGTACAGCGTCAACGTATTTCAGGATCCCTCCGGCAGACAGTTCCGGCTCGACATGCAGATGGTCGAACTGCCGGCGGAGTTCGCCACGAAGACGCTCGCGTCGGTTACGCTGGCGGACTGGGGCCGCATGACGGTAGCCGATCCTCCCGACGATTACCGCCAGCGGAGCTGGCTCTACGGGCTGACCGTCAGCACCGGTGGAGGCGGCCCCCAGCCTTTGGAAGGGGATCTCAACGGCGACGGCATGGTCAGCAGCGCCGATTTGGATATCGTCCGCGGCAACTGGGGACTGAACGTCACCGGAGCCGCGAACGGCGATGCGAACGGTGACGGGATCGTCAGTAGCGCCGATTTGGACATCGTCCGCGCTAACTGGGGACGGACCGCCGCGGCCGCCGTGCCGGAACCGGTGGTCCTCTCGATGCTTCTGCTGGGAGCCATCTTCGGATTGGTGACCCGCCGGCGCTGAACCCCGCCTTAATCCACACTCTTTCCCCAGCGCGTTCCCTGGAATGTCCTTCGGAACGCGCCGGGGTCTCTTTCAACTACCCCATCGATACCGCGCCGCCGAACGCGGCGCCCATTTCCCCATGCCCCGTACCACTGCCATCCTGTTTTCCGCCTGCGCGGTGCTCCCCTGCGTCCTCCATTCCGCGGCCGCCCGGGAGACGGTGCTTCTGACGGATACCGCCGCGTTCGCTCCGAAAGGGGTCGTCTCCGCGGAAGCATCGCCCACCATGTGGAGGAAAGTCGACGATCCCGACTCCCCCTCCGGCTGGCGTCTGGAGGCCGATCATACGGTCGTCGCGCCGGACATCGAACTCCCCTTGAATGTAAAGGGCATCTACGACGTCGCCATCGGCGTCTTCATGCCCGATTCGCTCACCAGCGGCGTCCACGTCCGGGCGGACAACGAGCCCTATTTCTTCTTCATTAAAGGCTGGTGCGACGAGAAGTATCCCGCCTACCACGAAACCCTCTACCAGACGATGGACTGCACGGGGCGGAAGCTGATCTTTCGGCAGGCCAACGCGGTCCGCGCGTACATCACGCACGTTAAGCTCGTCCCGCGCGAGACGATTCCGGAACTCCCGCGGGCGACGAAACAAACGCTCGGGCTAAGCTGTACTTTCCACGACTACTACTTCTACGGCCAACGTCAGGGAGATGTTACGTCCGAGGCGGTCGTCAAGGCACACGAGCTGTGCGGTTTCACCGAACTGGTTTTCTGCTGCGGGCGGAGCGTTCTGTGTTACGAAACCAAGGTCGGCACGCCACACAAGACGGAGAAGGCCCGGCCGCGGACCGCTTTGCTGGCGCGGTGCGCGCGCGAACAGAGGCCGCTCGGCAAGGCGCTGGCCGCGGCGAACGACCGTGGGATCAAGCTCTCGGGGCGGCTTTCGATGAATTGCCACTACCACGGAACCTACGAAAACGCCCTGACCAGCCAATTCGTCCTGGACAATCCCCACATGCACGCAAAGCGGCGCGACGGCTCCGTCGACAACCACCGCATGTGCTACGGCTATCCGGAAGTCCGCGCGGAGCGGATTGCCATTTTGCGCGAGATGGTGGAACTCGGCTGCGATCACCTGTTCCTCGACTGCCGCCGCTACATGCCGATGACCCAATGGGGCGATCCACTGGTCGAGAGCTTTCAAAAGGAGTACGGCTTCGATCCGAAGGCGCTGAAGGAGACCGACGACCTTTGGCCGACTTGGCTGCGCCACCGCGCCGGTTTCTTCACGATGGTCCTCCGCGATCTGAAGAAGACGCTTGCGGAAATCGGCCGCGACGACGTTACGGTGACGATCCGCGTTCACGCGGTTCCCCTCGCCGAAACGCTCGTGCAAGGGGCCGAGTTGGACGTTTTCGTGAAGGAAGGCCTCGTAGACCGGATCGTCCTGGGAGAACAGGACAGCCGGCCCGTCGCGGGGGAGTATCTCGAACTTGTGAAGGAAACGGACGTGGAAATCATCGGCTGCATGAGCGTTCACGGAGCCGCGATGCCGGGCCCGGAGCACCACACCCACTTCGACTGGCCGGGAGCCATGTATCGCACGCCCGACTTCGTGAAGATCGCGGAAGTCGCCGACGAATTGTACGATATGGGTGTTCACGGGATGGCCTTTTACGAAACCGATGAAGGCTGCCTTTACCCGCGGATGCGGGAGTTGTTCATCGCAGCCCGAAATCCGGAAGCGCTCAAGGAATACCGTCGAAAAATCGAGCGCGAGGCGGCGGAACGACTGGCGGCGGTGTTTGGTGACGTTACGTTCAAACATGCCGTAAGTCCGGAAATCACGGCTTCAGTAGGGCCGATTGACGCAAAAGAGGAGTATTCCATCGAGAAGGCGATTGACGGCGACCCGAATACGCATTACATCTCCGACCGCGGGTGTTGCGGCCCCGGCGGCCCCGGCTGTACGGTCACGCTCGCTTTCGAAAAACCGACGCGGATCGACAGGCTGGCGATTCTCTCGCGTACCTACCATGGATCGCACCTGGCGCCGCGAAAGCTGGCGGTCGAATACGACGCCGGCGGAACCTGGAAACCGGTTGGCGGCTCGCCGTTTTCGAATGACGACCATCGGATCAAGCTGACATTCCCGCAGGTAGAAACGACGCGTCTGCGGATCCACATGGAGGACGTCCCCGGCGGGTCGAAGAACGTCGATATCGCGGAACTGACGTGGGAGTGAGGCATCCCGCCGGCGAACAACGCTATTGCATTTCCGACAACTCCACGCCCGGGGGGAGAGCATCCAACCGGGCATGGATTTCGTAGTCCTCGAACCGTCGCGCCGGCTTCGTCGAATCGCGCAAGTCGACTTGGATCAAGTCGAAGAGGTGCTGCGCCGCGGCGCAGCCGAGGACGGCCTGCCGGGCCCGCTGCTTGGCGTCCGAATCGGTCCCCACGTGTTTGAAGACGAACAGTCTCCGGACCGTCATCACCCCCTTGCTGGCGGACCGGTCGTGTTCGTACATGTTCGATAGCGCCTCCCACAGCAGACTCAAGTCTTCTTCCGTGAAGCCGGTTTTCGCGGCCAAGTGGGCGCTGATGAACCCTTTGCAGCCGTAGAGTCCATAGGGAATCACCGACTTTCGCCCCATTGTCCGCAGCCGGTTCTCGGCCTGGCTCCGCTCCCACGCGAAATAGTCGTCGCTGGAAACGGCCCCCTTGACCTCTTCGGCGACGGCGACTCGCGTGATGGTGACGTCGACCGGCAACACGGGGTGATACGATCGCGAGAAGGCGATCTGGACCGGCCCTCGGACCTGACCCGCGTTCGGACCGGTACTCATCACCGCGCCGAAGGCTCGCACGTCGTAGAAATTCCGGCACATCCAGTCGCGGGCCGCCTCGACTCTGTCGATGGAGGTTCCCCTCCCGGTCGGTTTCGGGTTGCCGGCCGCCTCGTGCGCGCGGATGATGTGGCGGTTCAAATTCGTGGAGTGTTGCACGAAAATGGCGAAGGGCGCCTCGTTTCCCTTGGTCATTTGAACGTAATTCCGCAGACGGCGTTTCACGGCGACGTCGGAAACGAGCCCGTGCAGGTCTTCGGGGTCGACGCGAGGGGCGTTCGCGGCGTCGGGGTCTCCGTTGGGATTCCCATTCTCGCAATCGAACAGGCAAAGGAATTCGTAACGGTTCTTGATCACTTCCGGCATGAATCGCGGTCCTCTGGCAATATGGATATCGAGCGATGGATTATTGCTATGTTAGGTCTCCCTCGGAAATCGGGAGCCACGTCCCGGACGGCGTCACGCGGAGGGAGAAGTGTCGGCCGCCGGTTCGGAATCAGGTTCGGTTTTCGTATAGGGTTGGGGTCTTTTTTCGGGATCGGGTTCGGCCGGGGAGTCCGACGCGCGACGGATGAGCGAGGCCCTTTGCTGGTAGAACCCCAGCGAGAAAAGGCACCGGTCCTCCAACAAGAGGAATTCCGGAGCGCCGCCTCGACCGCGAATCTCGTCGAGAATCGCGCGTGTCTCGGCGGACAGGAGCGCTCCGGAAGGCGTACCGAAAAGGCGGTCACGGTGGAATCCGAGGTCAGCAAGCAGCATTGGAAGCGCGCGACCCGGATCGACATGGGCGATGAGGTAGTACGCCCTGGCCGCGCGGGGGCCGAAGCTCGGTCCCAGTGACGCGGCATGCGCCTCGGCCGCGACGGCCACGAGTCGTCCGCAATGGTAGGCCGCGCTTGCATGGTATTCATTCAGGTACTCGCCGACGGCAATCCGGTTCCTCAGCAGGGCCGCCTTCATCAGTCCCGCGCGGGCCCGGTTGGGACGCTTTTCCGCGACGACTTCCGCGCGGAACCGCTCGACGGCTCTTGCCAGCGCTTCGCGCGGTATCGGTTGGCGACGGGTCGCCGCCCTCCAGAGGGCCGCCGCCAGCGGGGCCGGAACCTCTCGCGGACTCCGCGCCAACGCGGCCAGTATGGCGCCTAGCTTCGGCGGTGGCGCGATCGACTCACCATCGGGAGAAACGATCGCCAAGTCGGCGAACCAGGCGAGAGAGTTGTTGAGGAGTTCGTCGAATCTGCCTTCCGTCCAATCCCGCACCACCACGCGGCCCGAAAAGCCGGAGAGAGTCAGGGAGAAATAGCGGTTCCGTTTCAGTTCTCTCCTCTTGCCCGACTCGATTGCCTCCATCAACCGTTCCGCCTCCGCGATGGCGGCGGATTGGACGCCGGTGACCTCCTGGCCGGATTTCGACTCTCCATCCCTTTCGCAACGGCCGCCGGTCGGGTCGAGAATCATCCGCATCGGATTATCTTCCTCGGCGATGGGATCGTGGTACGCGTAACCGATCTTCGTTGACGCGACGCGATGGCCGTGATTCGCCAACAGGTGGTTCAGCCCGGCCCGGTATGCGGCCGCCTCTTCTTCGGACATGGCGCTGTTCAGCGACTGCGCCAACCCGTACGAGCACAGGGCATCCTTGTCGCACGAGACCATCGTCGCTCCGCTCTTTCCCGCGCCGACGTCGCCGAGTTCCGTAATCTTCGGATGGGTCCGTGCCGGCGCGACCGCCTCGCCGGAAATGAACGAAACCATCGGCCTCCCGGAACGTGCTCGGCCCGGCCTGGAAAGCGATTTACGGTACTCCGACCACCAGGCGTGCCAGCAGGAGTCCTCCAGGAGGAAGGGGGGCTCGCGTCCACAGAACATCACCGTGATCTTGTCGTTGGGTCGGGCTTTCTCCGAGGCGAGCCACCGGATCATTTCACCGCGGAGCGCCTCGTCTTCCAGGACATCGGCGAACAGGGCCGTTTCGGGACATACTCCGGATGCCTGGCGAAGCAATCGGAGGAAGTACGTTCGTTTCTTCGAAGAGAGCGCGTCTTTCGAGGTTCCACTCCCCAGAACCGTGGCGACCGTTTCAAGCAGAAAATGGCTGCGCCGCTCTTTTCCGCCGACCAATTCGGAGTGAGAGAGATCCGGACAGGCCGGGAATTCTCTACCCGAATTGCGAGGATTGTCTACGTCCCCCAGTTCCTCGATTCCGAGAAACCGGCCCGAATCGTCGAGCGCAATCGCCCATTTCACGATCTTCGGCGTGAAACCTACACTGACCAGGCGCTGCCGGGCCGAGTATTCGACGAGTCGTTCAAGCATCGGCGTCTCCCGGAAGAACGTGTTTCCGAACGCAAGGGTCCTCATAAGGTGGAACATCCAAGACGCCGTTTCGGATGACGGCGCGAAAGACACTGATCGAGGGGGAAGCCGTCGCGTCACCCGGCTGAGAGAGGTCGAAGACGTCGTAGAGCATCCACCCCAGATCGGTGTTAACGTCTTCCGGCGGGTCCGGCCTCTCACCGCCCGAGACCAGACGGAAGAAACACGGGAACTCGCGCAGGCCGAAACAAGGCTGGAAAAGACACTTTCCCACGGAAGCACGGCGGCGGAAAACCGCGTCATAACCCTTGGCGCGGCGGCCCGAACCCTTCCAGGGGATGATCGCCGCGTGAAATCGATAACGCACGTCGCGAAGCGCCATCGTCTGGCGCTGGGTCCGACCGCGGCTGGCAGTTCCTATCAGCCGGTGGCTTGCGTCGGCGAGCATTGGTTCGAACGCCCCTTTTCCGGACATCCACCTCCCCGCGTTCACGACCGAAATCTTCTCCTTCACCTCATTCCGTCGGAATGAGATGTACCGGATCGGGTTGAGAATCTCGACGCGCAGTACCTGCCATCGAAACACCCCCGGCTTGACGTAAATCGCGTCGAAAACCCCCCGAACCGCGGATGGCGTCGGGCACGCGTAGCTGAAGCGCTCCGCCTTGGTCATCGGCGAGGTATAACAGGCGTAATCGCCCCAAGTCTCCAAAACGTGAACGTCCGGTTCCACGATTCCTTTCCCTTGACTCCCGAATAAACGCTCGGACACCAGCCCCATCCCCTCGGTGGTGCTACTCAGGACCCCGAGTATGAGCAAGAAGCGTGTCAAAACGTGTATTATGCCACATTGCCCCAAACGGTTCAAGACCGACACCCAGGCGTCTTCGCGAATATTGTCGACGATCCCGATCGTTTGGATATTCTCAGCCGGCCCTACGGCAACGGAGCCAGGAGCATCTGCGGCGTAGGGGCAAAAAGCGGCGGCACGCCGGTCAGCGCAACCGAGACATCCTCGAGTACCCCCTGCGAGGGTTTTTCCAGCTTGAGTCGCCAAACCGTGGTCTCCGCCGGCGGGGTCTCCGGCTCGACGAGGAACGCAGTCGGTGTGGAGATGTCATCACGGGTCTCGACGACATTCCCCTCCGCGTCGATGAGCGTCCCCTTCACGCGCTCGGCACCGGCACCGGCGAGCCCCACCGCGAAGCATTCCGTTTCGGCGGGGACGACGAAGAAAAGCGTCACGACGGGGTAGATCATCTTCAGGCCCTCGCTCCCGGCGACCAGGGAGACGGGAACATTCGCCCCTACGATCCGCAACGAGAAGCCCGTCGATTCCGGCCGGCAGTCGATCGTATAGACGCCCGACTCTTCGGCATTGAAAGTAAGCCGGAGTTTCCGGTCGCCTTCTTTCCGCCATGCGGCACGGACCTCCTTTCCGTCGGGACCGGTAACGCGGACGCGGTTCTCGCCGATTTCACCGCGGCCGACCTCCTGCGGGAGCATAAGAACGGCGGCCTCGGTTCCTCCCTCCGCGTAGGCCGCCAGACGGAAGGACCCGCGAAGTCGCGGAAACGGCCCCGGTTCCCCGGTGGATTCCGCCGAGGCCGGTTTCGTCCATCGCCAGTCGCGTTTGGCGAAATCTCGGGCGAATCGCCGCATGGGGAACCATTCATCGAGGAGGGCTTCGTCCAGGACCAACGTCTCGGTCCGGTCGCCGGACTCGCGGATGAGCGTTCCGCCTACTTTTTCCAGGCCCGCCGTGGGGGAAATCGCTCCGAAATCGAAGACGGGGCGGTCGAGCGGATCCACGACGGTGACGTTCTCGAAGGTGATGTTGCCGGCCCCGTAAGAGGACAGGGTCGCGCAGGTCAGCAGGATGGGCGCCGTCTCTTTCTTTTCCTCCGATAGGCCGACGTCGCGGATCAGGCAGTCCCGGAACAGTAGGTGGACTCCCTCGGCGTCGTTGTCTCGAATGACGATACCGCCTCCCTTGTCTTTCTCGAAGCGGCAGTCCACGAATTCGATCTTCCCTTCAAGACAGCCACCATCGTGCCGCGTGAACATCCCGAGCGCGACCGAGGGGCCCTCGTTGTTCCGCGAGACGCAATTCTCGATCCGGATCGAGACCGGCGCGGAGGTCTCGTCCATGAAGCGGAGATAGAACGCGTACGCCGCGTAGGCGTTCCCCTCCACGACGCAGTTCCGCATCACGCAGTTGACCAGCCGCTCGGAAGGCCGGTTCGGCTCGAAGTCGATTCCGGCGGCCGGCGGCGTCCCCCGGGTGTTCTTAAGAACGGTGTCCTCGATAAGCAGATTCTCGGCCGTAATCACGCTGATTCCCTGCCGGTTGTTCCCGTCGCAGACGACGTCCTTGATCACGATGTCCTTATTGGTGGCTCCCCCCGAACCGGTCCCCAGGTAGATGCCGTCTCCGCCGCTTTCCTTGAGCGTGAGTCCCAAGACCCGAACGTTCGTGCATCCGCGCAGACTTAGCGCATGCCGCCATTCGGCCTTCTTGTAGGGCGGCTTCCAATAGTCCTCCTTCCGCATTCGGAGCGTCGCCTTGCCGCGGAGCGTCAGATTCGCCACGTTCTGCGCCAGAAAGAGCGCATCGCCACCGCCGAGAAAAGCGCCTGCCTTCGCCAATACGACGACCCCATCCTCGAAAACCACCTCCTGGTCGCCCTTCAAGCGGATCGTCTTTGAGACGATCCACGGTGTTTCCCGTTTATCGATGACAACCCTCGCGGCTCCGGAGTCGATCGCCGTCTGGATCGCATCGGTCGCGTCTTGAGCGTCATATCCGAATTCGGAAGCGACAACTTGATTCTTCACGGCGGAATCGTCGCCGCGAATCGCCCCACCGCAGAGAAGGAGCGCCGCCGGAATGGCAAGGAAGAATCGTCGGAAATGGACAAAGGTGGGATTCATGCTTCTCCTCGTGAAGTGAATACTGGAAAACACATTGACCCTTTCATGGGGAGCAATGGCCGTGCCTCGCGACCGCGACGTGTATCCGTTTACGGTGGACGTCCGTCCATTTGTTTTTCATCCTTCAATCGCGTACGGCGCGCGTTGCTCTCGTTTCAGGAACCGGCCGGCTTCGGCGTCGTCGACGAAGTCCTCCTTCGCCGGGTCCCAGTTCAGTTTGCGGCCCAGACGGAGGGCGATGTTGGCGAGGTGGCAGCAGGTAACCGCGCGGTGGTGGGACGCGACGTTGGCGATCGGGGCGGAGCGGTCCCGGATGCACTCGAAGAAGTTCCGCATGTGATCGCCGGGCGTCTTGCCGCCGTAGAGCTTCGCCATGATCTCTTCGAGCTCCCGGTTGTCTTTCTCCGTAAGCTCCTCGACCGGCTTGCCGGTGAGTCCGCCGCGGTTGACGCGGATGCGGCCCCGCTCGCCGCTGAAGATCAATTCGTTTTCGCCGCTGTAGAGGCGGATTTCCTGGCCGTCGGCGAAGCGGAGATCGACGTCGAACGTCTCGGCCACGTCGTAGCCCCCTTTCACGCCGGGGAACGTCCCCTTCCCTTCGATCTCGACCGGGCCGGTGTCGTCCAGGCCCATCGCCCAGACGGCGATATCGGTGTGGTGGACGCCCCAGTCGGTCACCTGGCCCCCGGAGTACTCGAACCACCAGCGCCAATCGTAGTAGTAACGCTCTGGGCAATACTCGACGACCGGGGCCTGCCCGAGCCAGAAGTCCCAGTCGAGTTCCTCCGGCGGCGCCGAGGTCGCGAAGGGACCCTTGCTTTGGCCGGCGCGCATGAAGTCGGGCCGACCGACCGAGCTGAGTGCCTTGATCGTCTTTCCCAATCGCCCGCCGCGGATGAGGGCGGCCGCCTTCAAGAAGCACAGATCGTACTCGCTGCGCTGTTGGGTGCCGACCTGGAAAACGGCTCCGGTCTCCTTGGCGACTCGGCGGAGAATCTTCCCCTCGTCGACGGTCAAGGTCAGCGGTTTCTCGCAGTAGACATCCTTTCCCGATTTCATCGCGTCGACGGCGATCTTCGCGTGCCAGTGGTCCGGCGTGCCGATAGTGACCGCGTGGATGTCGTCGCGGTCGATGATCTCGCGGTAGTCGGTGTAGACCTTGCACTTCCCCTCGTAGGTGGATGCGAACCGCTCGGCGAACTTCCGGTTGACATCCGCGACCGCCACCATGTTCCCGAACGCGGCCGCCTGATGCCAGATCGTCGCCCCTCGGCCGTCGAACTCGGTCGGATTTCCCCACGTTCCGGCCCGGTACAGGCTCGTGCCGATGGCGGCGACGTTGATCCGTTCATTCTTCGACTCGCCACGAAGCGGCCCGGAGAAAAACAGAGGTACGGCGACGGCGGCGGCCGCTTGTTTGACGAACTGGCGACGGGTGGGACGGAAGCGGCGCATGGGAGTACTCGATGGAACGGAAGGGGCAAAACGGCCGCGTTCGGGGAGCCGTCTCCGCCGAACCGGCCGATGGCCATATTGTAGACGCTTCGCCCACGCGCGTCAATTTCCCGACAGGACCAGCGTTTCTTCCATCTCGGTTGTCCTCTTTCGATCCCGGCCAGTCCCGGCCATCGCGGATTCCATCGTCACGTCCCATCCCCGAACGGACGGCCGCAACGGACCGTCCCCCGCGAGAGGGTCATGAACTAATCGGTTCCTTCCGTGGGGCGAAACGGCGGCCGAACAAGCGACGTGTTGAATCCCCGCGAAGGGGGATTTCGCCGATTAGGCCCCATTGGGTCGGCGACGACGAAGGAGACCGACCGCCGCGGCCGCGATGCAGATCGCCGGGAACGTCGCCGGTTCCGGTATGGGGCGGACGGCTTGGAGGGTGCTGGAGTAGGTGGTCCAGTCGGTATCGATCGTGTAGAGGGTGCCGTCGGAGTAAACGAGTTTTCCGCCGCCGACGGCGATGTCGGCGAGCTTCGCGTTATTCGCGAAATCGTACAGGCCGATATGGGTCGTCCATGTGGCGTCCAGGTTCGTCGCGAAGAGGTTTCCGGCGTCGTCGAAGGCGAGGAAGCCGGGAGAAGCCAGGTCGAGCGAGCCGTCCGCGTCGCCGAGGGTCAACCCTCCCGCGGCGACAGAACTCGCGGCGAACCGATAGACCTTGCCTTCATCATATGCGGAACAATAAAGGTTGCCGTCGGCGTCAAAGGCCAGACCGCCGGTCGACCCTCCGATATGAGCGATCGCCGCCGTGGAGCCGTCCGACCAATCGTATTGGAAGATGCCACTTCCGTCGGGTACGGTATCGCCGTCGACGTCCGGATTGGCGACGAGGAAGAGGTCGCCGGTATTGTTTACGGCCGCGTCGTAGATGCCCCCCATGGCGAGTTGTTCGACGAACGCGCCGTCGACGAGCGGACCCATCTTGTGAATGTAGGGAGCGTTGTAACTCGTTCCGAAGGCGGTGTAGACGGAGCCGTCGGCCGGGTTGACCTGGACGAGCGCGTTTCCGGCGTTCGAGGGGACCGTGCCGACGAGGTGAGCGACACCTGTGGAAAAATCGAGCGCCTTGATCTCGGTGAATTGGCCGAAATAGAGGCTCCCCGCGTACGTGCTCAAGCCGCCGAGGGTCGTGAAGGTTCCGGCGGAAGAATAGAGTTCGGCGGCCTGGTAACCCGCGGCCGGGGTGAACGCGGCGGAGGCTGGCGCGGCGAGGATCGCGCAGGCGGACAGGGCGAATCCCAACGGGACACGGCGAGAAAACATGAGTCTACTCCTAAAAAAGGGGGGCGGAAGAACGGAGGATGAAGCGGGCTTTTTCCGTTCGGACCACGGCGCGCAGGGCCGGCCGGAGGGCGAAATAGGAAAAAAACCACGCTGCCCGCGTCGGCGGGCGGTTTGGGCGGCTTCCGTCCCACGCGGAAGGTCGCCGTTGGTTGCGCCGGCAGGTCTTCTGACTTCCGAGCCACCTTCGTCCGGCCTTCTCATCGCGTTTTCCAGCGACAATGGCAAGAGAGTCGAACGAGGCGCACGCGCTCGGTTACGGCGGCGGGGACCGTCCCGGATTTACACCAGGTTCCCTGATTGTCGACCCTTCCAGCAGAAGGCGCCGACCACCTGCGCACTCTAGTAAGCGTGAGTATCCTTCGCGAAGCCGGCGTTGTCAAGCGGGGGAAAGAAGGAGAAACCGGGTGAACCGCGAAGTACGGGGTCGGCTCGTTTCGGGGAGGATCTGGTGTGGAAAAAGGGGGTGGCGATGGGCCTTGACTGGTGGACCTTGACTGGTGGACCTTGACTGGTGGACCTTGACTGGGGTGCTTGCATTCGTGAGACTATTCGGCTTGCCTTTATTAAATGAGCGTAACTGGGAGAATATAAGTTGAAACGCGCAAAAATCTCGATTATTGGGTCTGGGTTCGTCGGTTCGACAACGGCGCATTGGTGCGCGGCGGCGGAGTTAGGGGACATCGTACTTTTGGACATTCCGCAGACGCAGACCATGCCCCAGGGGAAGGCGCTCGATTTGAGGCAGGCTTCTCCGGTGATGGGGTTCGACTCGGACATTCAAGGGACGACCGACTACGCCGACACCGCGATGAGCGACATCGTGGTGATGACCGCGGGAATCCCACGAAAGCCGGGTATGAGCCGGGACGACCTCCTTCAGACAAACGCCCGGATCGTCACCTCGGTCGCCGAACGCGTTAAAGAGACGTCTCCAGAGGCTATCGTCATCGTCGTCTCGAACCCTCTCGACGCGATGACCTACCAGATGTGGCGCGTGACAGGGTTTTCGCCGAACCGGGTGATCGGTCAGGCGGGCATTCTCGACGCCGCCCGTTTCCGCGCGTTCGTCGCGATGGAGCTGGGCGTGAGCGTGGAGGATGTTTCGGCGATGCTATTGGGAGGACACGGCGACACGATGGTGCCGCTGGTCAGTTGTGCCTCCGTAGGGGGCATTCCGGTCTCCCAATTGGTGGAAGCCGACCGCCTGGAGCGGATCATCGAGCGGACCCGGCAGGGGGGGGCCGAAATCGTAGGATTGGTGAAGACGTCGAGCGCCTATTTCGCCCCGGCCGCCGCGACGGCGCAAATGGTAGAAGCCGTCGTCCGCGACAAGAAACGCGTGGTTCCATGTGCCGCCTATTGCGACAAAGAGTACGGCGTGGGGGGGTATTTCGTTGGGGTCCCGGTGGTGCTTGGCAACGGCGGAGTCGAACGGATCATGGAGGTCGCCTTGAACCCCCAGGAGAAGTCCGGGCTTGACCGCAGTATCGGCGCGGTCAAGAATCTCGTACGAAAAATGGAGGAACTCTTAAGCAACTGAGAATTCCGTTCCGCATCGCGACGACTAGGCTTGATTCCTCGGCGACGGCATGATCCAGGCCGCGTTCGTCCTGATCGGGCGGGTCGTCAGGGCGCCGGCGCGCGATTGGCGATGCGGTCTCGACAGGGGGTCGATTTGCGGGTTCCGGCTCAACTTGACACGGATGGGGCAAGTCGCTAAGGTAGGAATTGCCCTGCTAGGTGTGGCCCTGTTCGCGTTTTCTCGTCTACCGCGCCGGCCACGAATTTCGCGGCATTCCCGGAGGGATGCCGCGCACGAACCAGGTCCGCCAATCTACCATCAACATATACGCCGGGGATACTCCATGAACCGCGCCACCACGTCGAGCCGTGCCGAACAGCGCCACAAAACCCAGCAGCAACTGTTCACGCTTGATGAAGCGGTTTTCACGCATGAGACCTCCTCGGATTGGCCCCACTGTGTCTTCGCGCCCCTTCACTACGAGCCGAACTACGCGTATCCGCTCCTCGTGTGGCTTCATGGCCCGAAGGATGATGAACGGCAATTGTTGCGAATCATGCCGTCGATCAGCGTCCGAAACTATGTCGCCGTCGCCCCGCGCGGACTGGTCATGGGCGAAGAGGAGCAGGAGTCGACGTCGGGTTTTCGTGCCTCCGATTTGACTTGGCCGCAAACGCGTGACGGGTGGCAGGCGGCCGAATCGGCCGTCTTGGACTGCGTCAGTACCGTCTCGCGCAAGTTCCACATTTCGCCAACTCGGATATTTCTTGCCGGGTTTGGCACCGGAGGGACCATGGCATTTCGGATTGCCCTCAACCAGCCGAACCGGTTCGCCGGCTCGATCTCTCTGGGCGGTCCGCTTCCCGAGGGGGATGCCCCGCTACGGCAATTCATGGATGCGCGAAATCTTTCCGTCTTTCTCGGCATCGGCAAGCACAGCCCATTTTACTCAGAATCTCAGGCTTGTGATAATCTCAGCCTTTTGCACGCCGCCGGATTCCAAGTGACGTTGCGACTTTATCCTTGCGGGCAAGAGGTCACGCCGCAGATGCTGCGCGATCTCGACCGGTGGATCATCGAGGAGATTAGTGCGTCGGCCGACATCGCCAAGTCGCTCTGATTGGCCGCAACCCGCATTGACACCCGATGCGTTTTCGGGTATTTAAGCCGCACTTTTCCTTTCGAATCACCTTATCTCGCCGTTTTCAATGGCATCCTTGCAGCAAATGAACCCCGACGACGGGTCTCGGGACGATTCCGCGCCCCTGCCCAGCCTTTTCCAGCGTTATCGTCTCTTGGCGATAGCGATCGCGTTGGGGATCGTCTGCACGACCGGCGGCTTGACGGCGCTTTGGTTCGTCTGGAACGCGTCGGTATCGAGCCGGCCCCGGGACCTCGACGCGGCGTTGGCGGCTTTGGACACCGGGGAGGACGCGACGGCGGCGCGAATCGCCTCGCAATACAAATCGCTCGCCGATTGGAGCCGGGCGGATCTGGCGAAGGTCGCCTACGTGCTCGGCGTTACGACGTACCGCCAGGCGGAACGGAGCATCGGCCCGGAAGCGGCTTATCGCTATCTGGCGGCTTCTCGTCTTCTGGAAGAGGCGGCCGATTACGGATGGCCGGAGGGGCGGGCCGCGGAGGGATGGTTCCTTTTGGGGGAAAGCCTTTTCGCGTGCGGACAGTATCCGGCTGCGCGGCTGAATCTTCGCAGGGCGGCGGAATTGAAGCAGCCGAGGCGGCGGGGTCAGGAAATCCGCCGGTTGTTGGCGGCGGCCTACATGAAGGACGATCCGCCGGAGTTGGAAAAGGCGTTCCAAGAGAACGAGAAGTTCCTTGAAAGCGGTTCCCTTTCGCGCTTGGAGACGACGAAGGGTCTTTTGCAACGCGCGGAGATTCTCTTGGGGATGGGTCGACTGGAAGAGGCCGCGGAAACATTGGCCCGGATCGATAAGGACGCGCCGCTTCAAACGAAGGCGCGGATCATTCAAGGCCGGCTTCTCATGGAAGAGGGAAAGCGCGCCCAAGCGTCGGACGCCGATTCGGCGAAGGCGCGTTTCGAGAAGGCGATCGCCCTGTTTCGAGATGCGCAGGCCTTCGACGCCGACGGTGATGACGCCAGCGAGGCCGCGTATTACATCGGACTGTGTTTGGAGGCGATGGGAGACTACGCGGCCGCGCTCGCGCAGTTCGAGCGGACGGAGGACACGTTCTCCCGGTCGGCCGAGGCGCTTCCGGCGGCTCTCCGCCGCGCGAATCTGGCATGTCAGCTCGGCAAGACGAAACTGGTATTGCCGGCGTGCAAGAAGATCGTCGAACATTACGAGAAGACGCGGTTCTCCGCGAACCGCGGCGCTGCGCACGCTTCGCTGGTCGAATCGGCGCGCAATCTCATCGGCCACTACGCCGATGCCGGCGAATATCCCCTGGCCGAACGAATTGCGCGGTTGTTTGCTCCGATTCTGGGCGAAAAGGAATCGCTCCGGCTGCGGATCGACTGCACGATCCGGCATGGGGAGGCGTTTTTCGACCAGGCGAAAGGGGACCCGACGGAGGCCTCCGCCGGCTTGATGCGCAAGGGACGGACGTGCATGAGGACGGCCGGCGTCCTGCTCGCGAAACTGGCCGCCTTGGAATTCGAAAGCCCGGAATACCCGGAACTCGTGTGGCGTTCCGCCGAAAGCTATTTTCGGGGTCGGGATTACGAAGAATCGCTGAAGATGGCGCAAGAGTTCTTGTCGCAACGAACGAAGACGGGTCGCCCGGAGGCGCTGGTCCTTTCGGCGAAGGCGCTCTTGGCGCTGGGCAAACCGGACGAGGCGATCGCCCTGGTCGATGAGTGCCTCGCCTTCGACGGAAAGAACGCCGTCGCCTACCAGGCGCGGCTGGTCGCTTCGGAATGCTACCTGGAAACGGGGGACTACGACAAGGCCGAGCGGATGCTCGCCCAGAACATCGAGGGAGATTTGCTTTCTCCCGAAAGTGGCGAATGGCGGGAGTCCCTATTCCGCCTGGGAGAACTGCTTTTGCAGCAAGGCAAGATCGAGGACGCGATCGTCCGCCTGAAGGAGGCGGTGAACCGCTATCCGGACGCCCCGGAGACCGCCCAGGGATATTACGCCCTGGCTCGGGCGGAGCATGCGTTGTCACGGGAGCGGGTCGCGGCACTCCGTCGCGACTGGGGGGAAACGATCGACGTATTCAAGACGCCCCAGGTTCGAGAACCTCTATCGAACGCCTTGAACGCGTACGAAGAGACCCGCGGACGTCTCGCATCGGACCAGGAGACCGGTTTTGTCGACCAGTCGCGGCGGAGCCTCCTGGCCAATACCCTATTCGCCATCGCCGACGTCCAGTTCGACTTGGGCGACTACGCGGCCGCCGCGCAAAGCTACGCCGTGGTGACGAACCGTTATCAAAACCGCCCGGAGGTTCTCGAAGCGTACATACAACTGTCCAGGGCGTACCGCGGGATGGGCAAGCCCCGGTCCGCGGTGGCGGTTTTGGAGCAGGCCAAAATCGTATTGGGGCGCATGCAGGGCGACGTGGATTTGAAGGCGACGACACTGTACGACCGGGCCGAATGGGAGAATCGCCTCGACTCGGAGATTAACCAACCCCCCTACTTCGCGACGATTCCGTGACGCGGTCCCTTCCGCGTTCTACCGGGAAGCCGAGACGGCCGATATGACCTACGAAACCGACCAACTTGCGGAACTGATCGATCAAAAGCAAGACACCCTTGCGCGGCTGCTGGAGATCGGTCAAAAACAGTTCGCGCTGGCGAAAGACGGAGAGATCGCCGAACTCCTCGACGTGCTGGCGTACAAGCAACGTCTAATCCGCGAACTGGGAACCACCGAACGGGCCCTCGATCCGTTTAGAAACCAGGAGCCCGACTCGCGCCGCTGGCGGAACGAAGAGGTCCGCCGCCGCTGCGCCGACGGCATCGAGCGGTGCAAGCGGCTTCTGGATGCCGTGATGATTCAAGAACACAAGAGCGAGGACGAACTCCGCCGCCGCCGCGACGAGACGGCCCTGCGGCTGGAGGAAGTCCGCCATGCCGGCAAGGCGCGCGGCGCTTACGCGGCCGCCCCGGCGCGGCCGAGCCAAATCGACCTGTCCAGGTAGGGCCGCTGGCCGCGGCCCGGATTCACCCCTCCGTATGCGTTTCAACGACAACTTACGACGAACAGCACCTCCAACTCCCTGATGGATCAGCCGCAAAGAAATCCGCACGACGATTCGCAACCGCCCTTCGTCGACCCGGCGACGCTGGACGCATCGAGCGACCTGCAGACCGTTCT
The DNA here is from genome assembly GCA_964520785.1 of uncultured Planctomycetaceae bacterium. Classification (GTDB taxonomy): domain Bacteria; phylum Planctomycetota; class Planctomycetia; order Pirellulales; family Thermoguttaceae; genus CAZFQG01. The sequence goes on along the minus strand of CAZFQG010000029.1, from coordinate 21,184 downwards.
GGCGGCGTGGCATACGGCGACCGTGCAGTTGGAACGGACGCACAACGCGCTGCGCGAGGAAGTCTGCCGGTTGACTCAGGAGCTGGAGTCCAAGAACAAGGAACTGGCCCGGAAGAACCGCTTGGCTGACCTGGGCCGGATGGCGTCGCACGTAGCGCACGAGGTCCGAAACAGCCTGGTTCCGGTCACCTTGTACTTAAGCCTCCTGCGGCGACGGACGCAAGAGGACGCCCAAAGCGTCGGCATCCTCGACAAACTCGAGGCCGGGTTCACCGCCCTGGAGGCGACGGTCCACGACCTGTTGCACTTCACGTCGGAGCACGACCCGAAGCGGTCGGGATTTCCGGTGGGGTCGCTGCTTCACGAGGTTTGCGATGCGCTGACGCCCCAGTTCGCCGCCCAGGAAATCGACGCCGCGGTGATCGATTGCGGCGGCTTGGAAGTCGTCGCCGACCGCGGGATGCTTCGCCGGGCCCTGTTGAATTTGACTCTCAACGCCGTCGACGCGATGCCTCGAGGCGGCCGGCTGACACTGGCCGCGGAAGAGACTCCGCGGACCGTCCGCCTGAGCGTGGCCGACAGCGGGCCGGGGGTGCCGGAGGAGAACCGGCGGATTTTCGAGCCGTTCGTTACCGGCAAGAGCGGCGGCACGGGACTCGGCCTGGCCATCGTCGAAAGGATCGCCGAAGCCCACGGCGGGACGGCGACGGCGAAGAACGGCCCCCAAGGGGGCGCAACCTTCACCCTGGAATTGCCCCGAGTTTCTTCGAAGAAAGCAGCATGAGCCGATACGACTATTCGAATCGCGACGAGACCGGCGGCGTGTTGATCGTGGACGACCACCGCGACGCGCGGGAGTCGATGGCCGAGGTCCTCCGGTTGGCGGGCCACGCCGCGACGACCTGTTCGAGCGCGGCCGAGGCGCTTCGCCTGCTGACGCGGGAGTCGTTCGATTGCATCGTAACCGATTTGAGAATGCCCGGCATGAGCGGCCTGGAATTCATCGCCGAACTCGATCCCCTCCGGACCGGCCTGCAAATCGTCATGGTGACGGCTCATGCCTCGGTCGACACGGCGGTGGAGGCGATGCGCCGCGGAGCGTTCGACTACATCGAGAAACCGTTCGACGCGGACCGACTGGAACGGCTCGTGGCGAAGGCGGTTTGCCATCGGCGGCTCCTCGTAGGGGAAATCGCCCCCGGCGCCGAAGCGGCGATGATCGGTTCCGGAACGGCCATGCGGCGGCTCCGCGAGCGGATCGCGCTGGTCGCCCCTACCGGCGAAACGGTCCTCGTTACGGGAGAGAGCGGCGTCGGAAAAGAACTCGTCGCCAAGGCCATTCACGTGGGCAGCCGCCGCGCGGCCGGACCGTTCGTCGGCCTGAATTGCCCCGTGCTTTCCGTCCAACTCATGGAGAGCGAGCTGTTCGGACACGAGAAAGGCGCTTTCACCGGAGCCGAGGGTTCCCGTGTCGGCCGCTTCGAGATGGCCGACAAGGGAACCATTCTCCTGGACGAAGTGACCGAGATCGATCCCTCCTTGCAAGCGAAACTCCTGCGCGTGTTGCAGGAAAAATCGTTCGAGAGGGTCGGGTCGAGTGAAACCCGGCGGGTGGACGTCCGCGTCGTCGCGACGACCAACCGCGATCTGCGGAAGGAGGTCGATGCGGGCCGGTTCCGTCAGGATCTGTATTACCGGCTGGCGGTCGTGCCGATCCACGTTCCCCCCCTGCGCGAGCGGCTGGAGGATATCTCCGAGCTGACGGCCCATTTCGCGAGTCGTACCGCGGCGCGGCTCGGCAGACCCGAGTTCACGTTCACCGAGTCCGCGCTGGATATCCTGCAATCGCACGACTGGCCGGGGAACATTCGCGAACTGGAGAATTTCATCACGAGAGTGGGCGTCCTCGGCGAGGGCGACGAGATCGGCGCCGACGCGATCCGCCGATGGCTCGGCGCGGAGGCGAACGCCGAGCCCAAGGCGAGCAGCGCCGTCGCGGTGGGAATGAGCCTCGAGGAAACCGAGCGCCGCCTGATCGAAGCCACCCTCGAACACTTCGCCGGCCACCGCCAAAGAACGGCCGAGGCACTGGGAATCGGCGTTCGAACGCTCAGTTCGAAGCTCCGGCAATACGGCTATGAACCCCGCGCGTCGTTCAAAAGGGCGGGATAAGCGAAATGGAGTCACGGGGGGCGAATGTTGGGAATCAAGCCCCTGAAGGGGGCGATACGCGGTAGCCCGGCGGGTAAGCCCCCGGGGCCACGAACCGAACGAGAAGAAAGCAAGGTCCCCAGGGGGAAGCAAACGAAGACTCATGCCAAGAACCGGCGGATTTCGCCACACCAAACCGGCAGAATCCGCCGTTCGAACCAAGCGAATTGGACACCCGAGGAACTTTAGAAAAAATTCTGAGCAATTCTTCGAAGAATTCTCGGATCACCCGAACCGAGACGCCGGCGGCATGTGAATTGCTCAAATCGTAGGCGATTTTCCGGAACCCAGAACCATGTATTCCAGCCTATTCGACTCGACGTCGATCCCCGTCCTGGAGCAGGTCGTCAACTTTTCCCAGGCACGTCAAAACGTGCTGGCGGGGAATATCGCCAACGTCGATACGCCGGGCTACAAGACCCGCGAGCTGTCGGTGCATGACTTCCAGAACCGTTTGAAGTCGGCCATCGAATCCCGCGAGGTGCCCGGACCGGCGCGCGGCGCCGATCCGGTAGCGCATGTCGCGAAAAACAGCCGGCTGCTGACGCGACACGACGAGTGCAACGTAAGTCCCGAACAGCAGGTTTCGGAAATGGTGAAGAATCAGATTCAGCACAACACGGCCCTGACGATCATGATCAGTCAGATGCGGCTGCTGCAAGCGGCGATTCGGGGGGAGGCGTGACGAATCCGAAGATACGAAGCATAGGGAATAGGGCACAAGGGAAGAATCGAGGAAATCATGTTATCGGCACTGGATATTAGTACGAGCGGGATGGTGGCGCAACGGCAGCGAATGCTGGCGGTTTCCAACAATCTGGCGAATATCGACACGACGCGGAACGCGGCCGGAGAGGTCGATCCCTACCGTCGGCGGTTCGTCGTTTTCAAGACGGATGAGGGGATCGGCACCGACGGCGCGGCCGGAGTCCGGGTCGACTCGGTCGAAATGGACGCGTCGGAACCCCTGTTGCGCTACGAACCCAACCACCCGGACGCGAACGCCGAGGGTTACGTCGCGTATCCGAACGTGAACATGATGTTTGAAATGGTCGACGCGATGGAGACCGCGCGGTCATACGAAGCGAACATCGGCGCGTTCGAGATCGCCAAGGATTTGCAGCAGCAGACGTTGCGGATTCTGGCGTAAGTGGAAGTTGAGGCACAAGGCTTTCCCTCTCTTGCCGGCTGCCTGGAAATTATTCTCAACACATGTAACAGCGGAACGAGAACATGAATTCGATCAATCCAAATATGGCGTCCGCCTCGCCGCTGGCGGGAAGCGTGCTGAAGGGGTTCGAGACTCCGACGGGGGGCGCAGAGTTCAAGAACTTCCTGCTCAGCTCGATCCAGGAAGTGAATTCGATGCAGGGGGACGCGGATCGGGCGGTCCAGGCGCTGGCCACCGGCGAGGATATCGCCCCGGCCGAGGTCCTCACCGCGGTACAAAAGGCGGACCTTGCGTTCCGGATGATGATGCAAATCCGGAACAAGCTGGTCGACGCCTACACCAATATCGAAAACATCCGCGTTTAAGCGTAGCGATTCATGGACTTCCTAACGACCACTCTTGCGCAGCTCGCCGACCTCTTCCGCTCGATGACGCCGGCGGCGCGGATGACGGCCGCGCTGTTGTTGGCGGTTCTCGTCGTGAGCCTCGGCTATCTCTTCACCTACGCGGGTTCCGCGGCCGACGAATTCCTCCTTGCCGGGCAGCGTTTCTCCGGCAGCGAAATCCAGGCGATGGAGGCCGCCTGGGGTAAGGCCGGCTTGAACGATTACGAGATCGTCGGTACGCAGATTCGCGTCCCGAGTTCGCAGAGGGCCAGATACATGGGCGCACTGCTGGACGGCAACGCGCTTCCCACCAACTGGAACGATCCGCTCAAGAACGTCTTGAAGAACGGCAGCTACCTCGATACGGCCCAGGACCGCGAGGCCCAACTCCGCATCGCCACTCAAGAGACGCTCAGCCTGTGGATCCGCGCGATGGCGGGCATCGAAGACGCCAGCGTCATCTACAATTCCCGCACCGAGGGGGGGCTTCGCCCCAAAACGCTCCTCACCGCGGTCGCCAACGTGAAACCGCTTGGAAGCGCCACCCTCGCGCCCGAACAGGTCCGCGCCATCCGCAATACGGTCGCCGGCGCGATCCCCGGCATGGAGCCCGACCAGGTGGTCGTCACCGATACGAACGGCCGCAGCTACCGCGGGGGATCGGAGGGGGCTCCCGAACTGGTCGACAACGAATTCTTCGTCTTAACGCAGGCCTACGAAGGAAAACTCCGCGACAAAATCCTCGACGCCCTTTCCTGGATTCCCGGCGTTCGCGTGCAGACCAGCGTGGAGTTGGACAAAACCTCCAAATCCCGCGAGGTGACCCGGAAACTGGAACCGAAAACGGTGACCGTCGCGTCGACGGAAACCACCGAGTCTCTCTCGCGGACCACCAGACCGCAACGCGGCGCTCCTGGCATACAGGCGCAACAGCCCCCGAACCAGGCGACGGCCCTGACCGGTGTCGGCGGCGTCGCGTCGCAGGAAGACGAAAAGAGGAACCAGTCGGAGAACGTGAGCCTCGTCTCCGGCACGGAAGTCGAGAGCGAAATCGCCGGAATGACGCCCAAACGGGCCAGCGTGGCGATCAGCGTGCCGACCGACTACCTGGTCCAGGAATGGCGGAAGCGCAATCCGACCCCCGAAGGGGAAACTCCGGCGGAGCCCGACGACGCGGCGCTGGACATGATCCTCCGCGACCTGTCGACGCGGATCAAGGAGACGGCCGGCAATTTGGTTCCGCGGATAGAGGGGACGAAGCCGGAAGACCTCGTCAGCGTCCATTCCTTCTTCGTTGCGGCGTCGGAGGCCCTCCCCGAGACCAGCCTGACCACCGGGGCCGCGCGGTGGTTCGCGAATTCCTGGCGGACGCTGGCCGTCGTCGGACTGGTCATCGTCAGTCTGTTCATGCTGCGGTCGTTCGTGAAGTCGGTGCCGTTGGCCGCGCCGGCGGAAGCGGTCGCCAAGCAGGATATTGAAGGGCACGGCAACGATGACGATTCCGGTTCGAGTACCGTCCGTTTCGGTGGTTTCGGCGAGAGCCGCTCGGTTCGAGATGAACTCGCCGATATGATCAAGCAAGACCCGGACACCGCCGCCACCATCTTGAGGACCTGGATATCGAATACGGCATAGGCCGCGGTCCGCGGCACGGCGACCGAACACATTCTACCCGCCTCGGCGTGAATCCCGATGATAAGAAACCGCACGTTTGCTCCCCTTGATATTCCCGGTGCCCGAAAGGCGGCGGTCTTCATCCGCGCGCTCGATGGCGAAGCCGCGGAGTTGCTTCTGGCCAGGCTGTCGACCGAAGAAGCCGACGAAGTCCGCGAGATGATGCAGTTTGTCGGCGAACGTGATCCCGAGGAGGAATCGGCCGTTTTGCGCGAATTCCTCGAAGGTGCCCGGCGACGCGAGAGGCCGACGGGCGCTCGGGAAACGAAACCGGCTCCGGCGCCGCCCCCGCGCCGGGACGACCCCGCCTTCGCGTTCCTTTTGGACTTGAATCCCGAGCGGACGGCTCGACTCCTTGCCGACGAACGCCCGCAGATCATCGCGGTCGTCCTATCACACCTGCCGAAGCGGCTGGCCGGCAAGGTCCTGGTCGGTTTCGCGCCGAAGCTCCAGGCGGACGTCCTCCGGCGTCTGGCGGACTTGGGTCCGACCGATCCCGATATACTCGCGGAGCTCGAACGCGGAATCCTCTTGCGGATGGCGTCGGTGGCCGAGGAGACCGGGAGCGCCTCCAAGGCGGGAGTCGACCGCGTCAAGGAGATCATCGAAGAGGCGAGCGAACGGGTTTCAGGAGCGCTGCTGGGGAACCTCGCGGCGCATGACCGGACCTTGGCCGATTCCGTCTTGCCGCGGCATATCCAGTTCGAGCAAATCACCCATCTGGACGGTGATACCCTCGCCGCGATCGTCGAGGAATTGGACGAGGAAGTCCTCCTCTTCGGTCTGGTCGGCGCCGAACCGTACTTCGTCGAACGCGTGCTTCGAGAGTTGCGGACGGCGGACGCGGAAGCCCTTCGGTACCAGTTGGCGAACCTCGGACCATTGAGCCTCCATGATGTGGAAGAGAGCCGGCGGCGGTTCTGCGAGACCGCGTGGCGGCTCGCCCTCGCCGGAAGAATCCGGCTTCCCGGCGTCCGCCCCGGGGATCTCACCGACGCGGCCGGGGAACGGGGTCTGTTCCGAGCGGCCGCGTAGTATGATTGAATAGGTATCGTTTTTCCATCCCGAGGGAACATGTCAACGGTAATCAAGGTCGGACGGAATGACGGCTCGGCCGGCGGAATCGCGTACGATCTGACGGATATGGCGGACCAGGCGAAGGTCTATCTGGAAGAAATCCGCGGCCAGGCCCGGGAGATCGTCGCCGCGGCGCAGAAGGAAGCCGTGCAGATCCGCGTCAAGGCGAAGGAAGAGGGTCTGCGAGATGCCGAAAGACTAATCGAGCAGCAGTTGGAAGTTGCCCTGTCCACGCTGACTCCGGCCCTCAAAAAAACGATCGAGGAGATCGAAAAGGCGAAACGGGCATGGATTTTGCATTGGGAGAACGCCGCCGTCGGCTTGGCCACGGCGATTGCCGAGCGGATTATTCAGCGCGAACTGGAAAACCGGCCGGAACTGCCGTTGGACTTCGTCCGCTCGGCGCTCGACCTGGCCGCCGGAAAGGGACGCGTCGTCGTCCGGATGAATCCGAATGATTACCAAACACTCAAACCGAAGGCCGAGATGGTCCTCGACGAATTCCGCCGCCAAAACCAGGAGGTGGAACTCGTCGTCGACGCGGCGATCGCCCCCGGCGGGTGCCGCGTCGACACGGAATTCGGCGGCATCGACCAGCAAGTCCAGTCGCAACTGGAGCGGATTCGAGAAGAACTCGTGGGATAAACGAGCCAAACGACCGGCTCCGGACAGAAGACAACCGAACACGCGAACGATGGATTCCCTGAAAGAACACCTCCAGCGCATCATGCCTTCCGCGATCCGCGGGACGATCGTCCGCACGGTTGGAATGACCGCGGCGGTCGCCGGGTTCCCCGCCCCGGTTGGGTCGCTGGCGGAAATCCAACGGGACTCCGGCGGGCCGCTGACGGCCGAGGTGATCGGATTTCGAGACTCGCTCACCCTCCTATATCCTCACGCCGACCTCACCGGAGTCCGACACGGGAACAAAGTCGTCCTTCGCCGCAGCGCGCCGTTTCTCCGCGTGGGAGAGGCGTTACTGGGCCGGGTTATCGACGCCGCCGGAAACTTCGTCGACGGGCTCCCCAAGCCGGTACTGACTCAGCGGGCGCCGTTCCTCCAATCGCCCCCCCACGCATGCGACCGCCCCCCCATCCAAGAGGCGATGGCGAGCGGAATCCGCGCAATTGACGGTCTACTCACGTGCGGACACGGCCAGCGGATGGGTATTTTCGCCGGTTCCGGCGTGGGGAAGAGCGTCCTGCTCGGGATGATGGCGCGGTACACCAGCGCGGACGTGATCGTTGTCGGGCTGGTCGGCGAACGGGGCCGAGAACTGAACGAATTCATCGAACGCGACCTTGGTCCGGAGGGACGCCAGCGGAGCGTCGTCGTCGTGGCGACAAGCAACGAACCGGCCGTGCTGAGGGTTCAGGCCGCGCAGACGGCGACGGCAGTCGCGGAGTATTTCCGCGACCAGGGCAAGAACGTCCTGTTGATGATGGACTCCGTTACGCGATTCGCCCTGGCCCAACGGGAGATCGGCCTGGCGGCGGGGGAACCCCCCACGACGCGAGGCTATCCTCCCTCGGTATTCGCGATGCTTCCCCGCCTGGTCGAGCGTGCCGGCCGAGCGCCGAAAGGGAGCATCACCGCGTTTTACACGGTTCTCGTCGAGGGGGACGATCCGAACGAGCCGATCGCCGACGCCGTCCGCGGATTGCTCGACGGCCATATCTGGCTTTCGCGCGATCTGGCGGCGAAGGGCCACTACCCGGCGGTCGACGTCTTGGGAAGCCTCAGCCGGTTGATGCCGAATGTTACCCGGCGGGAACAGCAGGACGCGGCGTACACGGTCCGGGACCTCCTCTCGGCGTACCGGGAGCACGAGGACCTGATATCGATCGGCGCGTACCGGCGCGGCGGAAATCCGCGCGTGGACGCGGCGATGGAGATGCGGGACGTCTTGAAGGCCTATCTTTGCCAGCGCGTCGACGAGCCGTCTACGCTCGAACAGGCGTCGGAGGGTCTTTCGAAACTGCACGCCGCGGCCGAGGCCATGCGACAGAACGCGTCGAGACGCCAGGAACCGTAGGCTGCGCGGTTCTCGGCCGAGCCGAGGTTCGCGCCACGCCCCTTAAGAAGACGAGGATGACACGCGACACGAATCGTTCCGTACCGCGCACAACCGAGAAAAGAAACCCATATGCCCCGATTCGACTTTCGACTTCAAACGCTCTTGCGGCTCCGCGAGCAACTCCGCGATCAGCGGCGAGAAGAACTCGCCAAGGCGTTTCAGGCGGACGCGATTTTGGCGGACCGCCGGGACGCGGTAAACCAGCGACTGGTTGCCCTCAAGGCGGAGTACCGGGCAGCCTCGGGGGTCGGCGAGGTCCACGTCGAGCGGTTATTGATCAGCCAGCGGTGCGAGGTGGCGCTGCGAGTGGAGATCGGTCACGTCGACGAACAACGACGGATGGTGGCGGAGGAAATCGAAAAACGCCGCGCGGCTTTGGTCGAGGCCGACCGGCAGGTCCGCGTTTTGGAGAAACTCAAAGCCAGAGAGTATGAAAGATTCGTCCACGACGAGCGACTCCGAGAGAACAAGGAGATCGACGAGATCGCCGGACGCAAGAAGGCCTGCGCGGCGGTGTAGCCGTCGAGACCGGATCGGGACGCGGCCATTCAGAAGCCGATGCAAACATGAAACGACTACTGCCCACCCTATGGACGTTCATCCTCTACTTCTGCCTGGCGACCCTGCTGGCGCAGATGGGGATATTCGTCTACTTGGCGCTCTTCGGCGGTCTCGACGCGGCCCGGCTCGCGCGGATGGTCGCGGTTGCGCAGGGGATCGAAACGGCGGAAGCTCCCACGGAGGTCGTTACGCGAAAGACCGATTCCACCGAGCAGGTGTCCTTCGAGCAGATTCTCAAGGAACGGACCGCCCAATCGCGGAGCCTGCAACTCCGCGAAGACGCGCTGAACAACGCCTTGGAGCAGCTCCGCGCCAGGGAAGAAGCCCTGGAAAAACGCGTTCAGCAGGAAAGGCAGGCACGTGAAGCGTTCGAGAGGCAACTGGCGGACATACAGGAAGAGGCCGTTGCCGAAGGCATGGAAAACGTCCGGGAGACGCTCACGAAGATAGACGCCGGCCAGGCCAAAGACGTCTTGATGGGAATGTACAAGAACAAGGAAATGCGCCCAATCGTTTTGCTCCTCGCGGATATGGATAACGCGAAGCGAGCGCGGATCGTCGGCGAGTTCCAGACACCCGAGGAACGACAAGCGATTCAAGAAATCCTCGAAAGTCTCCGCGAAGGGGCCCCGGAGGGTCCCCTCGCCGAGGCAACCAAGCGGCAACTGTAGCGATCACGCGGAAAACAGCCCGTATTTGCGAAGGACTATCATGACCCGTATTCCGTTGGACCCCTTAACGCACCGCGTCACTAGTGATACCCGTGCCGGCTCGGGCGATACGCACGTCTTGGCGACGGGGGGGGACTCACGATTCGGAGACCATCTTCGCCGCGCGGAACGGAAACCGGGGTCTTTCGCCGAAAGTGAATCGGCTCCGCGGGACGCCGCCGAACCGCGGTCGAACGCCGGCGAACCGGAGCATTCCCCCACGCCGGATAGGGGTTCACTCTCGCCGCAAGGGGACGAAAAAAAATGTGCCGAGCCGGCCGATTCCACGAATTCACGCTCTACGGACGAGGAAGACCCGACGGAATCGGCCGCGGAGGAGACGGCGGCCGCGGTGTGCGCGAGCGAAACGGTCGTCTCCGCGGCGGCGCCGATCCTGGGAATCGAATCGACCTTGGGGGATGCTCCTTTCGACGCCGGTGCCGTGCAGGCCGCGAATCCGTCGGCCGAGCCGGTAGATGCTTCGCGAGGCGGCGGCACGTTGACGCCGTCCGGGCCGACCCGGGATGAGAACGACCGGACGACGCTTCCCCCGGACGGCGCGGAGACGCCGAGCCACGAAACCGAAACGTCCTTTGATTTGGAGAATACCACGATCGACACGACCGGGGCGGATTCGCGAACCGCTGGCGACTCCGTCGCCCAGGCGGAAGGCATCGTCTCGCCCGGCGTGCCCATCCCGCTTGCCGCGGCCGTCGCGCCCGGCGCCGAGGGAAAGCCGGCGGATTCCGAACCGGAGAAGGGCAAGGATGATCCGATGGTTATTGACCGCGCATCCGCAGAGGGAGCCGGGACCGGCCCGCCGGCGGACGTCTCGCGAGGGGCGCGTCGGGAGGCGGATGGCTTTCTCGACTCCGGAAGCGGCCGGCGGGAGAGGGACCCGCGCGGGGAAGCAACGGCCGGCTCGAGCCGGCCGGCCGCGTTCGACGCTTCCGTCGCTTCCGACGCCGCCTCCGAATTGGTGGCGAACGCGATCTCGACCGGTGATGGGAACGAAGCGGCGGATACCTCTGGGCAGAGGGGCGTTTCGGTGGTTGCGACCGCGGTGGCGTCGAATGAGACGGCTCCCCAGGCGGCCCGCGCGCAGGTTGCTCCCGAAACGGCCTCCGGTTCGGCTTCCACCACGGCCGAACCGGATTCCACCGACGCGTCGCGCTTCATCCGACGCGTCGCCGGGGCCTTCGAGGCGGTGGGGCGTCGCGGAGAACCGATCCGCATCCAACTGACGCCGCCGGAGATGGGAACCCTGCGACTGGAGATCAAGGTGGAACGGGGAGAGATCACGGCGCGTCTGGAGACCGACACGCAGGACGCGAGGAATCTCCTGCTCGATAATCTGTCCATCCTCCGGAACCGGCTTGAACAACAGGATATCAGAATCAACCGCTTCGACGTCGAATACAACGCCGGCTCCGATGGTTCGGGGCCGACGCCGGAAGACTGGACGAGTCGGCAGCGGAACCGGGATTCGGCGCCCCGAGACGAACCGCGACAACCGGCCGGGGAAACGGAGAACCAGCCGCGGACCTCTCGAATCGCAGAAGTGACCGCGGACGGAAGAATCAACTTGTACGCGTAATAGGGAACCGGATCATGGAAATCACCAACGGTACCGCCGCGGCCGCGGCGAAAACCGACCATCAGACTCAAGGAGCCTCGGACGCCTACGGCAAGCTCGGCTTCGAGGATTTCATCAAGCTCCTCATTACCGAGTTGACCAACCAGGACCCGATGGAACCGGTTTCGAACGCCGAACTGCTCAACCAGATCGGGCAGATTCGCGAAATCGCGTCGACGGACAAACTCACGACCACGCTCGAGGCCGTCATGATGGGCCAGACTCTGGCTACCGCCGGAAACGTGGTCGACAAGGTCGTCGACGGAATGACCGACGCCGGATATCGCCTGTGCGGAAACGTCGTCAGCGTGGCGATCGAGGAAGGCCGGGCCCTTCTGCAAGTCCAAGACGCCGCCGGGGATATCCACTCGGTCGATCTGAGGAATGTCTCCAATATCTATCCCGAGGGTACCTCCTTGCCGACGCCCGGCTATCTGGCGCATTACGGTGAATCGGCGCAGCCGGAAACGGGGGAAGAAGCTCCGAATTCGCGGAGTGATGACCCGCTGGACGGGACGTCGCCGCCGACGGACGAGGAATCGTCGAACACCGCGGAAACCGAATATCCAAAGAGCGGCGCCGACGATTCCGAAACCCTGACCGAAGGAAGCATGCCGACCGCGGCGTGACTCCGCCGCGCCCCCAAGACCGATCCAACGGACCGCCATACCAGAACACACGTTTAACGAGGAATCGATGCCATGGGTATTTTCTCCGCGATGAACACGGCGCTCACCGGGATGACCGCCTCCGAGGCGACGATCGACGTCGCCGGCAACAACTTGGCCAATGCCAATACCGTCGGATTCAAGGCCTCCGAGGCCGCCTTCGCCAACCAGTTCCTTCAAACGAAAAGCCTGGGCTCCTCGCCGAGCGAGTCGAACGGCGGTACCAATCCGACCCAGTTCGGTCTCGGCGTGATGGTCGCCGCGGTCACCCCCAATTTCAGCCAGGGGACGATCGAGATCAGCTCCAACAAGCTGGACATGGCGATCCAGGGCGATGGGTTCTTCATCGTCCAGGGCGGCCAGGGGGAACAGTTGTATACCCGAAACGGCCTGTTCGAGATGAACGCGAACGATGAACTCGTCGACCTCAATGGGAACCGCGTCCTCGGGTACAACGCGGACGAGAACTTCGTCGTTCAGCGGACGACGCTCGAACCGCTCGTTATTCCCCTCGGCGGCAAGCAAGTCTGCAAGGCGACGGAGAACGTGGTTATCGAGGGGGCCCTGACGCCGACCGGCAACGTCGCCGACCGCGGAACCGTCCTGCGAACCGAACGGCTCGGTGACGGAAGTTACACCTATCCAGAGGACGTTACCGCGACGACCGTTTCGGTCGCCGTCGAACCGGACGTCACCGGCACGACGGCGAATGTTACCGCAGGTGCCGGCAATGTCGGGGTGGGCGATTACCGCTACAAGTTCGTCTTCGCCGACTATCCGTATACCGACGCTCCCCTGAGTTTCAGTGACTCGACGAATCTTCCAACTCCCGTTCCAGTTGCAATCGATGGCAGTACGGTCGACTTTACCGGAATCCCCTCGAGTGCCAACTACGATTATGTCCGCATCTACCGGCAGACGGCCGGCGCAGCCGAGGGGGACCCGTACTATTACGTCGGCGAGGACGGACCCGGCTCGCCGTTCCCTGGCGATACGCTCAGCGATGCCGAACTTGTGCTCTCCGTATACCCTAGGCACCAACTAAATGAAACGACGATCACCGGGTCCTACCAGTACTACGCGGTGTGGAAATCGTCCTCCGGCGGCGCGGATTCGTTAAGCCGGCCGTCGCCGGTCCTCGTCGCCCCTTCGGTCACCGCGGGTCGGATTCAACTGACGGGTCTCCCGGAGGTTCCGAGCCCTGCCGATAAGGGGAACTGGGACCGCCTGGTCCTCTACCGGAACACGGCTACCGACTCGAACACGTTTTACCGGGTAGCCGAGCTGGACGGCTCGGTCGTCCCTCCGGCGACCGAGATCAGTTTCACCGACGGCATCCCGGACGCGACCATCGAGGCAACCGGCGACACGCTCGACCTCGTCGGTCCGAAGATCCGCACGAGCACGCTCTTGACGAACATCCTGCCGTCCGACAGTAATACCTCCATCTTCGCGGCCGACACGACGATCAGCTTCGCGGGGGAAAAGGGGGGGATCACGTTGAATTCCCAGACATTCAACGTTACGGCCACGTCAACCGTCCAGGACCTTCTGGTCTTTTTGAACGCCAGCCTCGGAATCGTCACCCCCCCCGGGGCCGACCCGGCGAACCCGATCCCGTCGAGTCTGATGCCGGACGGGAGCATGGAGGCGCCGGGACTCATCCGCGTCGTCGACGGCCAGATGCAGATCGTCGGGAATTGCGGTGAGGGAAACCGCGTGGCGGTGAAGCTCGGCTCGCTAAAAAAGGTGATCGACGGCGGATTTGAACCGGTCAGTCTCTCCTTCGGCGAGTTCCAAGCGGCCACCGGCGAGAGCGCGATCACCGACTTCATCGCCTACGACTCGCTGGGAATACCGGTCAGCGTCCGGCTCACGGCGGTCATGGAGAGCAAGACGAACGCCTCGACCACCTACCGCTGGTACGCGCAGTCTCCCAACAACGAACCGACCTCCGGGATCAGTCTCGGATGCGGATCCGGTTTAATAACGTTCGACAGCACGGGAAACGTTACCAAGGTGACCAGCGACACGGTGACCGTGCTCCGTAACCAGACGGCGTCCGTCTCGCCCCTTCAATTCGATCTCGATTTCACGCAGCTTTCCGGGTTGAGAGCGTCATACAGCACCCTCGCCGTCTCCCGGCAGGACGGCTCCCCCCCCGGCGTGTTGACCAGCTTCATCGTCGGCGAGGACGGCCTGATCCGTGGCGTCTTTTCCAACGGCATCTCGCGCGACCTCGGACAGCTCCGCCTGGCGCGGTTCGCCAACCCCGCCAGTCTGGAACAGAAAGGGCAGAACCTCTACTCCCCCGGCGTGAATTCCGGGCTGGCGATCATGGCTGATCCCGGCCAGCAGGGGATCGGCAATGTCATCTCCGGTGCCCGGGAGCTTTCCAACTCGGACGTCGGAACCGACCTGGTCGACCTCATTCTGGCGTCTACGTTGTACCGCGGAAACGCGCGGGTGATCACGACGTCGAACCAGATGTTGGACGAATTGTTGGCACTGGGAAGGTAGAGGCAGGGAACGAGTGAGACGCTGGGGAATATAGTATGGTGGGGGCGTGGGATTTGGTGACGGTTCGTATTAGGGAGAGGACGGTTCGAGTGGAATGATCAAACTGACGCGGCTGAACGGGGAACCGTTCGCATTGAACGCGGAATTGATATTGTATGTCGAGGCGCGGCCTGATACGTTTATCACGTTGACGACCGGAGAAAGGATCATCGTGGTCGAACCTATGGACGAGGTCATCCGAAAGACGGTCGAGTATCAGCGGAGCAAACACTTCATTCCCCCCCCGAAAGCCCCGTCGTAACGGGTATTCAACGGAATTCAAACGCGCAGCAGATGGACCTTGCCACCCTCATAGGACTGATTATCGGCGTCGCGCTGATCTTCCTTTCGATCTTCACCGCCGAAGGAGCGAACCTGGCCGGCTTTTTCAGCCTTTCCTCCATTCTCGTCGTGATTGGTGGGGCGGCGTCCGCGGTGTTGATATCCTTCCCAATGAAGGCCGTTTTGGGGGGGTTCCGCGTTTTGAAGGTTCTTTTCTTCAACCAGCAGGTGGAGTACTCGAAGTTGACCGCGCAGATCGTCTCGCTCGCCGAGACCGCGCGGCGCGACGGAATGCTGGCCTTGGAGGGGCGTCTCGAGGAGATCAGCCATCCGTTTCTGGTCCTCGGCGTGCAGCTCTCGGTGGACGGAACGCGCCCCGAGGTGACCGAGGGGGTCCTCCGCACCGAAATGGACGCGATTTCCCAACGGCACAAGAACGGAAAATCCCTCTTCGAACAGATGGGGCGGTTCGCGCCCGCGTTCGGAATGATCGGGACGCTCATGGGATTGATCATCATGCTCGGAGACATGAACCCCGATACGATCGGAACCGGAATGGCCGTCGCCCTGCTAACGACCCTGTACGGCGCGATCGTGTCCAACCTCTTCTTTCTCCCCTTCGCCGAAAAGCTCGGCTTCATCCATAAGCACGAGGAGCAGGCGATGGAGATCATCATTCGCGGAATCCTCGCTATCCAGTCGGGCGAGAACCCACGGGTGATCGAACAGAAGCTCAATACGTTCGTTCCACCCGGCGAACGCATCACCAAGGACGAGGAGGCGGCGTAGCGATGGCCGATGAATCGGACGGCGGCGGCGTACCGGAATGGGTCGTGACCTTCGGCGACATGATGTCGCTCTTGCTCACGTTTTTCATCATGCTGTTTTCCATGAGCGAAATCCGGCAGGAGGAGCGCTTTCAGGCGATGCTCGAATCGATGCGCCGAACGTTCGGATATACCAGGTCCGAAGCCTCGTTGGCGCCCGGTGAACAGCCCCCCGCGCGCACCAAACTGAGCAAGTTGGCCAGCCTCGGCCGCTCCAAACGGCAGAACACGCTCCGCGGCGGCGCGCGGAAACAGAGTTCTCCCGGCACCGAACAACGCGTAACGTCGACCCATCCGTCCGGACGATTCTCGCTCGGCGGAGTCGTGCAATTCGACGAGGCGAGCGACCATCTTGACCAGGAGGCCAAGAAGGTACTTCAGCTCATTGCGCGAGACATCCGCGGGAAACCGCAAATGATCGAACTGGCCGGTCATTCAACGGGCCGGCCTCTGCCGCGGAATGGCGCATTTTCGACCCATTACGACCTGGCATACCGGCGGTGCGTCGGCGTGATGAACTACATGGTGGACGAGCTGGGAATCAATCCGGACCGGTTCTCGATTCGCGTCGTCGCGGCGAACGAGCCTCTCCCGGCGCCGCCGTTGGAAACCGGCCGCGATCCGCAATCGCGCGTCGAGGTCCGGTTGCTCGACCAGATCGCCCCGAGCGTTTCGCGCGGCGTCGAATAAGCCGCGCGGAGGACTCCCGGTTGAGTCCCCGAAACGAGTTTTGCCGATCATGGAACCACATTCGACCGTTTTCGTCACCGGAGGGACCGGATTCATCGGGACGCACCTCGTCGCGGCGCTCGCCGAGCAGGGTCACGGCGTTCGCGCGCTGAGCCGCCGCGCGAATCCGGCGCCGCCGCCGGGGTTCGGTTGGCCGGAGGACGGCGGACCCCTGCGACACGAAAACGTGGAGCTGATCCGTGGCGACATCACCGATCCCGCCTCGGTGGAACGTGGAATGGAGGGCTGCGATTACGTCTTCCATCTGGCGGCGTGCGCAAAGAACTGGGCGCCCGATCCGAAGACCTTCTTCGACATGAACGTCGGTGGAATGCGTAATGTCCTCCAAGCCGCGAAGAAGCTGAGGGTGCAAAAAACGGTGTGGACCTCCACCATCATGACCCTGGGAACGACCGCGCCCGGCGAGGTCGCCGACGAAGATTCCCCACGGCGCGACGCGCGGTTCTACTGCGACTACGAACGGACCAAGTTCCTGGCCGAACGAGAGGTGGAAGAACGCGCCGCTGATGGACTGCCGGTCGTTATCGTCAATCCGACGCGGGTCTACGGGCCGGGGCATTTTACCGAGGGGAACGCCCTGGCGGCGCTCATCGACGACTACGACCGCGGCCGCGTGCCGGTATTGCTCAACCGGGGGGTCAACGTCGCGAACTACGTTCTGGTCGACGACGTCGTCGAAGGGCATCTGGCGGCGATGGAAAAGGGCCCCGCGGGCAGGCGGTACATACTTGGCGGAGAGAACATATCGCTTAAGGGTTTCTTCCGTCTAATCGACGAGATCAGCGGGAAACGGCATTTTCAAATTCCGATGTTGACTCTCACGCCTCTGGTATTCGCGTGGATGCAGAAAAAGATGGGAGAGTGGTTCGGAATCTACCCGCGGATCACGCCGGGATGGGTCCGCTACTTCGCTTCGGACAGTGCCTTTTCCAGCGACCGGGCCCGGGAGGAACTCGGTTACCGGCCGACTCCTCTTCGAGAGGGACTCCGCAAGACGTACGAATGGTTGCTCCGCGTCCGGGCCGAAAGGGGCCCGCGGCCGTACTGAGAACCACAGGAGAACGTTCATGGTCCGACCCATTTTCGACGCGTTACGGGGCGAGCAGTTCAAGCCGACCGTCATCCTCGCCTCGTCGGCCGTCCTCATGGTCACCTGGTGGGAATTCGGCTCGCCGCGGTTCTATCTCGATCACCTCGCGCCGATGTCCGGCGGAATTCCTAGCGGCGAAGCGGCCGCGGGGGTCTATCAATTCGCCGCATGTCTGGTACTGCTGGGACTGATTCCGGCGGCCATCGTCAAGTTCGTCTTCCGCGAGCCGCTGCGCGATTACGGCATCCGCCTTGGGAACCGGCTTTACACGTTCCGGTCGTTCCTCATTAGCGCTTTGGCATGGATATTCCTTGGTTACTACGCCTCGACCTCCGACGCCTATCGCGCGTATTACCCCATCAATCCGGCCGCCGCCGGGTCGGCCGGGGCGTTCGCTTGGCACGCCGTTAGCTATTTGATGTTCTACCTGGGCTGGGAGTTCCATTTCCGGGGGTACCTGCAACTGGGTCTGCGCGGTTCGCTCGGCGCGGCGAACGCGCTGCTCATTCAAAGTATGGCTTCCGGACTGCTCCACTTCGGACGGCCGCCGAGCGAGGTCTTCGCCTCTCTGGGAGCCGGCGTTCTTTGGGGACTGATCGTCTACCGGACGAATTCGCTCCTTGCCGTGGTGCTCATGCACTACCTGTTGGGGCTCTCGCTCGATTACTTCATCTGTTTCCATTGAACCGAAACCCCTTTGCCGTATCGAAGAAGTCCCGATAATGCTCCGCTACGACGCGCGTTGTCCCGAATGCGGCTGGTTCGACTCGGTCGGACCGCAAGAGATGATCCAAATGCTGCGATCCGCGAAGAAGGTCAGCCGGCGCAATGCGCCCCCTTTTGACTTGCTCGAGCAACTCTTTCTTTCCGCGGCGGACAAAATGCCGTGCCCCGAGTGCGGCCATGTCGGGCTGGTGGTCGAAGAGGCCCGCGATGAATGGAAAGAGGAGAAACCCTGCACCGCTTGCGGCCGGCCCATCGAACCGGAACGGTTGGAGTTTCTTCCGGATACCGAGCTTTGCGTCACCTGCCAACGGCACGCCGAGTCGGGCGATAGGCAAGTGGAATTCGAATACTGCCCCCACTGCGGCGCGCCGATGGAAATCCGGAAATCGACCGGCCCGGGCCTGACCCGTTACGTCGCGCGGTGTTCGGCGCACTGCGGAAGAAACCGGCCCCGGTGAGCGTTGCCTCGCCGCGGATTTCGTCCTGCGGGTTCGTCCTTTCCGCCGTCGGCGCGGACGCGATCCCCTTGAAGGAGGCGGCTGACTCGCGGAACCCGCGCGCGGAAAGACCGATTCGGCTTAACCATCGACCCGCGGGGGAGTCTCCTCGACGGGGTCCGGCTCGCCGAAGTCCTCCGGCGGATCGGCGGAATCACCAGGTCGTTCGACCGGCCCTTCCCACTTCCAAATCCACGCGGAGTTTTTCGCGGGATCGAATGCCCACAACTCACCGGCCGTCTTTCCCGGCAAGCGAACCGTCCAAATGCTGGTCTTGGTCCTGCTGACACCGACCGAAGACTGGATATCTATCCACCAGGTCGGATACTCAGTGCTACGTGTCCATTCCGCCGGCGCAATTTCGATCTGGCCTACGGTCCTGTCCTTGACGTCCACTCCGGAGGCTTTCAGGGCATCCATGCGGTCCTTCTGTTTCTTCAGCATCGCCTCGTAGGAATTACTCTGGATTTCCATCTTCATCCACACGTCTTCGCCGATCTCTCCTTCAGGGGCCTCGACCCGCTGATAATAGATGTGGTCGGCGCCGCGAGGATCGATCTCTTTCGTACTGAGCCTGTTGCTGAATTCGACGTAGGTCATGTCCGGAAAATAGACGCCGCTGCTCTGCTGGCCCTGCAGGTACGTGAACAAGCCGAATCCGATGCCTCCAAGGACGACGAGAAAGAGAAACACGCCGATCGCCGTCAGTAATCGATTCTGCGCACGTCGCGGCGATTGCGGCATGTCCATGAGCAGACGGTTCGTGACCTCGCCGCTCAATTCACCTTGGGTGGGATCGTGTGAATCGGTTTGACTCATATTCGACTCTCCGCGATTGGAACTCCAGATGCCGTTATTCTCAATTGGTCAGCGCCGGCCGTATCCATAGTGGAAGGATCGGAAACGCCTCTCGTCCTCACGGACCGGTTTGTTCGACGGAGTCGAGCAAACGGGCCCGCACGACTGATTGCAGCCGGTTGGGCTGAGCGTCGTTTTTGCGGTATGTGCCGATTGCATCGGTCAACCGACCCTCCGCCTCGAACGTTCGCGCTAAATTATAGGTCGCTCCGGAAGTCCAGGGGCTTTCCAGAGAAGATTCCAAATTTCCCGCCGGCGGGTCGAGTACTCGTTTTACGAAATAGTCCTTCGCCGGTCCATACTTACCTCGTTCAAAATTCATCAGCCCGAGCCAGTAGCTGGCGTCCTGTTTGGCGCGCTCCCAGGCCGCCTTAAGTGCCGCTCCCTGTACCGCGCCGGATTCCTCGTCCTCCGTCGAAGCGGCCGCGATCCCGGAAAGAGCCGTGGCCGAAGGCCGCGCCATCTGAAAAAAGTGGGTCGCCGCCTCCTTACCCACAAAATGACCCTTCAAATAGAGTATTCGACCCTTCCATAAAGGGGCAGCGCGGATCACGCGGCGCTCTCCTCTTTCGGTCGCCGCCTCGTCGCCGTAACGCATAAAGGGGGCCTGGGCTTGCGATACGGTCTCTTCCCCTTCGTCCCGATCGATCGAACGCTCGATCCGCCGCTCAAGCCGGAACGGACGCATTCGGACCGCCAGGGATTCGCGCAGCGGCTCGGACGGCTCCGCGAGGGATGCCGCCACGCGGAACGGATGCTCCCAAAGGGCAACGGACTTGACATGAGGGTGTTTCGCCAGCCGCTCCCGGATCGCCGAAGGGATCGCCGTTAATACCGTCCGCGAGTCCCCCACCAATTGCGAAGCCAGTAAATCCATTCGGGCGGATAAATAGGCCGGGGAGGCTTCCAGTAGGGCCGTTACGTTTTTCAACGATGCCGCATCCACCCGATAAGGGGTCTCCTCCTCCGGGGCGAGGCGGCAAAGCACCTCCGGATTCCGGACGACCTCTTCCAAGGTTGCGGGCTGGATGTTCAAGCCCGAACCAGGTTCCAGTCGGACACCGTCCTCGGAAGGGATCGGCAGACCTACCAGCGGATCGAACAGATACAGCGCGTCTTCCGTCACGACGGTGACGGCCCAGGGTTTGAGGCGTTCGGGATTCCGTGGATCCGGAACCGCCAAGAGGGCCGAATCGATGGCGCGCTGACGCAAGAGAAGCATGAAAACCCACGCTCTGTCCAAGTCGGTACCCCGACCGAATAGGAGCGTATGCCAGGGCGATTGCATTGGGGTGTCTTCGTCCCGTTCGGGCGCCGTGGCGCCGCCCGGTTCAAGTTGGATATTCCGCACGGTCCAGTCGAAAAGATGCCTCGCCTGATCGACCGGGTCAACCCGCTCACCAGCCGCCCATTCAGAGACATCT
>CAZFQG010000028.1:0-43601 GCA_964520785.1 uncultured Planctomycetaceae bacterium | reverse complement strand
CGTCCGCTGCAACCGGCCCGCGACCCTGGGCACCGGATGGCCGAATGAGTTGAGGACGCCGCTGTCGTAACGCCGGCCGCTGAAAGTCCGCCGAGTGTAGACTTCCCCGCCGGGGTCGACCAGGGGCGTTTCCTCTCCGACGAAGACGACGAACGAGCCGATGTCGTTGTGGTTGTGATGCTCGGCGTTGTGCCCCCCCTTCAGCGCGGCGCCGAAAGCCGGACTTGTCGCGTCGCTTCCGGTGCCGAAGCGGCAGATAAGGATGCCCGCCTCTTCGAACCAGTCCCGAAGCGGTTGTTCCGGCCACAACCGCTCTCGAAGGGTATTCTCTTCGGCCAGGAAATCGAAAATGCCGAAATCCGCCAGCGGCCGGGCCGAAAGGGTGATCCAACGTTCGAATTCCGGCCAGCCGAGATCCATCTTCCGATTGACGTAGGCCATGAGCGTCACGTCCGGCCTCGCGTCAACGGCGCAGTCGGCGAACGAGGGATATCCCCCCGGGGTGACCTCGATCCGCCGCGCGAAGAGGGCGGCGGGACGTGCTTTGGGAAGATCGAATAGGTCTACCCTCCAATCAGTCGCCGTTCCGGCGAGGTGTCCCAGACGGACGAAGAATCCGTAGCCGTAGTTCCAGTATCCGATCCCCTCGCTACAGTACCCGTCCGCGGTGAACCCTCGGAAGAAGTTCGTGATATGCGCTTCCGCCGCCGCCACGGCGAACCCGCGGCCCTCGCGCGAATCCATGGCCGCCAAATGGGCGCCGGTAACGTTACACAAACACACCGCGTTCCAGTTGTTCGTACCGGTCAACCACCACATCCGGGGTTTCCCATCACGGACCATCCGCTCGTAAGGGTCGAAAATCCGTCGCTTCAGTTCCGCGTCGATTCGCGCCCGCGTCGGCTCGCTCAACCGCGAACCGAACGCCCAGCGGATTTCGGCCAGGTCCCAGCCCAACTCCGATGCGAACAGATCGATCGTGACCGACTTGCCGTGGAAATTCGACAGGTCTGCGTCGTGGGCCGGCAGCAGCCAGGATCGCATTTCGCATATCGCCAAACACGTCTCTTCGAGAGCCGGAAGGAACCGGCCGCGGTTCTCGATTCCCTCCGCGACGACCAGAGTCCGCATCCGTCGGACCCGATCGAAATAGACCCGCTGGTACCGCGAGCGGTTGCCGTTTCGGGAGAACTCCAAGTAGAGTTCATCCGTCGTATCCGGAATGGGCCGTTCGAGCAGGGCCGCGGCGTCCGCCACCGTGCCGCGGTAGTTGGCGTATCGCGCGATCCGCTCCCAAGCGGCTCGGTCTCCCAAGGGGGGGAATATCCCCTCCGGTTCCGCCGGAAGCCATTCGACGACGCGGGCGATTCGGTCCACCTCTGGGGGCGCCCCTTGCGCAAGAGGAGATAAAAGAGCTATCAAAGTCAGAACCAGTGCGGGGCGAGACATGAATCAACTCCTTCGGGTGGGTATTAGGCGAAAAGGCGCGGCAGCAATCGTAATCGCCATTATATTCGGGAGGCACCCTCGCCCGCAACGGACAGGCAACCTTGTGCGTACGCCGGTGAATGCTGGAGCGAGTATGTTCCAATGTCTACAGAAGGGTCGGATTTGATCAAAATTGGCGGATTATTTCGGCTTTATTGTTTGCAGTGGAAACGATAAACAGCTAGAATGAAGTCACTCGGCCCGAGGACCGAGCCGCGAGTGTGGTCTTCTGAACAGGAGTTGAACGTGATCTCCGAGCCTCTGGTTCGGTTCCGACGCGACTGTCGCTTTGTGGTGTACCAACTTTTTTCCGTAGCAAGAGGAGTTTTTCGTGATGAACCAGTCTTCTTTCAGAATCGCGATCTTCGCAGGATTTCTCGCGGTGGGAGTACTCGCCGCCACAGCCTTCGCCGATTGGACCGAGGATTTCAGCGGTCCTTTGACCAATTGGGACGTCTATACTTTTGACCCGTTCATTCCATACGGCGGAAGCTCCATTTCGATGGGCGTCGTCGATGGGAAATTGGTGTTCGACGCCCATCTGCCCAACCCCGCCGCTCCGGTCGGCGATACGAACAACGCGGCCGGATACTCCGCGGCGATCTTGAACGATCCGGCGTTTTCGGACGCCGAAGACGTCGAGATTACGTGCGTCGTCGAACTCGGAGGAACCACGGAGCAGTTGTACGCCGGTATCCTCGCGCGCGCCCAGGACATCGAAGAGGTTCCCGGCCAAATCCTGATTGGCGGGTCGGCGTATGCCTATCTTATCTCAGGGTATGATCACGCGTCCAGCAATTCGGGTGCCGAAGTCGGGCTTTACAAGCTTCAGAATCACCAGGACATATCACTGCAATTGGTTCGTTTGGACGAAACCTACGACACCCGCGTCGAGGAGGAGCCGATCTATCTCAAGATGAAGGTGACGACGAACGAGTATGGGCTGCCGCGGATCGAAGGGATGATGTCCTTCAGCGCGAATTTCTCCGATCCGTTCGGGATTATCGATTATGTCGATGAGGGCGCGAAGGGCGACCCGGTCGTCGGAGCCGGGAAGGTAGGGGTAATTGGTTTCAATGACTACGAACCGGAACTCGCCCAGCCGGCGTCGGCCACTTTCGACAATCTGGTCATCATCACCGAGTTCCTCGAACTGGGTGACGCCAACGGCGATGGTTTCGTCAACAGCGCCGATTTGGATATCGTCCGCGCAAACTGGGGTACTTCGGTCACTCCCGGCAACGCCGCCATGGGCGATCTTTCCGGTGACGGGATGGTCAACAGCGCCGACCTCGACCTCGTCCGCGCCAACTGGGGCAACGTGTATGCCGCCGCCGTCCCGGAACCCGGGTTGTGCGTCCTCGCGGCCCTCGCGCTGCTTGGTATCGGTTTGCGATTGCAGAAAAGATAAAAAGGCAGCGCGGGGAAACCGAGCCGTGTCCTTTCATCGCAGCGGGCGATGCGGAGCGTATCCTTCGCGAGCTAGGCCCCTCCCGGGTGATTTTTGCGCCGTGACCGGGATTTTTCTGCTCGTGGTTTACACTGAACCCCCTTTCAGATGGTGGGCGACTGAGATAGAATAAGCGAAATGATGGATAATTGTCGGATTGGACGCACGTCGAGGTCGTGCGATTCAATCCGCTTCGCGTGTTCCGTTCGCGATGTGCCCTTCTTGCCCACAGAGGATTATTCCCTTCCCTCGGTGAGCCAGCTAGTTCCGCGTGGCGGATCGCCGGGGAACCCAATCAGTCTTTTTTCCAAACGACCCCCCAACGGAGTATCTCGATGAGAAGGAGAACACTGATTCTCGACACGTTTCGCCTCTTTTTTCTGATCGCGTGCATTCCCTTTCTCGCCGGCTGCCAACCTCCGTCCGAGGGTCCCTCGGACGACGTCCCCGCGCCCGGGGGCGATCGCGCCGAGGCATCGGCGGACGAAGAGTCCGCCATGGCCCCTCAAGCGACCGAGGAGGAAACCGCGGCGCCGGGAGCCGGTGACGACGGTGCCGCCGGGGAATCGACCGCCATGCCGGAGATTCCCTTGGGGCTGAAGCCGTTCGACGTCCCGGCGGACAACCCCATCACCGAAGAGAAGATCGCCCTTGGTAAGATGCTTTACTTCGACACGCGTCTGAGCGAGGACAATTCGATTTCGTGTGCCACCTGCCACGACCCGAAGATGGCGTGGACCGAGCACCGGGCGACGAGCGAGGGCATTCACAAGCAAATCGGTCCGAGGAATTCGCCGACGATTATCAACTCCGCCTACGCCACTTCGCAATTCTGGGACGGGCGCTCGGCGACGTTGGAAGAACAGGCTTCCGGCCCGATGGAAAACCCGATAGAAATGGGAATGACCCTGGCAGACGTCGTCGAGAGGCTCTCCCAGGTTCCGGGCTACGTGGAAGCGTTCCAAAAGGTGTACGGCACCGGCGTGACGATGGACGGCATCGTCAAGGCGATCGCGACCTTCGAACGGACCGTTTTGAGCGGTAATTCGCGATATGACCGATTCGTCAACGGAGAAGACGACGCCCTGACCGAACAAGAGCAACGTGGCCTGGAGCTATTCGACGCGAACTGCGATACGTGCCATGCCGCGCCGGTTTTCAGCCGCTTCCAATTCATCAACGCCGGGATCGGATCGGACAAGGCGGAGCCCGACAAGGGGCGCATGGAGGTCACCGGAAACGAAGCCGACATGGGCAAGTTCCGGGTGCCGCATCTCCGGGATATCGAGAAGACGTATCCTTATTTCCACGACGGCAGCGTTGAGTCGCTCGAAGAGGCCGTCGCGATCATGGCGGACGGCGGCATCGACAATCCCAACTTGTCTCCCAGAATGAAGAACGTCCGTAACGCGAACCTTTCCGAGCAGGATCGTGCCGATCTGGTGGCATTTCTCAAGACGTTAAACGGCGATTTCCCGGTCATCGAACCGCCCGAGCTGCCGTAAAAGACCCCGATGAGGCGAACCCCGAAATCGGTTCGCGGTCAATAGCGATGGTTCATCAGGATCGGATCGAGTTCGACACGGACCGGCACGGCCGGATGCACGATATCACCCGTGCCGTCGCCAAGATCGTGGAGGAAGCCGGGATCGACACCGGCGTCGCCCACGTCTTCGCCGTCGGTTCCACTTCGGCGGTGAGCGTCGTGGAATTCGAGCCGGGTCTGGAACGCGACGTCCCGGAGCTGCTGGACCGGCTCATCCCCCCGAGCCGGTCCTACGGCCACGAGCAGGCGTGGCACGACGGCAATGGCCACAGCCATCTTCAAGCCACGATGATGGGCCCCTCCCTGTCGGTTCCGGTTGCCTCCGGCCGGCCGGTTCTGGGGACCTGGCAACAGATATTCCACCTCGAATGCGACATCCGCTCGAGGAGGCGGACGGTGGTGGTCACGGTGATGGGGGAGTGAACCTCAAACGTACTCGGCAAGAAGTTCTCTGCCTGGGCGGGGAATCACTACCTCGGACACCAGCAGCCCGCGCTCTCGGATTTCGTCGGCGGCTGCCTGGACGCCGGCGCGGACGTCGGCGACGCTTCCGACCATGAGGCACAGTCCCTTGCCGCCCAGTGCCATGGCGACGTGGATGCGGAAGATCGTCACCCTCGCGGCCTTCGCGGCGACGTCGGCGGCGGCGAGGATGCTGGTCCCGCTGAAGCTCTCCACCACCCCCAGCGCGCCGGGTTCGTCCGCGTCCAAGACGACCGACTGGCCCAAGGCCGGGAAGACCGACTCATGCACGTTGGCGATGACCAGATGATCGATGATAGCGCCTTCCCCATGAATTAGGCCCGCCTCGACCGCCGCCTCGACGTCGCTGACGCTTCCGCCGACGACGATGAAGTACTTTCCGGAGCAGATCGTCCTCGCCAGCAGCAGCTCGACGGAGGCCGCCTTGAGCATCTCATCCTGGACCCGATACCCGACGCCGATACTGGAAAGCTCGATAACGCCGACCGATTTGGGAGTGGCCATGGGTGATTCCTCAATTATTTCGCGAATTGCCTATTGTGTGTTTTCCTGATTCAAGTGACGTCAAGCGATGCGCGGAGACTTCTTTCCGCGCGCCGAATCCGCGCCTTACCGGCGTTCGACCCATACGGTCTCGGAATCGACCGCGACGACGACGCCGTCGATAGACGCGTGGACCGGGGCGCCCAGCGCGGGCTTGCCGTCCGTTTCCGGACGCCGGCCGACGACTTCCCCTTTCTTCACCGCCTGACCGACCGACACGACCGGCTCGCATGGAGCGCCGATATGCTGGGAGAGGGCGATTCCGACGCGGTCCGTTTCCAGCGGGGTCTCGTTCAGGAGACCGACGTTGCGGTACCGGCCCAAGTCGAGTTTTTGGATGAGCCGTTTCATGGGTGCCTTGCGGTTCTCCATATGCAGCTTGGGGCGTGCCGGATCGAACGGCGGATTCTCCCACCGCCGCTTCTCCCGCATCAACCGCCGCTTGTTCTCCACGCACACGTTCCGCGGGTCCAAGTCCTCGGGGCACGAATAGTAACTGCACAGGTTGCATTCGCAGCAGAAGAAGGTTCCGATGACGTTCGCTTCGCCGATCCGGTTGAACCCGAGGCTCCGCATCGCCTTGTGCGGCTCGATCGGATGTCCCAAGAGATACCGCGGACACAACTCGGTGCAGAACGTGCATTGATCGCAAGCGGCCCGGCCGATTTTCGCGATCTGCTTCCAGTCGCGCCGCTTGAAACGAACGACGACGTGCTCGTCCGGAAGGACGATGATGCCGCCGGTGGTCTTCGTCACCAACGCGTCGTGATCGTCCTCGATATATCCCATCATCACCCCCCCCACGACGTAGTTCGCGTCTGGAATCGTCGCTCCTCCCGCCGCCGCGACGCACTCGCGCATCGTAATCCCCACCGGAACCCGCAGCGTCACCGGCTCCGGCACCGCTCCGGCGATCGTCAGGTACTTCTCCGTCACCGGCTCCGCGTCGGCGACCGCGATATTCATGACCGTCTCGACATTCATCACGACGGCGCCCACCGCCAGAGGAATCCCTCCCGGTGGAATGATCCGCCCGAGGACGTCGTACACCATGACGAATTCGTCTCCGGCCGGATAAGCGTCCCGGAGTGGAGCTACCCTCATATTGGAGGGCATCCGACTGCGCAGGATATCGATGACCTCGGTGTATTTCTCTTTGATCCCAATGATCCCGACCTCCGCGCCGACTAACCGCATGGACTGAGCCAATCCCTCCAGGATCGGGTCCGCGAAGCAACGGAGCAGCTCCTTGTCCTTATGTAGAAGCGGTTCGCACTCCGCGGCGTTTATGAGTACCGAATCCGCCTTTGCCCCGAGCTTCACGTGCGTTGGGAACCCGGCGCCGCCGGCACCGACGATTCCGGCATTTAGGACTTGTTCAACGGTGATATTCGCCATCGCAGCCTCGTTAGAATCCGAACGATTGCCCCAATCAAACTGGGACGCCCGGAGGGAGAACCTCAAAAAAAGGGCAAGATACGGTCGCATCCGCGGCCCGACACTCTCGCTAATACAAACAATCTTCGTGTCTAGTATAGCTTAGCGGGGATTTTTGGAACAGGGGTTGGAGAAAGACGCGAGCGTCCTGAGGAGTTGCTTTGAGAGAGAAAGTGGCGGACAGGAGTTGGAAGGACGTTGGATCAGGTCGACGACACTCCACTCGGCTCAAAGCGAAGAACCCCTCATTCAAGGGGAGCACGTCCTTGGAATCGGGAACTCTCGGTCGACTCCGCTTCTCAAAGTCGTGCCGTTACTTCTCATCCCTATTCCCACCGCCGCGGCGCGAGGACATAATGAATTACCGTCGCGGAGCGATTTCCGCGAACCCCCGCGAATTCTCGATGCCTCCAAACCAAGAAGAGGGATTCCTCATGAACCTCAAGACCAATCGACGCGATTTCCTCAAGGCTGGCTCGCTGTTGGCTCTGCCCTATATTGTTCCTTCCACCGTTCTCGGAGCCCCGGGCGCGCCCGGGGCGAACGACAAGGTCCACATCGGGGTGATCGGCCTGGGCGGGAGGGCGACCGATCTTGTCAAGAACGCCGTTCTTCCGGTGCCGGATGCCAGGGTCGTCGCCGTGTGCGACTGCTTGAGGTCGCGCTGCGACCGATTCGTGCAGGCGGTCCAGCCGGACGCGAAGTGGGGGATGTATGACGATTTCAACCGGATGTACGAGAAAGAGAAACTCGACGCGGTCATGGTCGAGACGACGACGCACGCCAGGGCCCGGACGACGGTCCACGCGATGCTCGCGGGGATGGACGTATTCATCGAGAAGCCGATGGCGCTGACCATCGCCGAGGGCCGTGAAATGGTGAATGTCGCGCGGAAGCAGAACGCCGTCACCCAAGTCGGCACGCAACAACGTTCCATGCCGATCAATAACTGGGCGAGCGACCTGGTCAAGAACGGCGCGATCGGCAAGGTTCGTGTCGTCCGCGCGCCGAACTTCATCGGTCCCGACAGGTGGAGTGGGGGCGAGGCGGAGCCGATGCCTGAAGGGAAACCCGGCTGGTGGGATGAATGGACGAATCAGGCGGAAATGCGTCCGTACCGGCGAGAATTGCACTACGGCTGGTCCCAATGGTGGGCGTACGACGGCGGCGGCCGGTGCTTCGGCGTTACCGGGTGGGGCGCCCATTCCTACGACCAGGTCCAAAGGGCCCTCGGTACCGATGAGACCGGCCCGGTCGAGGTCATTCTGATGGAAGAAACCAGGATCGAGAACTCCGGCAAGTTCGACAACCGCAAGATCGCCGACGACGAAACCGGCTCGGGCTACTACAGCATGGCCAACGTGATCGGTCCCCGCGGCGTGGTTCACATGAGATATGCGACCGGCACCGAACTCCGACTCGATCTGGACGGCGACCGCGGTCCCGGCTTGGGCTGCATCTGCATCGGCGAGAAGGGAAAGATAGAGATCAACCGCAACCGCCTCGCCTCCAATCCCAAGGAACTCATCGAATCGCCCGACAACCCGGGCCCGAACCGGAAAGACGAATCGCAGTACCACGTGGAAGACTGGATCGCTTGTATCAAGTCGCGAGAGCGCTGCACGGCCGACATCGAATACGGTCAGCGGGCATCCACCATCTGCTATCTGGTCAATATCGTCCGCGAGGTCGGCCGGGTCGGCGACGCCTTGAAGTGGGACCCGGAGACGGAACGCTTCACCAACTGCGACGAGGGCAACAAGCTGCTCTCCAGACCACGCCGCAAAGGATACGAACTGCCGACGGTTTGAGGAATGCCGGCGCGGTTCGTCGGCCCGCCGATCGCGGTTCCATGCCGCGCCCTGGAACACCCCTTGAGGATTTCGGAGTGAATCGTCCTCGGATGGCGGACATCCGAGGGATAGCCGTTGGTCCCTTTTTCCGGAGGTGCTCTGCCATGAAGCGGACATTCTTGCTTCTCGGGACGGTATGGAATGCCCTGGTTTTGGCGTGCGTCTGCGCAGCCGGGACGGAAGATACCGGTCCCGCCGACCTGATCATCGTGGCGGACGGCCGGTCCGGCGCCGTGATCGTCGCGTCCCCCTCGGCCGGAACGTGGGAGAAGAAGGGGGCCGAGGACCTGTCCCATTACATCGAGCGGATGACCGGCGCCAAGGTCCCCATCCTCGCCGAGCGCCAGGCCATCGAGGCCGCGTTGGGAACCGGCTCGCCCCTGTTGATCCTCGGCGAGGAGGCGCTGCGGGCGCGGCCCGCCCTCCGGGACGCGCTCGCCGGGGTGCTCAAGAAAGGCGCTCGTCTGCGGACCGACGGGATCGTCTTGCGGCGCGACGGCAACCGCGTTTATCTGGCGGGGAACAACGACGCCGCTCATTACTATGCGGTGGCGGAACTCCTTCGGCGCTGGGGCTGCCGCTGGTACATGCCGACGGAATTCGGCGAGTGCATTCCGGTGAAGCGGGAGTTGCGCCTCGGCGAACTGGATTACGTTTACTCTTCGCCCTTCGAGATTCGCGCCTATTGGATTTCCTGGCTGGGGGACAACTCCGGCGCGGCCGAGTTCCAGGCGCGGAACATGATGACCGACCGCGACGCGATGCCGCCGACCGGCCACGCGCTGGGCCAATACACCGAAGGCCTTGGCAAGGGGACCTTCAGCTTCCCGATCACGGCCCCGGAGACGGCCGAACATGTCGCGGCCCAAGTAGAGAAGACCTATGCCGCCGACGGCGCGTTTTCACTCGGGATGGAAGACGGCATCTACGACTCGGACCACCCGAAGGATCGGGAACTGATGAAGCTCCAGTGGGACAAGTATTTCATGCGGTGGTCCGTCACCGATCCGATGCTGGAGCTATACAACAACGTCGCGAGGATTCTGCAAAAGAAGTACCCGGAAAGCGACGGGAAGATCGGCTTCCTGGCCTACGCGAACATGACCCTCCCGCCGGTCCGCGACATGACGGCCGAGCGGTCGCTGTACTGCGAATTGGCCCCCATCGACATCGACCCGATCCACGGCATGGACGACCCCCGGTCCGTCCCTCGCCGGGAATACCGCGAGATGCTCTATCGATGGGCGAAGGTGATGCAGGGGCGGCTGTGCATCTACGACTACGACCAGGGAATGATGGTATGGCGCGACGTCCCCAATCCGTCCCACCAGGCGTTCCGTCAGGACGTGAAGCATTACCGCGACGCGGGCATCCTCGGCGTGAGGACCGAAAGCCGCAACGCCATCGCCACCACGTTCTTGAATCTGCACATTCGAGGGCGGCTGCTGTGGAACCCGGAGGAAGACGTCGACGCGATTTTGGAGGAGTTTTACCCGAGTTTCTACGGCCCCGCCGCCAAGCCGATGCGGCGCTATTGGAGTACGATCTACCGCGCCTGGGAGGAGACGCTGGTGACGGAGCACGAGCATTTCATCATCCCGGCGATCTATACGCCGCGGGTCATGGATGTCCTCAAGGAATCCCTGGAAGAGGCCGAGCAGTGCATCAATTCCGTTCAGGTTCAAGGCCGGCCGTTGACCCGGAACGAAGGGCTGTATCGTCGCCGGATGGAATTCACGCGAGTCAGTTATGAGATTCTTAGCGCCTATACGGCGATGGTCCGCGCGGCGGCAACGGACGTTGATTACCGTGTTGCCGTGGCTGCCGGAGAGCGCGGCCTGAAGGCGCGCGACGCGATGACCGCCCTGGGGGGCATCTTCACGACGACGCGACTCGAGGGGGACGGCGTCGCGTGGTGGCCCGGCGAGGTGCGGCAATACCGGGAATTGCTCGCCCTTACGGACGGTTCGAAGGGGACGCTCGTCGAAAAACTGCCGCTTGAGTGGGCTTTCCGGCGCGATCCCGACCGCAAGGGCCTGGAGTTGAATCTCCACAGGGCGGCCCCCGATCTTTCCTACTGGAACGCCCGGAAAGAGGAGTACGACACGGCGAAGCGGAAAGACTACCCCGTCTGGCAATGGGAAATCCTCCGCACCGATCTGTACGCCCAGGCCCAGGGAATCCGCCATCCCGACCAGCAGAGCTTCACCGGCGACCTGTGGTACCGGTGCGACGTGGAGCTTACCCCCGAGCAGGCCGGCGGCACGCTGCACGTCCGTTTCCCCGGCGTTTTCAACGAGTGCCGGCTATACGTCAACGGCGAGGAGGCGGGTCACCGCGAGCAGGGAGACCTGTATTGGCTGAACGACTACCACTTCGAGTGGGACGTCGACCTAAGCGGCAGGCTGAAGGCCGGCCGCAACGCGATCGTCCTGCGGTGCAACTGCGTCCACCACTTCGGCGGCATGTTCCGCCGCCCGTTCTTGTATCGAAACGGCGTACAGACCACCAGAGACTCGTCGCGCCCCTTGGAGCCAAAGGGAAACGAGGGATGCTGCAATGAAAACCTATTCTCTGTGGCCGGGTAGCTCGTTCTATCGCCCTTGAATCGCCGCCAGCACGCGATCGGTGATCTCTTGAATGAGCGCCTCTTGCGACGGGTTGCCGTTACGAGGGGTCGAGGCGGCCGGCTGGGCAGCCGGAGCGCCTGCCGAGATGGGACAGGAACCGCCGGGAGGGGTAAAAGCGTGGCGCTCGACGCCGGCTTCCTTCCAACTGTCGCGGAAGACGTCGTTGCCGCAAATATCGCAGTTCTGCATTCCAATCCGGGGGTCGGTGAAGCCGAGTTTCTGCTTCAGGTCCAGAAGTTCGTGCGCTTGCGGTTCGCTGATGTAGTTGATCCGTCCCAGGCCGCGCGCGAGCATGAGGATGCGGCAGTAGGCGTCGAGAACTTCCGTCCACCAGTATGCCCGCTCCACCGTTTCTCCCCAACTCACCGTACCGTGGTTGGCCAGGATAATGCAGTTCGACTTCTGAACGAACGGGAGGATTGTTTCGGCGAATTCCTGCCCGCCGGGTGTTTCGTACTTGGCGATGGGGACCTCGCCGAGGAAGATTTCGACCTCCGGCATGATGCACGAAGGGACCGGCTCCCGGGCGATGCCGAAGGCCGTCGCATGGGGCGGGTGGCAGTGGACGACCGCCTTCACCTCAGGCCGGGCGTTCATGATCGCGATGTGCAACAGCAGCTCACTCGTCCGTTTGCGGTTCCCGGAGATCTGCTTTCCCTGCATGTCGCACACGCAGAGGTCTTCCGGCTTCATGAAGCCCTTCGTGATCATCGTCGGCGTGCAGAGGACTTCGTTCTCGCTGATGCGGTAGCTGATGTTCCCGTCGTTCGCCGAGGCGAATCCCTTCTTATAGAGCCGGTCGCCGATATCGCAAATCTCTTGCTTGAGCTTGAAGACGTTAATCATGCCGAATCATCCAGATTATCGAAGGAGTATGTGTTTTGTGTATTCGTCGTTCTTTGGGGCCCGACTCATGCCGGGTCTTCCAGGGGCCGGACATCAACGGAGTCGAGGATCGCCGCGTTGTAGGCGTCGATCGGCTTAACGTCCGGGTAAAACGGAACCGCCGCCTCGCGGCCCTCGCTGATGGCGATCAACTGGCCCGGCGCGGCGCCGAGTTCGTCGTAGGCGATGAGTTCCTCGGCCTGTTTCGTCTCGCGGCCCAGCAGGGCATCGAGTGACAGGGGGACGACCACCTTGTAGGTCGCTCCCTTCATGATCGGGTGGTAGCGGCCGAGGGTGACGGTACCGATGACCTTCGCAATACGCATTTGTTCACCTCGACTGGCTACCTCAATACGGCCGCGAACACGTCCGGGCACGCGCGAATGCCGCCGCCGACAAACGCACGGACGTTCATCATCGTGCGGCTCAAGCCGCCGGCCTTCCGCGGGTCGACGACCAGGACGTTGGCGCCGACCGACCTGGCGGCCTTTTCGACCGCCTCCGGCGTCTCGGCCGCGACGGCACGGACTCCTTCGCGGCGGTTCGCCAGACACAGCGCCGCCGGCACATGCCGCGTCAGGAGTAGTCCCAGCGCCTCGCCGGAAGACACCGCGGCGGCAAGTTCGCCGACGCTCTCGATGAGGCAGTCCTTGTTCGAATCGGTCACGGCGAGCCCCTCAAAGCGGAGCATCGCCAACAGGGACTCCGGGTCAAACGGCGTTCCCATCGTGACCACCGTTAGTTTCAATCCGGAGCCACCGTTCTCTCCGTTTTTTTCGTTAGGCGGTAACGCGATCTCCAAAGACAGGCCTTCCTCGCGGAGGTAATCCTTTACCGCGGGCGTTACCACCGCTCCACGCGGGACGACGATTCGCCGGACCGAGGGCCGGCGGCCCTCCAGAGCCGAGAGGGTCACCACGCGGTCGCGAACCGTCAGTACGTCGTCCGCCGGTGCTGGCGGCGCCGAAAGCGACGGAGGAGTCGCCGGGGGCGCCGGCGCGGCATCGCCCAACTGGGCAATCCGCGCGAGCACCTCGCGTACGACGGTTTCGATTTCCGCTGGGGACCAACTCATGCGTCTTGTATTCCGATCACCGACCACCGCACCGGCGTGGTGTCACTTCCTAGTAGTTCTCTCGTTCCTTTTCCGTCGCTGGAAATAATGACCGTTTCGCCGCGGCCGGCGCCCAGCGCGTCGACGGCCAGGACGATATCTCCATCCGACTTGTTCCCCGCGCCCATCGGCTGGACGACCAGGAGCTTCCACCCTTGCATCGAGGGATGTTTGACGGTGGAGACGGCGTTTCCGACGACGATTCCGCTGAGCATCGGCCTATTTCCCCAATATCCTCAGGCTTTCGACCATCGTGCAGCGCCGCTCGCGCGTGAAGGTCAGCGGAGTCGTCACGCCCTCGCCGGTGGGGCCGGCGATGGAGTACGAGCCGTATCCTTCCCCGCCGTTGCCGAGCCCGGCCAGGCAGGCACCGTTCTTGACGAACAATGTGGTATCGAGGGCGCGGCCCATCTTTGTCATGTTGCGAACGTCGTTGGAGTGGATGATCGACGTGTGCCGGAAGCCGTGCTCCGCCCGGACCGCCATCTCGATCGCGTGGTCGATGCACCTGGCACGAACGAACGGGATGCAGGACATCATCTGTTCGGCCGGGACGAACGGCTGGTTTTCATCCGTTTCGCCGAAGATCAACTCGGTCTGGGCCGGGATGTTCCTGCCGACCTGCGCGGCCAGGTAGGCGGCATCCTTACCGACGAATTCCTTCTTCGCGGCGTAATGGGCATCCTCCCCTTCGCCGACCTTCGTGATGACCTTGTCGGCCAGCGTGTCCATTTCGGACGGGGTAATCCGCACCGCGCCGGCGCGCTCCATGGCTGCCATCATCTCCTCGAAGACCGATTCGACGACGAAGACTTCCTTCTCCGCGATGCACAGGAGGTTGTTGTCGAATGCGCCTCCCTTGATGATGTTGCGCGCCGCGCGGTCGAAATCGGCCGTCTCGTCCACGACGACCGGGGGATTGCCGGGCCCGGCGACGATCGCGCGTTTCGCCTGCTGCATGGCCGCCTTTGCCACGCCAGGGCCGCCGGTGACGGAAATCAGGTTGATGCCGGGATGCTTGAAAAGGGCCGCCGCCGATTCGAGGGTCGGCTCCGGCAGGATGCAAATGAGGTTGTCGACGCCGATTTCCGCGTAGATCGCCTCGTTGAACCGGCGGACCCCTTCGGCGGCGATCTTCTTGCCGCCGGGGTGCGGGTTGATGACCAGCGTATTACCGGAGGCGATCATGCAGATGGCGTTGCAGGTGATCGTCGGCAGGGAATGCGTGACCGGCGTGATCGCCGCGATAACGCCGAAGGGGGCGTGTTCGATGACGGCCAGCCCGTAATCACCGCTATAGACTTGGCTGGTCAGGAATTCGACGCCGGGCGTGCCGGGGCCCACGCCTTGCTGTTTGAGTATCTTGTGTTCGAGCCGGCCGATCTTCGTTTCCTGGAACTCCTTCGTGCCGAACTCTTCCGCGTTCTCCGTCGAGACGCGGCGGATGATGTCGATGATTTCGCGGCGGCCCTCGAGCGTGATCCGCGAAAGTTCCTCGAACGCCTCGCGCGCCGCCGAGACCGCCTCGTCGACGTTGTCGAACAGACCGTGGCGGCCCTCATTGGGGCTCTTTCCGGAGACGGGACCCGCGAAGCCGTTGTTCCGCATCCGCGAGAGTACCTGCTCCACGACGTTTCGAACCAGGGTTTCGTCCACTTGCATGATGTGTATCGCCTTTCGCTATTGGATGTTTTCGATGGGCGCCGGTCACGGCTGCGCCAGTTCAAATCGGCGCGGCGGCGCGTCCTATTCGGCTTCCTGCTCTGGGGCGGCGCGGTCTTCTTCCTTGGAGTAGACGCTCTTGTTTCCGACCCGGACCGAGTCGACGATGCCGATGATGACGGCGTCAACCGGCAGGTGCTTGGTCTCCGGGGTGAGCCGGGCGCTCGATCCCTGGCAGACCAGGACGTACTCCCCCTCGCCGGCGCCGACGGTGTCGATCGTCACATAGGTCTTTCCGGTCGTCTTCAGGGTGTCGCGGGTTTCAAGATCGAGAACGTACGGCTCCACGAGCAGCAGTTTGTGCCCGACCATCGCCTGGGTCTTCTGCGTGGAAACCAGTGAACCCATCACTTTTCCGACAAACATGCGACTATGACTCCTCCAGCAGCGCCTTGGTTTGGCGCGCCACGATGATTTCCTCGTTGGTCGGAATGACCCAGATCTGGGTCTTGCTTTCGGCCGCGGATATCTTCATCTCTCCACGGGCCTCGTCGTTCACTTGCGGGTCGAGAACGATCCCGAAGCACTGGAGGTTCTCGCAGACCTTCGCGCGGAAACCGGGCTGGTTTTCGCCGATGCCGCCGGTGAAGACGAGGACGTCGACTCCGGCCATTTCAACCATGTGGGCCCCCAGGTAATTACGGACCGCCGTCGCGAAAACGTCCAGCGCCAGTTCGCAGCGCTGGTCCCCGGCGGCGGCCGCCTCGGAAACGTCGCGGAGGTCGCCGCTTCTGCCGCTCAAGCCCAGAAGGCCTCCCTGGGAACCGAGCATTTCGAGGACTTCGTCGAGCGACTTACCGGTCTTCTTCATGATCAAAGGAATGCCGAACGGGTCGAAGTCCCCGGCGCGGTTGTTGTGGGGCAGGCCGCTTTGCGGACTCGTTCCGAAGCTGTTGGCCACGCTCGTGCCGTCGCGGATCGCCGAGAGGGAACTCGACCCGCCGAGATGGCAGGAGATGATCCGCAAGTCGCTCCGGCCGAGAAGTTCCGCCGTCCGGACGGAAATGTACCGGTGGCTGGCGCCGTGGAATCCCCACCGTTTCACGAGATACTCGTCGGCCCATTCCAGGGGAACCGCGTAGAGCCGCTGCCGCTCGGGAATCGTCTGGTGGAAGCCGGTTTCGAACGCGGCCACCAGTGGCAGCTCGGGGAACTGCTCGTTCAGTTGCCGCATCGCCGCGCAGTAGGCCGGGTTGTGGGCCGGGGCAAGCGGATTCAGCTCTTCCATGGCGTCGAGCAGCTCGGGGGTCACCCGTTGTACTCCGCTATACCTCCCGCCGTGGACCGCCTTGAAACCGATGGCCGAAACCTCGCCGGGATCGCTCAGGCATCCGTGCTCCGGATCGGTCAATTGGGCCAGGCACTGACGGACCGCTTCGGAGTGGTCCGGCACGCTGAGCGTTTTCTCGATCTTGCGGCCGCCGATTTCCACGGCGCAGCGGCTTCCCGGCGAGCCGATCCGTTCGATTCCGCCGCGCGCAAGCTGCGTCTCGGTCTCCATGTCGAGCAACCGGTACTTGAAACTCGTGGAGCCCAAGTTGGCGACGAGGATCTTCATGGCATCCATCTCCTTTATTTCAGATCGCGGGGACCATTGGGGGGTACCGAGGAACGGTCCGTGTTCTTGCTTACTTGAAGTAAGCGTCGATGACGCCGTCGGCGGGCCGCGGAATAATGTGGCTGGCCACCAACTCGCCGACCTGGGAAGCCGCGTTCGCGCCGGCTTCCACCGCCGCGCGGACGCTGCCGACGTCTCCCTTGACGACCGTCGTTACCAGGCCGCCGCCGATTTGAATCCTCGCGACTATCTCGACGTTGGCCGCCTTGGCCATCGAGTCCGTCGCTTCGACCAACGGAACGAGCCCTCTCGTTTCAACCATTCCAATCGCGTCTTGCATTCGTATACCTCGTAGGTTTTTGTGTTTCTTTTCTTCGGGAATCTCGGGGATCGCCGCCGCCGTTTTGGATCCCGCAAGGCGGGACTCCGGACTCAACGCCCGCGGCGCCGCGGGTTCCGAACGTGCCGGGACGTCCGGTTCCGCGTTTTGTGTCGCGAGAACCACGGGTTATCCCGCGACGACCGTACTCGGCAGAACGATATCCAGATCGTCATGCGGCCGGGGGATGACCTGCACGCTAACGACCTCGCCGATGCGGCCCGCGGCCGCGGCGCCGGCGTCGGTGGCGGCCTTTACCGCCGCGACGTCGCCGGTGACGAACACGCTGACCAAGCCGCTGCCGACTTTGTCCCAGCCGAGGAACTCGACGTTCGCGGCCTTAATCATCGCGTCGGTCGCCTCGACCAAGGTGACGAATCCCTTGACCTCGATCATCCCGAGCGCTTCCATTTTCTTCTTTGCCATGGTGGGTTTCTCCAACTCGTTATGAAATCCGCCGGCCGCCTCCAATACCCGAAAGTCGACCAGCACAAAAAAGTTCTTACCAATACCTGCTAATAAACGCCTACCCCCCGCTACTTCTCTCTTTTTCCTTTTGTTTTGCCTTATGCCTCGCTCTTACTGCTTGAGTAACTCCACGCTCACCGCATGATCCAAATCCGACGCGTTTCCTTCATCCGTATCTAAATGCGTTTCCAGCTTGATCCCGTCGCCGACGCGGACCAGGAGGTCGCGGAATATGGTCGCGCAAGGGGAGTTGATCCGCAGGCTCATCCGGTCCTTGTCCTTCACACCGTAGTGCCTGGCGTCGTCCGGACTCATGTGGACGTGTCGCTCGGCGCGGATGACCCCCTCCTTGAGTTCCACTACTCCAGCGGGGCCGACGAGAACACACCCGGCGGAACCTTCCAGGCTTCCGCTCGGTCGGACCGGCGCGTTCAAACCGAGCGAAATACAATCCGTGAACGCCAGCTCCACCTGACTCTGGGGACGCGTCGGTCCGAGAATACGAACCGACGGAAGCATCCGCCGGCGTGGACCGACGAGCATCAGAGTCTGCTCGGCCGCGAAGTGCCCGTCCTGGTAAAGCGGTTTCATGGGAATCAGCGTCTCGCCCGGACCGAATAGCGTTTCGACGTGCTCGTCCGTCAGGTGGACGTGCCGCGCGGAGATGCTGACGACCAAATTCGGTTTTCCGTCGGGTCCTCCGATTTGCGCGAGAACGATCTCGCGGACGATCTGCTCAATCGTGTTGCGGTCGATGGCTGGAGCCGTACTCATGCGATGTTTTCCGTAATGCGAATTATTCCGAAATCTCTTTTTGGGCGAAGGAGGTCTCCACTTCTTTCGTCAACCGGCCGCATTCGTCGACGCGATCCACAGGTTGATTCCAGCCGAACGGAGCGTCCCGGGCCATGCGGCGCCGAGGCCTTCGTCCGTCACCAAGTGGTGGACGTCCCTCAGTTCGCACAGGTGGGTCAGACTCCGCCGTCCCAGCTTCGTGCTATCCGCGACGACGATCACCTCGTCGGCCGCGCGCATCATCGTTCGTTCCGTTTCTACCAGAAGAACGTTGTTATTGAAAAACCCTTCTTCCGTAATGCCCGCCACGCTGAAAACCGTCTTCCTCACTCGCAGCGAGGCGATCATCTCGTCGGCGAAGGGGCCTCGAACCACGCCGGACCGGGGGCATACATCCCCACCGATGACGACGAGGTCGCTGCACGTGTCCGAGGCGAACAGGTTCGCCACCGGCAGCGAATTCGTCACCACGTGAACCGGCCGGCCGACCAGCAGCCGCGCCACCTCGTAGGTCGTACTCCCGCCGTCCAAAAGGACGGTGTCTCCGTCCTCGATCAGGCCGACGGCCTTCGCGGCAATCGCTTTCTTCTCGGCCCAGGCGGACGACTGACGCTGGTCGAAATGACTGAAACCGGGGGAGTCGCCCGCATACAAGGCTCCGCCGTGAATGCGTTTTGCAATCCCTTGTTCCTCCAGCCATTCCAGGTCGCGGCGAACCGTCGACTCGGAAACGTCCAGCTCCTCGACGAGTTCCGGGAGAGAGGCAAACCGTCGTCGGCGGACCATCTCTTGCAGGCGGCTGCGTCGCTCGTTCACCAGCATCCCACCTCTCCTCGTTCCGCTCTCGTGCTTGCTCTCCCTCTCGGGCCTGCCCGGCCGACGTGCGGCGGCGGCAGACTTCGAGATCCATCCGTTCCGGCGATCTACGCAAACCAGTCGGTTTGCATCAATCGCATCAATCACAACAACTCTCTACGAGTATCCCCGAAACAAAGACCGTTTTCAAGCACAAACTATCATCTGCATGAAAGATTTCCGTCATATTCATTACGGTTTTCTTTCGTTTCCTCAGGGCCCGCATTGGACACGCGAACGTTATCGCTTACATGGAAGCAGCTTACGACGAAAGGGAGGCTCTCCGAAGGAGGCGATCTCAGTTGCGATTGCCAAGCCTTAAAAGATACACTATTTTTCCTGTTCAGTCGATCC
Source organism: uncultured Planctomycetaceae bacterium (assembly GCA_964520785.1). GTDB lineage: Bacteria > Planctomycetota > Planctomycetia > Pirellulales > Thermoguttaceae > CAZFQG01. The sequence goes on along the minus strand of CAZFQG010000028.1, from coordinate 24,041 downwards.
GCCAAAAGCTGTTTGTTCGTTAGCCTCAAAAGGATATACGCTATGCCAAACCGGGAACGCACCCCGATTGACGCAGCCCTCTTCGACATGGACGGAGTCTTGTGCGACTCCGAACCATTTATATGTCAAGCTGCTATTCGCATGTTTTTAGAGGATTATGGCCTCCAAGCGAAGCCGGAGGACTTTTCCCCGTTTGTCGGGGCGGGCGAGAACCGCTTTATTGGGGGCGTCGCCGAGAAATATGATTGTGAAATCGATCTCCCTAAGGCAAAGGCACGAACGTACGCGCTTTATCTCGAAATCATCCAAGGACAGCTTGGACCCCTCGATGGAGCGGTAGACTTCGTCGCCCAGTGTAAGGAATTCGGGCTCAAATGTGCCGTCGCGACGTCGGCCGACGAGGTCAAACTGCTGGGAAACCTCCGCGAGATCGGCCTCCCCTTCGAGACCTTCGACGCCTGCGTGAATGGCCTGGAGGTGGAACGCCGCAAGCCCCACCCGGACATCTTTCTCTTGGCGGCCCGGCGGCTGGGGGTCGACCCCCAGCGGTGCTTGGTGGTTGAGGATGCCCCGAACGGCGTCCAGGCGGCGAAAGCGGCCGGCTCGCTTTGCCTCGGACTGACCACCAGCTTCCCGGCCGACGTCCTCGAGATGGCTGGAGCCGATTTCATCGCCCCCAACCTGGCTCACGTTCCGGATGAGTTGATGAGATTGCTCGGCGGAAGTTAATGCCTGGAGACCTCCACATGCCCCCTACCGCCCCGGCGGATCGCGCCCGATCCCTCCTTCTGAGACTCCTCGGTATCCCGGGGAGGAGCCGTCAGGAGGGCCGGGTTGCGCGCTTCCTAATTCGGACGCTGCGTCGCGCCGGCGTTCCTCAGTCCGCTATCCATGTCGACGAGGCTCATCGCAAGAGCCCCTTCGGTGGAGACTCCGGAAATCTGATCGTCCGCGTGCCTGGTACACTCCAAGGACCGAGACGGCTCCTCTCGGCCCACATGGATACGGTGCCGCTGTGTGTCGGGGTCAAACCGGTCGTCCGCGACGGTTGGGTACACCCCGCCGATTCCTCGACCGGCCTGGGCGCCGACGACCGCGCAGGCGTCGCCGTATTGCTCTATGCGTTGAGCGAGCTGCTGAGGTGCAACCTGCCCCACCCGCCGCTGACATTCTTCTTTTCCATTCAGGAGGAGCTTGGCCTCGTCGGCGCCCGCTATGTAGACAGGCCCCTCTTCGGCCGGCCTCGAATGGCCTTCAACTTCGACGGTTCCGACCCCAACAAACTGACCATCGGGGCGACAAGCGGGTATCGGATGACGATCGACGTCTTCGGCATTCCCAGCCACGCGGGCTGTCACCCGGAAGACGGCGTCAGCGCGATCACGATCGCCGCGAAGGCGATCGCCGATTTGGACGCGCGCGGCTGGCATGGCACGATTCGACAAGGGAGTTGCGTCGGTACGAGCAACGTGGGTATTATCGAAGGGGGAAACGCGACGAACGTGGTGACTCCTCGCGTGCAACTCAAGGTCGAAGCGAGGAGCCGCTCGAAGACCTCCCGCGAGCGGATCGTCAAGAACATCGAGGAAGCCTTCATGAAGGCTGCGCGGACGGTCCGCAACGCCGCCGGAAAGGCGGGCCGGGTGGAATTCGACGGCCACCTCGACTACGAAGCCTTTCGCCTGCCGAAGGATGAACCGGCAATCGCCGTCGCGAAGGAAGCCGTCCGTTTCGCCGGCGGAAAACCGGTCTTTGCCCAAAGCAACGGCGGTCTTGACGCCAACTGGCTCGTCGCCGCCGGCATCCCAACCGTTTCCCTTGGCTGCGGTCAGCGCAACGGCCACACCACCGACGAAAAGCTGAACCTCGCCGAATTCCACCAGAGCTGCCAGACGGCCCTGCGGTTGTGTGCGCCGGTGTCGCATACGCGGTAGGGAGAAACGGAAGAGGCGGTCCGTCGGCGCCCCGGCGAAGCGGACATGAACTCCTACCCGCGCTTGACGGCCGAAACGGCGCGTGTTCTCCTGCGTTGACGGAATCCGCGAAAACGCCCCGATGAATGAGCTCACCTCCAAACCGGCTCCGCCGTTCCTTTGCGGTTACCCCATCGGCCAGGCCGCGCTGAGTGGGTATAGCGACTGGGCAATGCGGGTAATCGCCGCGAGACTGAGGGCGGGGTTTACGCTCTCCGAGGCGATGCTCGACCAGTTCGTCATCCAGGCGGTCCGCGGGAGGAAGGGCAAACGCCTGCTCCGCCACACCGACGAGGAACGGCCGTGCGGGGGACAGTTGATGGGAACTGAACCGGATGAATTGGCGGCGGCAGCCGAGATTCTGATCGATTTAGGGTTCGACTGGATCGACTTGAACTTCGCGTGCCCCGTCCGGAAGGTTCTGGGTCGGGGGCGAGGAGGAAATCTGCTGAGCGACCCGGCCCGGGCGCTGCGGATCATCGCGGCCGTCCGCAAAGCGGTCGAATCGCCTCTTACCGTGAAACTCCGAAGGGCGTACGACGATACCGAGGAGGCCCGCGACGCATTCCGTCGGATATTCGACGGGGCGATCGAACTGGGCACGGACGGCGTGACGGTCCATGGGCGTACCGTCAAACAGGCATACCGCGGCGCGAGTTCGTGGGACTTCCTGGCCGAGGTGAAGGACCGCGCCGGGTCGTTTTGCGTGCTCGGAAGCGGCGATCTGTTTGACGCCGAATCGTGCGTCCGCATGATGCGCGAGACGGGTGTCGACGGAGTCACCGTTGCGCGCGGGGCAATCGGAAATCCTTGGATCTTCGCTCAGGCAAGGGCCCTCCTCGAAGGCAAGCCGCTACCTCCCCCCCCAACCGTGCCCGAACAGGGAAAGATCATTGCCGAACACTACCGCCTGGCGGGGGAGCTGTACGACGAAGGCCGCTGCGAACGGCAAATGCGCAAATTCGGCATTCAATACGCGCGACTCCACCCCGAGGCCGAAGCGGTGAAGGCGGCTTTCATCGGCGTCACTCGGCCGGGACAGTGGCGGGACGTGTTGCGGGAGTGGTATAACGCGGATTAGCCTGGACACACCCCGCGAAATGCGAGTGAGGAGCATTCTCATGTTCCACCGGTGCGTCAACCCATTTCTCATACTCACGGCCGTCGCGGCCTTTGCGCTGCCGGCTCCCGCGGAAGACCTCAAGAACGACCCCTCCCGAATCGAGGCGTTCATGGATTGGGGGCTGGGGATAATCGTTCATTGGAGCATGGGTTCACAGCTCCGTTGCGTGATCAGCCATTCGAGGGCAACTCGCCCTTCAGGAACGCGGACTCATTTCGACAGGGGGTTCCGCAGGAATTCGTTGACGACCTGGACGTGGGTCAATGCCTCGTCGAATTCGATTCCCCTATTCTTCAAGCTTTCCACCAGAGTCGCGTTGTCAAGGTAACGCGCGCCGGTCGCGTTCCTGGCGGGTTCCTCGGGGCCGCTGGAAACAACCGGGCCGATATCGATGGAGACGGTCAGGCTGCCGAAATCCGTCGCTGCGGCACGGATCGACTTGACGACGGCGACGGCCTCCGGGGCGACCTTTTCCTTTTCGGCCTCCTCCAGGATCTTCCGTTTCGCCGCCTCGACGGTTTCGGCGGCCTCCCCGGCGTCCTCGGGAGTGAGGGGCAGGGTCATCCGAAATCGCGCCGCTTCGCGCCGGATATTCAGCTTGGATGCGGTGGCGTGCTGCGCCAGACGCGAGAGCGAGTCGTCGCTGAGCGCATTGAAGGGAAAGTCCCCCGTCTGGTCTTCGTCCACCTTCTCGGACGACTCGGTCAGCATGGTCTTCCGCGTCTCTTCCCATGTCCGAGCCGGATGCCCCTGAGCGCGTCGCCGGCGTTCGTCTCGGACCGCGTTGACGGTCACCTCGTTCACGAAACCGTCAAACCGCTCGAGAAAGCCGTCGAACGCCTTACCGGGGACAACGATCCGATGGTAATACGCCGGCATTCCGTTCTTGTTGAAAAAAAACTTCCCCGGCTTCACGGTAATCGAGTCCAGGTCGATCTCCGTCTTTTTCAGCTCCAACGCACCAGCCTCGCCCAAGTTCGTTTCTTGATAGGTCGAATTGCTCTGGCGAATCCAGGCGGGTTGCGTGAATAGCGAAATCGGCGCGATGGGGTGGATGATTTCGGAACGAACTCCGCAAAGGTGTCCCAGGTGGTCCAAGTCGGACGCGCTCTGCGCGCGGATGTGATTGAACACCGAAAGAACCTCAAAAGAGTCATTCTCGGCGTTATGCTTCACATGCCGCGTGATTTCACTCTCGAGGCACCCGGCGACGACGAGCAACAACGGAAGCAGCATTCCGAACATGAAGCCCTTCTTCAGTAGAGAGTCTCTGCGTCTCATCATAATTCCTCCTTGGGGTTCGTTACCTGATCTTTATTGTCAGTCTTGCTCGCCCGCTCCGCAAGTGTGCGTCGCGTATTCGCGATTCAGCGGAAGGAAGTGTGGCGCCGCCCCTCGCGTTCGTCGAATCCCGCATGAACGCCCCGGCCGGGATAACGCCGCCGCGGAACCAACGGAACCCGGCAATTGAGTTCGCCGCTTGCCCCCCCGCGCTGCCGCCTGGAGGAATTGTCTCTTTGAAACAATACTGAGAACGCGCAAAAAAACGAAGAAAGTAATTAACTCTCTTCGTTGCAAGAAAACGAAAATGCGACGTTTTTTCTATTTCAAGACCACTTCCCGGGAGACTAATCTCCAACGTATGGGAGAAGCGCCATGAACCGCGCCCGCTTGATCGCTCGGGTAACCGCGTTCTGACTGGCGGCGGTGCATCCGGTTTTTCGCCGCGCGATGATTTTGCCCTGACGATTCGTCAGTTTCTTCAGAAGGTCCAGATCTTTGTAGTCGACGTACATCGGCCGGGGGCGCTGGCCATCGACGAAGACGGGGTCTTGCTTCTTCGTCCGCACCTTCACTTTGGAACGCCGACGAATGGGCCTCTTATTCTGGAATTTTCGTGCCATCTACCTACATAACCCTCAACTAACGCCGCCGTGGGACTCTCTCTTTCCCTTGCACGCGGCAAACACAACGGTTTTACGTCGTCTATCGAGATTAGAAACGCTTTAGTTTAGCCAAGCGGCGCGAAAATGCAAGCGGAACCGAAGAAAAACTGCTGAAAGGCCCGGATTCACCATAAAGACGCGAGCCTGTATGCACCAAGCGTTTCGTGAGGAGATAGGAGTGCGAAGTCAAGAAGAAACGTCAGATTGTGGCTTTATAGACTATCGATGATGGCCAAAATCGCGTTTCGAATGTTTACCGGGAGCCGGCTCCAGGCTTGAACGACCCGGGCGAGTTCGTAGTTCGCCCGTGAATCTCGGGAAGACACGGCATTCGCCGAATCATCCTGCCCCCTATGCAAAGGGGGTACCTCTTGAGCTTGCAGCCCCTCCGCTTCGTCTAAGCACCCCTCTTCTTCAGGGATGATCGAGCCATTCCTCTCTTGCGAAGGCGTCCGCGGGGAAACGGAGGTATCCGCGCGTACCTCCGGGTTCTTCGACTTAGCGCCGGAAACGGTCCGCCAGGCTTCCGTGAGGTCCGCGAGGTCCGCCTTGACGTGTGGCAGGTCAACCGGTGTCGAACGGCGAGGCGGCGTTGTCGCTGAAAAAGAATGCTCGAAAAACGAGATTTCCGTCGCCGTTAGGCCCGTCACCCGGGAACTATCGGAAGGGGACTCCGAAGCTGAGTGCGGTTCGGCGTCGCTCCGAGAACCGTCGGAAGACACGACCCTCCAACGGGAACGGACGGCTGAGCGTGGCGGCGACTGGAACGCGCGCGCATCCGTATCCGGAACCAACCCGGCGAACAGTTGTTCGATGCCGTGAATCGGGTTTTTATTGGCCTTTGGGGTCATAAAGAGACCTAGGAGACGGGGAAGGCGACGGGCGACAAGGAACGGACTTCGCCGCTTAGGCGGCGTCCGAGCCGGCCTTCACCTCGGACCAAGTCCGCTTGTATTGCAGCGCTTCCAGAAGCTCAATGAGCGTCAGGGTCTTCTCTTCCAGCTCCAGTGGAACCTCCATGCCGGGGTCGCACACCATGTCAACGGCACCGTCCTCACCGACGAGGTCGTCGAATTCGCGAAGCAACCCGTCCTGAACCGCCTGCCGGACGAGATGGCCTCGTGTCGCCGGAATCTCGCTAGCGCGAGTTCCGAGGCTCTCGGCAGCCCGTTTCGCCAGGGGCGGCAAGTACTCGCTGGGAATTTCGACCATTCGTGGTACGTAGACTTTGACCTGCATCTTCTCGCTCCAAATAAAATCACAAAACGGAACTTGCGATCCGATTTCGACCTTGCCGACGAAACACGCTCGCCGAGCCCGCCACTCGCGTGGGAATATGGTCACACTCCATATCGGCTGGCAAACCTTAACGCCTGTAGTGATTTTACCGGTTTTTCCGGTGAATCGAACAAAGGAGCGTTTCCGCGAAAGCGGTGCTCGCCGAGTGCCGGCTCCTGGAATCCGGTACGGTCAACTGGTATAAAAGGTCAAATGGCTATTCATCCCCCCTCGAGCGTTCCCCCTGTCAGGTCTTTCTATGATTAGCTTGGAAAATGAATCCCCTCGGAAGTGGGTCTACCCAAAGTATCGCCCCGGGGAGAAAGTTGGCCTGTTCATTCCGTGCTATATTGATCAACTCTATCCGCAGATCGGTCGTGCGACGGTCGATATTCTGGAGCGGCTGGGCATCCCACTGGTGTTCCCGGACAGACAAACGTGCTGTGGGCAGCCGGCCTTCAACTCGGGGTATTGGGAAGAAGCGCGAATCGTCGTCCAGCAGTTCTGCGAGGCCTTCGGCGAATTCGAGTGGATTGTCTGCCCCTCGGGGTCGTGTTCCGCGATGGCCCGGGTCTTCTTCGGCCATCTGGAGTCCTCCGAGGAGTTCGCCGAAGTTGGGTCGCGGGTATTCGAATTGACCGAATTCCTCGTCGAGGTTCTCGAAGTGACGGATTTGGGCGCGCGGTTTCCGCACACGGTGACGATGCATCTGGGTTGCCACACACGACGTGAATTGGGGGTGGTCGAGCCTCCCGTCACGTTGCTGCAAAACGTCAAGGAACTCGAGTATCGAGAATTGCCGGACATCGAGGAATGCTGCGGGTTCGGGGGCACGTTCAGCGTCAAGATGCCGGGGACTTCACTGTCGATGGGACTGGCGAAGGCGGAAAACGTCCTGAAGACAGGCGCGGAAGTCGTGTGTACCCCCGATATTAGTTGTATGATGCATTTCGGGGGAATCATGAAACGCGAAGCCAAGATGCGGCACGTCCGCCAGCTTCACATTGCGGAGATTCTGGCTTGCCGTGAAGGGAATTGACGGTTTGATTCGATGCATCCATTGAAAGCCGAACGAATCCGCGGGATATGGGGAACGGTTCTTCTTCCGATCCGGCAGGGCGATCTGATCGACTTCGGCCGGCTGGCGACGGAGCTGGATTACCTTCTCGAAAGCGGCCTTGACGGAATCTATACGAATGGAACCGCCGGAGAATTCCACCTTCAGACCGAGGACGAATTCGACCGGATCAGTATTCTGGCCGCGGAACGCTGCCGCACGGCCCGGGTCCCGTTTCAAATCGGCGCATCGCATCCGGACCCGGTCGTTTCCTACGAGCGAATTCGACGTGCCGCGGCGTTGCGGCCTGGGGCGATCCAAGTGATCCTCCCGGATTGGTGGCCGGTTTCGAACACGGAAGCGATATCCGCCCTATTACGGTATGCCGAAGCGGCGGATCCGATTCCCCTGGTTCTCTACAACCCGCCGCACGCGAAACGGGTTTTGGAGCCGGAGGACCTGGTCGAAATCACCAACGCCGTCCCGGCGCTGGTCGGCGTCAAGGTGCTGGGCGGAGACCCGAGTTGGTATGCGCGGATGCAACCGGTCATTGGGCGGGTTTCGATCCACGTCGCGGGCCATACGCTGGCCAGCGGGTTCGCCTGCGGCGCCTCCGGGTCCTACTCCAACGTCGCCTGTCTGCATCCCCGCGGAGCGGTCCGGCTATGGCGACTCATGCAACGGGAGTTGGTCGAGGCGATCGAGCAAGAGGAGCGGATACGGCGATTCATCACGGAATGGATCAAACCCCTGGCGGCCGAGCAGCGGTTGTCGAACACGGCGCTGGACAAGCTTCTGGCCGCGGTGGGGAATTGGGCCGACGTCGGCACTCGCGTCCGGCGCCCTTATGCGGGTGCCCCGCCGGAATGCGTCGGTCCCCTGCGGACGGCGGCGCGGGAACTCATCGGCGATGACTTTTTCGAAGACTGAAGAGGACCGCCACGATGGTATTCCTTCTTCTCGGACGCGTGCGGCGTACTTGATTTTGCACTTTTTTCACTTGGAGAGACCGGAATATGCGGTGTTTCTATATATTCTTCATCGGTTGTCTCGTGCTCTCGCTGGTTGTCGGGTGTGGCGAGAAAAACCCGTTAGGCCGGATGCCCGTTTCGGGAACGGTGACTTTCCAGGGACGGCCTCTTGAATCGGGCAGCATCGAATTCGCGCCGGTGGATCCACTTGGAAAAACGAAGGCGGGCGGCCCCGTCGTCGACGGAAAGTACTCGATCGCCGTGAATCAGGGCCTGGCGCCCGGGGAATACGTCGTCCGCGTGTTTTCCCCGGTTGGCGCCGCCGAAGCGGCCGGGGACGCCATGCCCGGTTCGCGACCGACGGCGGTCGCCCGGGAGAGAATTCCTCCGATCTACAACGTCAACAGCCGGTTACGGTGCGAAGTATCGGCGGAAAAGACGAACCTGCACGACTTCAATCTGTAATCGCCGGGTGAATGCGAAAATGGCTCGGCGGCCCTGTCATTCGACGTCGGGATAGGCTTTTCGCACGGCAAGAATATCTTCGAAGCACGCTTCGAACGCTTCGAACGCGTCCGGGTCGAAATGGCTTCCGACGTGCCGCTTCATCATCTCGAACGAATCCTCGGGGCAAAACGCCCTTTTATAGGGCCGCTCCGTGCAGAGGGCGTCGAAGACGTCCGCCAGAGCGGTTATCCGCCCTTCCAGTGGGATATCCTGTTCCTGGAGTCCCAGCGGATAACCGGTTCCGTCCCACCATTCGTGGTGCGTCAGCGCGATGTTGGCGGCCGCGCGAAGCACGCCCGAGATCGGTGGGGAGAGTGGGGAGGACTCGTGCCGGGCACGGTTCTGGACGTCCAACCAGGTTCGCGGCGGCAGGTCGACGAAGGTCCGTTGTCCCTTCACGCAGTGCTCGCGCATGATTTCGGTCTCCGCGCGGGTGAGGCGTCCGGGTTTGAGGAGTATCTCGTCCGGAATCCCGATCTTGCCGATATCATGCAAGGGCGCGGCCAGTTCGTACAATTCGGCCAGCGACGCGTCGACCCCCAGCCGACGCGAGATCAAGCCGACATATCGGCCGACGCGGACCACGTGTTTCCCGGTCATCGAGTCCCGGCATTCCACCGCGCGGGCGAGGCAATACACCAGTTCCATGCGAGACGCCTTCAGCTCCCGCGTCCGCTCCCGGACGAGGCGGTCAAGAACTTCGGCTTGATCCCGGAGAAGGTTGAAATGGGTCTTCATCGCGATGGCGTTTCGGACCCGCGCCAACAGTTCGTTCGTGTCCACCGGCTTGGAGAGGAAGTCGGTCGCCCCTTTTTCGAATGCGGCGGCCTTCTGGGCGGGATCATCGGACGCGGTCAACATGAAGACCGGCATGGAAGCGAATTCCGGCCGTGAGCGAATCTCGCCGAGAACCTCGATACCGTCCTTTTCCGGCATGACGAGGTCGAGAATCACGAGATCCGGTCCGGTCTTCTCGACCAATTCGTAAGCGCGGGTCGAGTCGACGCAGCCGATCACGTTCTCGAAACCGTATGATTTCAGATGGGTTTTCAACAGGCGGACGTTCAGTTCCTCGTCGTCGATGACGAGGACCGTCGCCAAATGCAAATCCCTGGGAAAGAGTTCGGCGTCCGTTTCAGGGGAAACCGAGTCGGAAGCGTCCGGATTACGGGCATCCGGCGGGAGCAGGGTCGCCATTGAGTTTTCAAGCGTCATTTTGCTACTTTCTCCTGAACAACCGGCCTTGCCCGAGGGCCGGGGATGACGTCCGCGTGGATTTCGATCCGCGAGGCGTACTCCTCGATCTCGGCCAGCGCCAATTCGGCGCGCCGCCAATCTTCCTCCCGCGCCATCTGGCAAAGTCTCGCGGCGGAGGAGGTGAAGACCGGAAACCCGGCGGTTCCTCCGGAGCCTTTCACCCAATGGGCGTTACGCCAGAGCGATTCCGCGTCGTGCGCCGCCATGGCGGCGCGCATCAACGCGAGTCGTTGTCGAAGCTTGTCGACGAAGTCGGCCACGATCTCGCGAAATTCGGGATCGAAGGTCGGCAGTTCGGAATACAGTTTGGATTCCGCCATTTGGTGTTCCTTCACCGATTCGGGTTCCGCCGCGTGATTCTTTCGGGGGATTCCGAGGGTTTTGAATATCGTCTCCAGAAGCGAACGCGTGTCGATCGGTTTGGGTATATAGCCGTCGCAACCGGCGTCGAGGCACTTACGGCGATCTCCTTTCATCGCGTGGGCGGTCAGGGCGATGACCGGTGCCGTCACGCCGGCCTCGCGGATGCGCGGCGTGGCGGCGTATCCGTCCAAGACCGGCATTTGCATATCCATGAGGATGAGATCGAACGATTCGGAAACGGCCTTTTCAAGTCCCACCTCTCCATTTTCCGCCGTGATCACCTCCGCGCCGGCATTCGTCAAGATGAGCGCGAGAAGCTTCCGGTTCGAAGAGCCGTCCTCGACGACGAGTATCCGCGTATCCTCGGGGAACGTGAACGAGTCGAAGTCCGCGTCACCGCCGCGGTCGAGTTCGACCGCGGGCCGCGTCATCTCGTTCATTGCATGGAAGAACCGCGCGTGCTCCATCGGACCGGGATCGATCGTCACGGTGAAGGTGCTTCCCTCGCCGGGCGCACCGTCCACCGTCAGGTCGCCGCCGAGTTTGAGCGCAATCCATTTGCTGATCGACAACCCCAGCCCCGTACCTCCAAATTCACGAGTTACGGACCCGTCCGCCTGCGTGAAGGGCTCGAAGATCATCCGTTGTTTGTCCTCGGGAATGCCGATTCCGCTGTCGATAACTTGGACGACGAGTCTGGGCGGACCGTTCCTCTTCAGTTCGGCGACCACGCTCACGCTTCCGAACTCGGTGAATTTAACGGCGTTCCCGACGAGATTCACGAGGAGCTGCCGGAACCGCGCCGGGTCGGTGAGTATCTTGTCCGGGATATCGCCGATCCAGCGGTAGCGGAGCGCGAGATGCTTTTCCGATGCCGCGATCCGGCAGCCGGAAAGGACCTGGGCGATAATCTCGTGGGGCGAGCATTCCACCCTGTCCACCTCCATTTGGCCCATCTCGATCTTCGAAAGGTCGAGCAGGTCGTGGATCAAATCAAGCAGATGCCGACCGCTCGCCTGGATCATCTCGATATGCTCCGTCCAGCTTTCTCGGCCGTCGCGGCCGAGTTCCGCCTTGAGCAGATCGCTGAAACCGAGAATGACGTTCAAGGGGGTCCGAATTTCGTGGCTCATGTTCGCCAGAAACATGCTCTTTGCCCGGCTGGCGGCTTCCGCCTGATCCTTTGCGCGAATCAGTTCGAGTTGCGTCTCCTTACGAGAGAAGACTTCCTCCCGGAGCCGGGCGGTGCGTTCCTGAACTCGATCTTCCAGTTGGTCGCGCGAGTCTTCCAGGGCCTTTTGAAACTCCTGCACCGCGTTGAGCAGGTAATTGAAGGCGCGGTAGAGCATTCCGATTTCATCACGGCCGGCCCAGGCGACCCGGATCGAATAATCTCCATCCTCGGAAATCCGCCTTGCCGTGGCCGCCAGTTCCACCAACGGCCGCGATATCTTCCCGTGCAGATAGAGCATCAGGACGAATCCGACGAAGAGGGAGATGCCGATCACCAGAGCCAAGCCCCAGGCCACTCGAGCGGTCCGGGTCCAAAAGGGTGTCAGCGATGCCTCCACGTGCAGGGTGCCCAACATGCGGCCGTGCGCGCGGACCGGTTCGCGGATCAGAATCCGGTCGTGGTTCGGGGTCGTGGCCTTCGCCGCGGTTCCGGCGAAACTCACGTCTATCGGAGCGTGCTCACGGTCTTTCGCGTAATGGGCGACGATTCGTCCCTCGGCGTCGTACAGGGTCGCGGCCAGGGCCGCCGGCTGAGTCCGGAGGGAAAGCAAGAAGTCTTCGGGATCGGCGGTTCCACCTTCGAGGACCGCCGCGCAATGCAGCGAGAGCAATTCCGCCAACGCACGCATCCGCCGCTCTTCCGCCTCGCGGAAGGCGGCCGTGTTGTCGAGCATGAACCGGCTGCCGACGATCAGCACGGTCAGCCCGGTGACCGCCATCGCGAGGATCGCGTGTTTCGTGGGAATCGAGAGGTCGCGAAACGACTTCATTCGGCTACCCCTTCGCCACTCCGGCCGGTCCAGGTTGACCGTCCCGGAAGGCGGCCCGAGGAAGTCGCCTTCCGCTCGGCGTACGTTCACCGGTCCGTTCACCGCGCGTCCGCGCCGGTGGAGTTCGGGTCGTTCGAATCTGGGGAGACGTGGTGGCCACGTTCGTACCGCACGTTCAAAGCGGCGGCGCTGGTGGGTGATATAAGGGAAAGGACGCCCAGGCACCGCCTCGGTCGGGCGTGTTGGCGTCCGGGCATGGCGATGCCGCGGCGACCGCCGGCCCTTCGCGCCGAAGGCCGGCGGAGAGGAAATGCCGGGGGTCTTCGTTATTTTAGCTCGCGGAAAAGGACGGCGCCCCCCGGTGACGGAGCCGCTCTTCAAGGAGTCGCCGCCGGTCGGAGCGTGCCTTAGTCCCTCCGGTGAACCGCGCCGAACCCGCCGGTAGGCCGGCATTGACCTCGTTCCGGCGGCCGCCGAGAATCGTCATTCTCGGGACAATGCGCGATTCAAGGACAATCCGAACCCGAAACCCCCGGGAAACGCGAAACGGGGCGTTCTTCCAGGCGATTTCTTTGACTTTCCGCGTGGGCATACTAGGCTTCAATTGTAGCCAGGGCGGGCTAAGACCTTTTCAACTTCCGACTGTTCTTCTCATGGATGCCCAGTCCCGTTTTTCGTCCTTTTCATCTGGGAGTCTGCCGCTTCGGATAAAGCTTCTCGGTTTTTTTCGAGGCGTTTTATACTGGTAACAAGGGACGCACGGCCGTCGCAGGCTTATCGGCTCATGGTCCCGAAAACTAATTCCGCATCGCCGCGCAAGGAAGACGTCGAGGTCCCCTTGTGCGCGTGCTTACGGAAAATGGAGGAATTCACTGATGATGCTTGCTAAGAAGGTACAACGTTTCCTCGTCTCGGAAGACGGCCCCACCGCCGTCGAGTACGCCGTCATGCTGGCGCTGATCGTCATCGTCTGCCTTGGCGCAATCGAAACGATCGGCACGAACGCCAATACCAAATTCGGTGAAGCCGCAACGGCGCTACAATAAGCGCCGCGGACTTCGGCGGGCTTTCGGTGTAAACGGCCCGCGGGCCCGTTTATCGAGAAACCATAAGTTACCAGCCCCCTTGGCGGCTTTCCGCCAAGGGGGTGTTTATTTTTTGGCGTTCGGGACGGCCGGGCGGGCGGACCCCGCCGGGACCGTCGGACTATCGACCGCCGCGGGTACTCCGCGCCCCAAGATCAATTCGGCGATGGCCTGCGCCGCGAGCGGCCGCGCGAAGCCGCGCAACAAATGGGAGATCGTCTCGCGCCGATTCGCGTCCGACACCAGCGAAACGAGTTCTTCGGCGAGCAGCGCGTCCGCGCGGCGGCCCGGCTCTTTCTCATCGACGACCGGGCATCCCGTTCGCCGCGCGAAGTCGGCCGCGTTGTGCCGCTGGTGATTACCGGCCGAATCCGGAAAGGGGATTAGGACGCCGGGAAGTTCGGCCGCCGCCAACTCCGCCAGGGTAGATCCGCCGGCTCTGCTGATCGCCAACGTCGATTCTCCCAAAACGCGGGGCAAGTCGACGAGAAACGGATGGACGTCGGCGTCGAGTCCGAGGCGCGCATAGAGACGCTTCGTCGGCGCCAATTGGTCTGCGCCGGATTGGTGCGTGATGCGCCACCCACCGAGCAGGGAACGAGCGCGGAACAGGGCCTTTGGGACGATCTCGTTGATCCCCCCGGCTCCGCCGCTACCGCCGAGAACGACGATTCGCCGGTCGACCCCCAGGCAGCGTTCCTTGGGTATCGACCGGATCGGCAGGCCCGTATGAAAAACCGTCGCCGCTTTGGAGAAGGCACCACCGGTCGACTCGAACGCGGTGCAGACGCACGCGGCTCCTTTGGCCAGCCAGCGATTGGCGCGGCCCGGCCTGGCATTCGCCTCGATGAGAATCAAGGGAATACCGGCGGTGATCGCCGCGCGGGCACTCGGCGCGGACGCGTATCCGCCGAGACCCACGACCACGTCCGCTCTCTCTTCCCGAAGGAACCGCAGCGCCGCGGCGAAACCTCGAAGATTCTTCGGCGCCGAGAGAAAGAACCCCCCCAAGGAAACCGACATCGCCGCCGATGGAATCGTAACGTACTCGATCCGCTCGCGACGAAGCCACTGACGTTCCCGAATCCGGCCGGTGCCGAGGAAGGTCATCCGCACCGACGCACGTTCAAGGAGGGGCCTGGCCAAGGCGAGCGCGGGAAAAACATGCCCGCCGGTCACGCCTCCGGCGAAGACGACGTGGGAAGGAGGGCTAGCGTTGGGGCTCAGGCGGTTTCGCGCGAGTCGATTCCAGGGGTTCATTCGCGTTGTTCCGAAAGGTGTCAGGATTCCCGCGGAGTTCGTCCGTCCTGGGCTGATAGGGCTTTCCGACCTTGGCCGTGCCGGTCAGCCCGCGGAGGACGACGTCGACCATTCGGCCGTCCGGCGCGACGAGCGTAAGCCGCGCCGAGAGCGACCGCCCGTTCGGGTAGAAGACGATCGGAGCGGACCATTCGGCCGCGCCGGACGTCGCGGCCGACTCCGCGTAAGCCGGAGCGTCCAAGACGACGGAACCGGCGACGCGGAGCGCCGCGGACTCCGGATCGACGAAGCGGACTCCCTCCGGAAGGTCCTCCTCGACGGCGAGGTCCTCCGGATCCGCCGACTCGGAATCCGCCGCGTCCGGGTCGAACGCGGCGAGGGCCGTTTCGGCGTTTCGCCCTCCCAGGGCCGGCGCCGGTCCGTATTCATACGTTCCGGTTCCCGGCTGGAACCGGAATTGGTAGGGCATCGCCGATTCAATCGCCTCGACGCGGACACGCGCGAGGGCGACGCGCACCGCGTGCCCGGCCTCCTCGATCCGCGCGCGACCCCAAGGGGAACGCAGCGCCGGCCACGCGACCGCCGTCAGCACGACGAGAATCGCGACGACCAGGAGCAGTTCCAACAGCGTATAACCGCGGCGGGTCTTCATCGTGGAACCGGAAAACTTCCGCCGTTACTCGGAGAAATCATCGCGGTCGCGAGAACGGTTCTCTTGGGGATCGATACCGTAATCGGCCCCCTCTTCGTCGGCGCTTCTCTTCCAACTGACGATATCGTCTTCGGTATCGTCTTCCTTGTCCGGCCCGAAGGACCAGATGTCGGGGTCTTTTCCCGTCCCGCGGGTCGGCGGGTACTCGTACTGATAAGGACTTCCCCAGGGGTCTTTGGGGATGTCGTCCGACCTCAGATACGGCCCATTCCAGTTTCCGGCACTCGTCTCATCGTCTCCTTCGGGTTCCTCGACGAGGGCCAGCAACCCCTGCTCGGTGGTTGGGAAATCGGCCATATCGAGGGCGTACCGTTCGAGCGCGCCCCTGAACGCCCCGATCTGCGTCACCGCGGCCTTTTCGTTGGCGCCGCGCCGCGCATTGAGCACGCGCGGTCCGACCAGACCGAACAGGAGCACGAGGATTGCCATGACTACGAGGACTTCCACCAGGGTAAAGCCCTTGCGCCCCTTCCGTGAACGATTTCGTCGCATTAGTCTCTCCTTTGCGTCTTTTCGTTTCTTCAAGATACTTCGTGCGATCACCTTTTCATACCGTGCGAGCCGCCGACTCCGCGGCATCAGCTCATCGCGTTACTCATTTCGAATACCGGCAGCAACAGGGCCACCATGACGAAACCGATTCCGCATCCCATCAAGAGAAGCATGATCGGTTCGACCATCCGGACCATCAGGTCGAGATGCCGTTCCATCTGGCGGTCCAAGCCGTCGGCGATGGAAACCAGGACGTTTTCCAGGTTGTTGGATTCCTCGGCCACGGTGATCATCGCCATGATCGAACGCGGGAAAAGACCGCACGCGGCCAGCGGTCTTGCCAGCGTCTCGCCGGAGGAGACGTTTTCGGAGGCTTGCCGCACCGCCTCCGTCAAAATGACGTTGCCGGTGGAGGTACTACTGATCTCCAGCGACTTCAGCATCGGGACACCGTTCTTCAAGAGCGTGCCGAAGACGCGGCAAAACCGCGAAATGGCCGTGTTCGCGAAGATCGGGCCGAGGACCGGTAATTTCAGTTTCCAGCGGTCGAGGACGCGGCGGCCGCGCGCGCCGGCGAAAAATCGCTTCAACCACCAAATCAGCCCCCCCAACGCGCCGAGAACGAACAGGCCGAACCGCCCGAGGAAGTCGCTCATTCCAAGCAGGAGAACCGTGGCCAGGGGAAGGCCGCCGCCGTCCTGCTCGAGGCGTTCGAAAAGCTCCGAGAACTTCGGCACGAAAAACACGATCAGGGTGGTCGTCACGACGGTTCCCAACAGGGCCAAAAACGCCGGGTAGAACATCGCTCCCCTCAACCGCGATTTCAGCTCTTCCTGAAGTTCCATGAAATCCGCGATGCGCTTCAGCGCATCTTCCAAAAACGCGCCTTCGGACCCCGCCCGGACCATGCTGATCGCCAAGTCATTGAAAATCCGCGGGTGCTCCGCCATCGCGACGTCCAGCGACGTCCCTTCGGTGACCTTTGCGCAGATATCCTCGAGTATTTCGCTGAGCCTCGGGTTCGTCGCCTGATCGGCCAGCAAACGGATCGCCCTGAGCAGGGGCACGCCGTTTTGCAGCAGATCGGCCAACTGGCTGAGCGTCATCGCGACCAGGGCCGGGCTGACCCGAGCGCCGGCGCCGAACCAACCGCGTTTCGCGTCCGCGGCGTCGACGCGGATCGGGAACAACTTCTTCTCCGCCAGCGCTTCGAGCATTTCCCGCTTACTGCCGGCGGTCATCGTTCCGATGACGTCTTGGCCGTTCGCGGTACGCGCGGTATACGCATATTGAGGCATGGCTCGGTCTTCGCGGCGTTCAGTCGGCCTTGGTCACGCGCAACAACTCTTCCACGCTGGTGTTTCCCCAAAGCACCTTCCGCCAGGCATCCTGGCGAAGCGTCCGCATTCCCGCCTTCAGCGCGGCCTTTTTGATTTCCGTGGAGCTGACCCGTTCGGTGGCCAGTTGCCTGAGTTCGTCGTTGGCGACGACCAGTTCGTAAATTCCCAACCGGCCGGCATATCCCGTGTGGCGGCACTCGCGGCACCCGACCGGCCGGTAAATGCGGTTTCCGTTTTCTCGGAGGGCGTCCCAGGGGAAATCGCGCGGTACTTCGTCGCGGCCGGGAACATAGGGCTCGCGGCACTCCTTGCAAAGCGTTCTGACGAGTCTCTGGGCCATGACGCCCTCGACGGTACTGGCGATGAGAAACGGCTCGACCCCCATGTCGATCAGTCGCATGAACGCGCTGGAGGCGTCGTTCGTGTGCAACGTGCTGAAAACGAGGTGCCCGGTCAGCGCCGCCTGAACCGCGTTCTCGGCCGTCTCCAGGTCGCGGATTTCACCGACGAGGCAGACGTCGGGGTCGTGCCGCAGAATGGCGCGGAGGCTCGCGGCGAAAGTCAGGCCGACTTTCGCGTGAACCTGAATCTGGTTGATCCCGTCGAGTTGGTACTCGATCGGGTCTTCGGTCGTAATGATCTTGGTCGTCTCATTCTTGATTTCGTTGAGCGCGCTGTACAACGTCGTCGTCTTTCCCGAACCGGTCGGACCGGTAACGAGAAGGATGCCGTGCGGCAGCTTGATCAACTCGCGGAAATCGGCGTAGGTCTCCTCGTCCATGCCGATACCGCGGAGAGAGAAATTCAGGCGGTCCTTGTCCAGGATACGCATGACGATTCCCTCGCCGTGCAGCATCGGGATGATGGAAACGCGGATATCCACCTCTCGCCCGCGGATTTTCAATTTGATGCGACCGTCTTGCGGGACGCGCTTTTCGGCGATGTTCAACCGCGCCATGATCTTCAGGCGGCTGATGATCGCGTTTTGAAAACGGTTCAGTTCCGGGGGGATGGGCTGCTGCTGCAGGACGCCGTCGATCCGGTACCGGACCTTCATTCCCGCGGCCTGGGCTTCCATGTGAATATCGCTCGCGCGGGCTTCGACCGCTTCCTCCAGAATCTCGTTGACCAGCCGGACGACCGACGCCTGCTGCGCGGCTTCCGCCGCTTCGGAATCGTCCCATTCAACCTCGTCGAGAATTTCGACGCCGTCGCGCCGCTCTTCATCCGCGGCCAGCAGGCCGACGACCGTCTCGGAACCGACGCCCAGGTGCCGTTTGATGAGTTTGGCCAGCTCCGAGGGGATCGCCAGTGCGGCCTCCACCGCCTTGCCCGTCGCCGCGCTGACCGCGTCGACGGCATGAACGTCGAACGGGTCGCCCAACGCGATGGTGATTAGCTGATCGGTCTCCGACAGCGGGAATATCCCGTGGCGATGAATCAGCTTTACCGGGAACTTCTCCAATACACGAGGGTCGATTTCGACCGTCGTCAAATCCACGGAGCCCAGACCCAAAGCGCGACCGACGGCCTGAAGAGCTTCCTCTTCGGTTGCGCATCCCAATTCAGGGGCAATCCGCCCGAGATGCCCGTCATTTTCTTGCGCTTCGCGGGCGAGTCGCATTTGACGCATGTCAAGTCCGACGCGGCGATGCGCGCTTCTGGCGAGAATCATGGCTACTCCACGTCCATTCGGTTTGAGTCGACAATCCCGCGGCGCCAAGCGACCGGGGAGCACTACCGCTGCTCCGGCACCAATAAGACGCGATTGTCGATGTTGGGGTGGGAATGTTCGGCGGGAAAACAGGTAGGGGTCAACAACCGTAGCAAAAATCGATTATAATAATAAGTGGTCATCAACCCTCACAGTCCTGATTCTAGAGGAGCCAAGTTTTCCGGTCAACCCCAGGCCGGCGGGAGGACCATCGAACCATGAGAAACAAGAAGAAATTCGGCATAATTCCTGACAAAGAACTGACCGAGAGCGGTGTTATATCGAGGGGCATGAAACGCCTTTACAGTACTATTTTGCTCGGGTTTGTCACTTTCGCGGTGGTTTTGCTCCTCGCCTCCGAGGTTTTTTGCCAGGTGGGGAGCTCCACGGGCGGTGCCAGTCCACTCGTTCCATCTCTGTCAGCCCCAAATGCCCCAGTTTCCGCGAAACTCCTCCGCTATGCCAGGCGAATCGTCTCGAACTACGACCGGGATGGCGATGAGAGGCTCAGCGCCGCTGAAATGGAAGCCATGAGAGGGAATCCGCAGGCGGCCGACTTGAACTCGGACGGGGTTCTGGAAATTAGCGAGTTTGCGCAATATGTGGCCAACTATGGGAAACGGCGGAAGATACGCCTTCTTTTTCTTTCGGAGGAAGAAGAAGGGATAGGTGGTCCCGTAATCTTGAATCCGGCAACTTTGGCGGAGGAGGATGGAGCGATTCCGCCGGATTCTTCGACGCCGATTTCGGAGGAATCTTTTTTCCAGCGGCAAGAAGACACTTCCGAGGCCGCGGAGGGGAAGCGATTCCACGTTCGACGGCCGCGCGGCAGCCTGCCCTCGTGGTTTCACGCGAGAGACGCCGACGGCGATGGACAAGTGTCCATGGCCGAGTACGCGCCGAACGCGACGAAGACCGAGATCGCCGAATTCCAGGGCATGGATAAGGATGGAGACGGTTATATCACTCCGAGAGAACTCCTTGGCCCACGGGTGTCTGAGTCGCGGAGGCGTTCCGCCGCGCGCACCGCGATTTCGCCGTCCCCGCCGGAAGAAGGAGAGGCGGAACGGAGTGAGGCGGATGCTTCGCCGGAGTCGGAGACGGACGATGGGGACAACCCCGACTCGCCGGCTTCCGGATCGGATCGGTCCGGCGCGGACGGACAATCCGCGCCGTCGCGGGATTCGTCGGCCGAACGCCGGCGCGGATCGGGCCGCCGGGAGGGTCGATCCCGGCAACGGGAATAGCGGGGTCGCCCGGATATTGCGGGATCGGCCGCTGAACCGATGGACGGGTCAACGTGCGCGCTCGGTTACGTCCGTATGGGTTGCGCCGAGTGGTCCGGTCGGCCTGGCAATGGGGCTTATCCGGCGAGAAAAGCCGCTTGTTCTCCGGCGGCCGCGTCGCGGGGCACGACGTATATTCTGGGAGACGAGCGGGGACGCGGAGCCCCGGGTACCTCCTCCGAGAAGGCGACCGTTCCGCCGGCCCATTTCCAGCCGCGCACCGATTCGCCGGTGGTAGTCTCATCGATAGGAGTCGCTCGTTCCGCCGGTCGGTGTTTTTTTCGTCCTCGAAGTGTCCCAATCTCCCAATTCACAGCAAGGAGAATTCCGTCGTGAAGAAGACCACCCTGGTTCAGAGAATGACGATCGCCTGGGCGGCGGCCGTCATTCTGTGCGTCCTATTGACCGTAGGTAACGTGGCTTTTGTCGGCAATCTCGTGACGGAAGACGCCGACGACGCGGGGCGGCTACAGGGGACGCTCCAAAGGGAATTATTGCTGTTGAACGGATTCGGCGTCATCCTCGTTTGTATCCTGGCTACATGGACGACGAAACTGCTGTCCTCCCGGCTGGCGTTGGGTACCGAGGCCGTGCGACGGGCCGCCGAGCAGTACGGGGTGAAACGATTGGGAAAGGTCAAGGCGGGAACGAAACGTCCGCGGGCGGGATCGCTCACGGGCAGGCGAGACGACGAAATCGACGCGATCCTCGCCGATCTTTCGCGGCTGACCAAGGAATCGCGGCGCCGGGAGAGAGAGATGGAACGGTACCGCCGGCAGATCATGGAACTCCCCACGCCCATCATCCAGATGGATACCGAGCTGAGGATTCTGTCGATCAACCGTGCCGGGGCCGCCCTAACCGGGATTCCCGAAGAAGACTGCATCGGTCGAAACTGCTGTGATCTACTGCAAACCCCGGATTGCCAAAACGGCAGTTGCCCGGGGCGCCGCGCGCTCAAGGAAGGAATCACCTGCGTCGGGGAGACGGCGGCCCGCCCCGAGGGAAGGGAGCCGATCGCGGTCCGCTATTCCGCCACTCCGCTGCGCGGCGCCGACGACGAGATCGTCGGCGTATTGGAGTGCCTCGTCGACATTACGGACATTCAAAAGGCCCGGGAGAAAGAGCGGAGGATCGCCGATTTCCAGAAACGCGAGGTCGCGAAGCTCTCGGAGGTTCTCGCTGGGGTAGCCAAAGGAGACCTGACCAAGGACTACCAGGTGGGCGCATACGACGACGAAATCACCGAGGTCGCCGCGACCTTCGTGAATCTGGCCGCCGAGATCAACCGCGCGCTCTCCAATCTTCGCGAGATGATCCGCGCCATTCTCCAAAGCGCCGACCAGTTCAACGAGGGTTCCCGCGTCATCGCGGAGAGTTCCAACGCCCTGGCACACGGCGTTCAAACGCAGAGTTCCAGCACCGAGCAGCTTAGCGCCTCCATCGAGGAGCTGGTCGCTTCCATCGAACGCGTGAAGGAAAGAGCCCTCTCGGCCGACGAGTTGGCGGACAACGCCAAAAAGACGGCGGAAAAAGGGGGGGTGACCGTCTCGAAGTCGATCGACGCGATGAACCTCATCCGCGGCAGCGCGCGGAAGATCGGCGAGATCATCGCCGTCATCTCGGAAATCGCCGATCAGACGAACCTGCTCGCCCTGAACGCGGCAATCGAGGCGGCCCGTGCCGGAGAGCATGGAATGGGTTTCGCCGTCGTCGCGGATGAAGTCCGCAAGCTGGCCGAAAGGGCCAACGAAGCGGCCGGAGAGATTTCGAATCTCATCGCCGAATCGACCCACCGAGTCGAGGAAGGTTCCGAGCTGAGCAACGAAACCGGCAGGTCGCTCCGCGAGATCATTGACGGAGTCAACGCCACGGCCGCCAAAATCAGCGACATCGCCAAGGCGGCCGTCGAACAGGCGAACAACGCCAAGGAAATCAGCCTGGCCGTTGGGGATATCGCCGACGTAACCGAACAATCGGCCGCCGGAAGCGAACAGATGGCCGCCAGCAGCCAGGAACTCGGACAGCAGGCCGCGCACCTCCAGGAAACCGTCGAGAAGTTCCGGACGGAATAGGACCCGCCCGTTCAAAACGTGCAGGGCGGGCACAAGGCCTGCCCCTATGCGAGGTGCCGCTTCAAATGCGCAAGCGCGTCGCGGTAGGTGTTCCGGTCGACGTATTCGAGAATAAAGGGGGCGTGGGGGGTGCGGTCGCCGGCCAACCGGACGAACGCGGCGTAGTCGAGGTCCCCCTTCCCGGCAGCGACTCCGCCGACGGCGTGAAGCTTCCGATCCTTCGCGTGCAGGCATTCAATCCACGGACCGAGTTAATCGAACATCTCCTCCAGGTCGTTCACTTCGAGCAGATTCGCGGGGTCCAACAGAGCCCGGACCCGGTCCGAGCCGATCTCTTCCAGGAACAGCCGCGTCCGCTTGGCGCTGGCGAGAAACCCTCCAAAATACGGCTCGCAGAGCACCCTCGCCTCGTGGGCGTCCGCCCGCTTGGCCAGTTCCTTGCCGACGGTGATCATCCGCGTCCACACGTCATCCAGAAAGTGATAGGCGACCGAAGAGCCGCCCTCCTCCGGGTGGTAATGTCCCGCCTCGGTGATGAAGGTACTCACCCCCATCGCCCGGCCGACCTCCATCATTCGCTCGAAGTAGTCGAGATTCGCCTTCCACTCGTTCGGATCGGGATGGATCAGATTGGTGTAAACGCCCATGCTGTGAATCGTGATTCCGCGCGACGTGTACGCCGCGGCGATCTCCTTGCACCGCTCGTCCGACAATCCCGCTAAGTCCGACCGTCCGTTGTAACGCCAGTAATTGCTGTCCGACTGGCTCAAGAAGAGCTGAACCGTGAGAATTCCGGCGTCGGCCAGTTCCTCCGCCAAGGCGGCGTTCGTGAAATCGCCGAAACCGAACGTCGCGATGCCGATGGTCGGCTTCGTCGACGCTGTCTGGGGTTTCTCCTCCCCGGCGGCCGCCGCGGCCAACAGCGGCAGGGCGGCGACCCCCGCGGAATGCTTCAAAAAACCGCGTCGTGACGGTCGAGTTTCCACTTTCGATTCGTTCATGGTACTATTTTCTCCCTTCTTCCTCTTCTGATCGTGATGCCCGCGGTGGCAGTTCCGTTCGTTTTCGATGTACCCGTGATTCACCCGGCTCGGACGGTCCGCGATTCCCGGTCGTACACCTGGCGTTGACCCGTGTGCAGGGCGTTTGCCGCCATGATCGCCGTGATCGAATGCTGGTGGCCCGTTTCGACGGGCGCGTTGGGCGTCTTCCGCGAACGAATGCAATCGAGCCAGTTCGCCATGTGCGACTCGTTCGCGAAGGGCTCGATCGCGCGGTCTTCGATGGCCGTGTCCTTACCCCCGTCGCGGAGGAGTTTGCCGCCGAGCGCGTCGAGCGTTCCCTTCGTTCCGTGGATCGTCCAGTACCGGCCGGACTCGTTCCCCAACGCGAAGCCCCAGCACATGAGAAAGTCTTCGGGGAAATCGAGCAGCGTCCGGTAGGTGTCGCAGTGTTCGCGGTCCTCCTTCCACACGTACGTACCGCCGAGCGTCACCGCCGAGCGGGGATACGTCGACCCGAGAACCGCGTTCGTGGCGTCGGAGAAGTGCGGCAGCCACAGGCCGGAAATGCCGTTCGTAAACTCCTTGAAGAGGTACC
>CAZFQG010000027.1:0-43825 GCA_964520785.1 uncultured Planctomycetaceae bacterium | reverse complement strand
GGTTTGCCGGCAATGGGCTTACGGAGAAGCCCCAAACGCAATCGGAAGTACCGTCAACCGGTGAACTCTGCTTACGCGAGGTGGCAGCTATGGTTTGTTCGTTTTCTTTATTGCATAGGAATTTGAGGACAAATGGCTGTTGCGAGTTGCTGCAAGGTGGTATCCAACTTGACTGAAGACGAGGAACCTCCGGGGCGCGCCGCCTTGGCGATGGAGGGGGCCGCGGGGCCGCTGACAAATTCGCGCTCTTTAGGGGAATTCCCCCTGCGAGCCTACCAACCGCCTTTCGGAAGCGGCCGCATTACCGCGTTCCGCGAGGCATTCTACCCCAATGTCCGGGACACTTCCTGGAATGATTGGCATTGGCAAATCCGGTCCCGAATCCGGACCCTTGCCGAACTGGAGAAGATGCTTTTCCTCTCGGACGCAGAACGCGACGTGCTTTCCGGCGGAGGCGGGATGCTCCCCTTCGGGATCACTCCCCATTACGCCGGCCTGGTTCACGGCACCGAACCGGGGCATCCGCTCCGGCGCGCCGTCATTCCAACCGTCCATGAATGGGCGCATTGCGAGGGCGAAGCGGATGATCCCCTGGGAGAAGACGACGACACCCCGGTCCCGGGGATAGTGCACCGTTATCCGGACCGGGTTCTCCTCTTGGCGACCGGGTTTTGTTCGACCTACTGCCGGTATTGCACCCGGTCTCGCGTGGTCGGACATGGATCGCTCGTCCCCTGCAAGAGCGAGTTGCAGGTCGCCCTCGATTATATCCGGCGGTCTCCGGAGGTCCGCGACGTGTTGATCTCCGGCGGCGATCCGCTCACTCTGAGCGACGCCCGGCTGGAGTGGCTCCTGGGCGAGCTGCGCAGTATTCCCCATGTGGAAATCATCCGGATCGGAACGAAGGTTCCCACGGTCCTCCCCCAACGGGTCACACCGGGGCTATGCCGCGTCCTCAAGCGGTACCATCCGTTGTTCATCAGTATCCACTTCACCCATCCCGAGGAATGCACCGCGGAGACGGCTAAGGCGTGCGAGCGATTGGCGAACGCCGGAATTCCGCTCGGGTCACAGACCGTCCTTCTCAAGGGGGTCAACGACAGCGTCCCGGTCATGAAAGAGTTGATGCACCGCCTCCTCCAGATGCGGGTGCGGCCCTATTATTTGTACCAGTGCGACCCCATTACCGGGTCGTCCCATTTCCGCACCCCCGTCTCGAAGGGCCTGGAGATCATCCAGGGCCTCCGAGGGCATACTTCGGGCTACGCGATCCCCACGTTCGTCATCGACGCCCCCGGCGGCGGTGGGAAGATACCGCTTCAGCCCGACTACGTCGTCGGTCGCGATGGAGATGATTTGCTCCTGCGAAACTACGAGGGAGAGGTCTTCCGATACCCCGACGCGCTTACTGCGGGAGAGCCGACAGATGGAGCACCAGTGCGGTTTTCGGTTGTCCCTGCTTAGCGACAAGACGTTAGGTCCCCACGCGTTAAGAAGGTATCGCGAGGCAAGGAGACTGCCACGAAAAACCTCGAGACCTCAGAGAATGGAAAGGAGAACCTTGTTGTCAGAGTTCTCCGCCGGACTTGCTTCGTGACTCTCTCCCACTCCTGCCCCCTCCCCATGGTATCTGTGGTATTCAATTCATCGAAACGTTGAGAACGCAATGGAAACGGAACATTTTTGCGCCCGGTGCGCGAAGTATATGCGGAATTGTTGTCAGACACCGGATGTGTACGTTACCCCCGGGGATGTGGCGCGGATCGCCTTCGCCGCCGGGGTTCGGGATTTCTTCGAGTGGAAGGTTTCGGACGATCCGGTCTATCAGGATCAGGATGACGATCCGTTTTGGCGCGAGAACGTCCTGGGTGTGAACGGCTCGCGGCGGGTGCTCAGGCACACGGCCGACGGGGACTGTTGCTTCCTCGGGCCAAATGGCTGCCAGTTGGCCTTGGACACCCGGCCCCTCGTCTGCCGGTTGTACCCATTCGACTACACCGAGAAGGGAATTTCAAAGACCCTCGCTTCGGGATGCCCCACGGAGCTTCTTGCGTCGGGGGAGGACCTGCTCGCCGCCATCGGCATGAACCATGAAGACGCCCAGAGGTGGCACCGGCAGTTGTATCAAGAGATTCGACTGGAGAGAATGATCCCATGTACGTTGGTTTGACCTACGACCTCCGGGCCGAATACCTGGCGGAAGGCTATAGCGAGGAGGAGACGGCTGAATTCGACCGGCCCGACACGATCGACTCGCTGGCCGGCGCGCTGGAGGCTTTGGGGCACGTCACCGACCGTATCGGCAACGCGCGGCGGCTCGTCGAACGGCTCGCCCGCGGTGACCGCTGGGACCTGGTGTTCAATATCGCCGAAGGACTCCGCGGCGCCGGCCGCGAGGCACAGGTCCCCTGCATCCTCGACGTCTACGGCATCCCCTATACGTTTTCCGACCCGTTGGTGATGGCCCTTTGCTTGCATAAGGAACTGACCAAAACCGTCGTCCGCGCCGCCGGCGTACCCACGGCCGACTTCGCCCTTGTCGAGCGGCCGGAAGACGTAGATCGGGTACGACTACCGTATCCCGTCTTCGTCAAGCCGGTCGCCGAGGGGACCGGAAAAGGGGTCGACCCGGCGTCGAAGGTCGGCGACGCGGCTTCGCTGCGGCGCGTCTGCGAGAGCCTGTTGAGCCGGTTTGCGGAGGGGGTTCTCGTTGAACGGTACCTTCCGGGCCGCGAGTTCACCGTGGGGATCGTCGGGACGGCGGAAGCGGCCGAGGTTCTTGGAACGCTGGAAATCGTCCTTCGCTCCGAGGCCGAGGCCGGGGCGTACTCCTACGCGAACAAGGAGAATTGCGAGGAACTGGTCGAGTACCGGCTGGTGGACGCGGCGGCCGATGCCGAGGTCCGCGCCGCCGAAGAGGTTGCGCTGGCGGCGTGGCGGGCCCTCCGCTGCCGCGACGCCGGCCGCGTCGATCTGCGGAGCGACGAGGCGAACCGGCCCCATTTCATCGAGGTCAATCCGTTGGCCGGGCTGCATCCCGAACACTCCGATCTGCCTATGCTCGCGACGGCGAAAGGAATCGCCCACGGCGAACTCATCCGCCGGATCGTCGCCTCCGCGGCGAGCCGGATATCGGCTCCAGCCCTCTTGCGTGCCGCGAGGGTCGGATAGCATGCGCGTCGCCGTTGTCCACAACGCCGTCCGCGAAAATGCCTCCCTCGCGGAACGGGATGTCGTCGTTCAGGTGGAAGCCGTGAGCGAGTCTCTCGCGCGGCTGGGGCACGAGCCGGTCGCCGTGCCGGTCACCCTCGACCTCGAATCGCTCCTTTCGCGGTTGCGGTCGCCGTGCCCGGACGCGGTGTTCAATCTGGTGGAATCGCTGGGCAATTCGGATCGTCTGGCGTTTCTGGTGCCGGCCGTACTGGAGGCGAGCGGTATCGCCTATACAGGGTCGTCCGCGGAGGCCATCCTCGTTACCGGCGACAAGCCAAAGGCGAAAGTCCGCCTCGTGGATGCCGGCCTCCCGACGCCCGACTGGGTAACCGCGAATACCGGCGAGGAGGTTCTTCTAAAACGCGGCCGCTGGCGGAGCCGCTTGAGCGGAAAGTTCATCGTCAAGGCGATCTGGGAACATGCCTCGCTGGGAATGGACGTCGCTTCGATCGTGACGGCAACAGCCTCGGGAAGCGGTTTGGCGGCGCTTGCCGAGCGAATCCGCCGGGCCGACACGCCGAGTTTCGCCGAGGCGTTCGTCGAGGGACGGGAATTCAACCTTGCCGTACTCGCGTCGGACGATGGTCCCCAAGTGTTGCCCCCCGCCGAAATCGACTTCTCCGCGTTCACCGAGGGGGTACCGCGGATCGTCGGATACCGCGCCAAGTGGAACGAGGAATCGTTCGAGTACAACCACACGCCGCGGCGATTCGATTTTTCCCGTGCCGACGAACCGCTCCTGCGCGATCTGCGGAACCTGGCCAAGTCCTGCTGGACGCTGTTCGGTCTGGGTGGGTATGCGCGAGTCGATTTCCGTGTCGATTCCGGCGGCCAGCCGTGGATATTGGAGATCAACGCCAACCCGTGCCTCTCCCCCGACGCCGGTTTCGCGGCCGCGGTGGAGCAAGCGTCGATCGGGTTCGATACCGCGGTGGACCGGATACTCCGTGCCGCCGGAAAGCGAAGCGGACGGCACTCGTCGCTCGCCGGTTAATGCCAGATTGGCGGATGGAGCAATGTTTTCAATTCGAAGGATTTACGACGACGTTCTCCCGGTCAACAAAGAGGCCATTCGGCAGGTGCAGGAGGTCTTTCGCGCGAATTTTTCCGCCGTTCGTCCGGAGGAGGTCGAGGGGCTCGCCGAGAAGCTGCGCAATCCGTTCAAACAGCGATTCCGGAGCATTCTCTTCGTCGCCGAGCGGCGGCGGAACCAGGTCGTCGGGTTCGCCTTTCTGATGCACGAGCCGGTCCTGGAATTCTGCTACCTGGACTTCATCGCCACGGCTGCATCGATGAAGGGACGCGGTATCGGAAGCGCCCTCTACCATCTAATCCGCCGCGAGACCGGATCGCTCGGCGCCAAGGGCTTGTTTTTCGAATGTCTTCCCGACATCCGCGAGGACTGCGAAGACGACAAGCAGTACCACGAGAACGTCGCGCGGATGCGCTTCTACGAACGGTTTGGCGCGCGGCCGGTTATCGAAACCGGATATCAAACTCCCATCAAAGAGGGGCAGCGAGGAATGCCTTTCTTGATGTTTGACGGCTTGGATCGGAACGAATCGCTCCGCCGGGATTTTGCCCGAAATGTGGTCCGCGCGGTTCTGGAACGCAACTTCGGATATCTTTGCACTCCGGAATACACGCGGATGGTGGTGGCGAGTTTTCGCGATGATCCGGTGCGAATCCGCGCACCGCGATATGCCAACGCTCCGAAGCCGGTCCGCCTGGCGAGGGTCGATTTCAGGGAATCGATCCCGCTGGTCGTGAATGACAAGCACGATATCCACCACGTCCGCGAGCGCGGCTACGTGGAGTCGCCGGTCCGCATCGTGTCGATTCTCTCCGAGTTGGAACCGACCGGCCTGTTCCACCGCGTCGCCCCTCGGAGTTTTCCGGATAAGCGCATCAGGGCGGTGCATGACGCCGATTTCGTGATCTACCTCCGCAAGGCGTGCATGAGCATTCAGGGCCGGAAGTCGGTCTACCCCTACGTGTTTCCCATCCGAAACGAGGCGCGGCCGCCGAAGGAACTCTCCGTCCAGGCGGGTTACTACTGCATCGACACGTTCACCCCTTTGAACGAAAACGCCTATCTGGCGGCGAAGCGGGCCGTCGACTGCACGCTGACCGCCGTGGAGGAGATTCTCCGCGGTTCGCGGATCGCCTACGCGCTTGTCCGCCCCCCGGGACACCATGCGGAGCGCCGCGCGTTCGGCGGCTTCTGCTACTTCAACAACGGCGCGATCGCCGCCCAACTTCTAAGCGATTACGGCAAGGTAGCGATCGTCGACGTCGATTACCACCACGGGAACGGCCAGGAAGATATCTTCTACCGCCGAGACGACGTCTTGACGGTCTCCATCCACGGCCATCCCAACTTCGCGTATCCCTACTTCAGCGGTTTCGCGGACGCCAGGGGCGAAGGGGCGGGAGAGGGGTTTAACCTGAACCTGCCGCTGCCTGAGGCGGTCGACGGGACGCGGTACCGGGTGGCGTTGGAGAAAGCGCTATCGGCGGTGAAGCGGTTCGATCCCGATTTTCTCATTGTCGCCCTCGGACTGGATACCGCCAGGGGCGATCCGACCGGCACCTGGTCACTCGGCGCGGCCGACTTCGAGGCCAACGGCCGGATGGTCGGTTCGCTGGGATCGCCGACGTTGGTCGTTCAAGAGGGTGGGTACCGGACGCGTACCCTCGGACTCAACGCGAGGCGGTTCTTCACGGGCCTTTTCGAGGAATCTCGTAAACAATGACCATCGTCTTCCGGTACGACGTCGAGGAACGCGATTGCCAAGAGGTCCGCCGTCTGGTGGACGCCACCGGGTACTTCTCCGCGGCCGAGGCGGACGTCGCGGTCGAATTGGTCCAAGAACGGCTGGCGAAGGGGGATGCGTCGGGCTACCACTTCGTCTTCGTCGAAGAAGGCCGCGCGCCGGCCGGATACGGCTGCTACGGGCCGATTCCCGGGACCGAATCGAGCTTTGATCTCTACTGGATCGTGGTCGACCCATCCCGGCGGGGGAAGGGCCTGGGCCGTGCCCTGATGACGAACATGGAACGGCTCGTGCAGGAGCGCGGCGGCCGGCGCATCTACGTCGATACCTCCAGCAGGCCCCAATACGCCTCTACCCGGGCATTCTACGAGCACAACGGCTATGTGCAGGCCGCGTTGCTGGAGGACTTTTACGCGCCCGGCGACGGCAAGGCGATTTATTTGAAGGTCCTTTGCGGCGTATGAGCCGCCGGCGCGCCGTCCTATTTCTCCTCGATCCGGTAGACGGCTTTTTCCGTGCGGAGGATCAGGGCGTTGCCGGTCACCGCCGGGGAGGCCATGAACCCGGCGTCCAGCTCGTTCACCGCGAGGACCTCGAAATCGCGGCCCGCCTTGATTACCGTGGCGGGGCCCTCGTGCGGGAAGAAGTAAACCCGGCCGGCGGCGTGCAGGGGAGTGGCCGAGAATTCGCCCCCCAGCCGTTCGCGCCAGAGCGGCTTGGCGGAATCGAGTTCGAGGCAGGTGACGATTCCGCGGTCGAAGGCCGTGTAGACGAGGTCGTTGACGACAATGGCGCTGGATTTGATCCCAACGTTGCTGTTGAAAGTCCAATCGACGTGGGTCTCGGTGATGTCGCCTCGGCCGGTCGGCTGGACGGCGGAAAGAACCGCCCTGGTAAATCCCGAATTGAGCAGAAGGCGGCCCCCCTTGTACATTGGCCGGGCGGCGTTCGAAAAACCGGCGATGCGGTGTTTCCAGATCTCCTCGCCGGTTCGCGGATCGTAGGCGATGGTCGCTTCGGAGCCGGTGCTGACGAGCTGCGGCTTCCCCTCGACCTCGATGACGGTAGGCGTACTGTAGGCCTTGCGAAAATCGCCGTCGAGCCCGCGGAAATCGGTCGACCTGGGCGTCTTCCAGACGGTCTCTCCGGTCGTCTTATTCAGTGCGATGACGTATTGCACGTCGATCCCGTCCATCGGATAGATGAGGAGGTCCTCGAAGAGAATCGGCGAGGAGCCGGGCCCGCGGAAATGATCGCAGTTGATGTCGGTCCGTTTCCAAAGGACCTCTCCGGTGGCCGTATCGAGGCAGGCAACGCCGTACGTCCCGAAATTGACCCAGACGCGCCCTTCCTCGATCACCGGCGTCGGCGAGGCAAAGCTATTGAGCGCATGTATCTCTTGGAATTCCACCGGAGTGAAGAGGAGAATCCGGTGGAGGACCACTCCGGTCTGCTTGTCGAGGCAGACGGCGTACATTTCGCGGCCGTCCTCCGTGGCGTCGGTAAACCAGATTTGACCACCCCAGACGACCGGCGAGGACCACGCGCGCCCGGGGATCGGCGTCTTCCAGACGACGTTCTTCGTCTCGCTCCATTCAAGCGGTACGCGGACGTCGCCGGCGTCGGCATCGCCGCCGGGACCAAGAAACTGGGGCCAATTGTCGCCGGAGGAAGCGGAAGAGGTGGTCAGGAGAGCGGCGACGATAAGCGTCAAACGATGCATAGAAGATTCCTTCGGATTTCGGAACAGCGGATTGTGTCTTGTGGGAAGCGCGCCCGATAGGGCCGGCATCTCAAAAACAGTCGGATTCGGTGGGACTGAGTGAATCGCCCAATAAGGGCGAAGGAACAGGTAGGATTTCGAGACAAGGCAAACTCGATTGTCAACCAACGACGAATCGCTTCCTCACAAAAAGGACTTGCTCTTAAAGATTAAGCCTAAACGGAGAATCTCCACCAGGCAACCCTCCTGGAGCATGAGCGGTTGTTTTTTCGCGCGAACCGACTCCCCATTTCCCGCGGTCTTTTGAGAGGTCTTGGATGATTAAGGGATAACCCTCTAGTTGGGGGGTGGTTGTTGCCAAGCTGGTGACAATGCTCCGAACCGAACCTGCCCCCCCAAGAGGCTGGACTCGCCGCTGGGTTTGTAGGGCTGGAATGTCCTGCCCCAATGGTGCGATGCCGGGAAGAAGCTTGCGATCTCGACCCCTGGCGCGTTCTTACCGTGAGGGGGGTGGAGGCCTTCATTCCTTGCCCGGAAAGACGCGTTTCCCGATCCTTCCGCTGAGCATTGCTGGGAGGAAGACCAAATCGCCTACCATCGCCGCCACGAGGAGCAGGCAAATGAGGACGCCGAACCGTGCCGCCGGAGCGAAGGAGCTGAAGGTGTAGATCGCCAGGCCACCGGCGCAGATGATCGTCGTACGGAAGATGGCCTTCCCGCAGTGACGGTAGGCGGACGTGATCGATTCGATCCGCGGCTTGCCTTCGTTCATGGCGCGGAGGAACCAGGTGAGAAAGTGGACGGTCCCGTCGACGGCGATCCCCAGGCCGACGCCGGCGGTCATCATCGTGCCTGGGTCGATCGAAAACCGCAGGAGCCCCACCGCGCCGAAGACGACCAGTATCGGAAATAGGTTCGGCACCATCGAAACCAGCCCGATCCGGGCGCTCCGCAATCCGACGGACAAAATCGCGCAGATCACTACGAAGGAGAAACCGAAGCTCACGACGAGATCGCGCATCAAAACCGGATGGGATTCAGCCAGGAGGGGGAGCATTCCGGTGTAGGTCACCGATACGTCGTCCCGTTCTTCCGGCGGGACACTTTTCAAGGCGTCCTCCACGGCCGTTCGAGCCTTGGCGAGCATTTCTTCATACCGCTCACCGCCGACCGATTCGAGCCGCGCGGTGATCCGCCACGACTCCTCGTCCCCCGAGAGCTTCATGTAGTGCGTCTGTTGGGCGATCTGCGCGCGTTCCTTGAGGAACCGGCGATTGAGCACGCCGCGCTTGGCCGTGGATCTCATGCTGCCGGAGGCGGTCAACTCGGGTAGATAATTCGCCAGGGATACCGTTGCCACCCGCATCGGCATCTCTTCGAGCGACGTCTGAACATCCCGGACGAGGAGAAGTCGCTCCGACGGCGACAGGGACGAATCGGGGCCGATCCGCAACACGACCTCCAGCGGCATCAAGGGTCCCAGGTTCGCCTCCAGCCACGCATGATCCCGCGCCACCTTGGAATCGGCCGCGAAGAAGTCTTCCATTTGCATCGAACCTCGCAGCCGCGTCACCCCCAGAATTCCGGAAATCATCAGGATCATCGCGAGCGTTACGAGTATTCCCGCGTGGCGCTCGACGAATGACGCGACAAGCACCCACCTTCCGGAGTCCGGCACTGCGCGCGGCGCATCACGGCGCAGCGGGACGATCCCTCCGTTCTTGTTACTCCCTCTGCGCGGCGTGGTCAGAATCAGCCCTCCGGGGATCATCACCAACAGCGTCGCCAGCGTCAGCAGCATTCCGACGGAGGCGTAAATGCCGAACAGGCGAATCGGCTCGATGCGGCTTAGGGAGAGCGATCCGACGCCGATGGCGGTGGTGATCACGGCGAGGGAGCACGGCCGCCAACCGACCTGGAGGGCCCGCGTCGGCGCGACCGCTTCACCGACGTGTTCGATGGCGTCGAGGTAGTAGTTGATCAGATGGACCGCCCCGGACACGAAAATGACCATGTTGAGGATCGGCATGATGGCGAGCATCCCGTTCATGCGTCCCCCGGTATAGTAAACGACGGCGAGGCCGGCGCATTCGCAGAAGGCGGCGGAAATCACCACCAGAAGCGTCAACTTCAGGCTCTTGAGGAACGGCCACGCGACGAGAATAACCAAAACACCCGACGGGATCGAAAGCCAATAGAGCGTTTGCAGACTGGCGTCGTTGATGGCCGAGGTCTCCACCAAATGACCGGCCAGATGGACGTCTTGTATATCGACGCCGGCACTTTCCGCCGCGGCGAGAATACGGTCGACCACCTCGCGGCCGCGGCCCGCGGCCTTCTCGGAAAAGACCACCAGCGCGCAACTCGTCCTGCCGTCGGAGCCGACGAGAGCGCCCCGCAGCCGGGCGATCGCCTCTTCGCGCGAGAGATTCCACGGCGGTCCGATCATCTGGTCGACGATTTCGGTACCCGTCACGACCCGCTCCAACCACCGGCGGTCGGACTCCGCCGGATCGGACGTCAGGGCCCCGCGGAAGCGGTCCAGACGCGGGTCTCCCAAGTGGCAACCGTCCCATGAGACGATCACGGCGTCCTGCCCGCCGAATTCCTCCACGAAGCGGTCGAGCTGCTTTCGAGCGGGCAAGCCCTCGGCGGTCCAGGAGACGGCATCGTCGTTCATCGAGTGGAGCGCCTCCCACGCGCCCCAACCGACGATGGGGGCGAGAAGGAGAATGACCACCAGACCGATCAACGTCAACCGGACGAGCATAAAGGCTCCTTGGGGCGACCTTCAAACCTTTCTTAACTGATCGGAAAGCGCACCGCCGGACGCTTTCAAGGCCCCGGGACCCCCTGGTCTTATTCGCGGCGCGTCGCCAGACTTGCCAGGTTCACCTCCGGATAGCCGTCGAAACGGGGCATCGCCCAAAGCCGGTCGGCGTCCGGAGGGAGCTGGTTGATCGTGAAGTTCCCCAGGTCGACTTCCATCGCGAACTCCGCGCGAGGGCAACGGACGTTCACCGTTCTGGGCATCATCAGTCCGCTCAAGGGGTCCCGCCGATAACGTGAAGCCAACGCGCTGGCGACGTGGCTTCCCTGAGCATCATAAACGTGTTGCTCGACGATCAAACCATATTGGGGATCGATCACGGTGAGGTTCGTGGCGGGCCCTCGCGGCGTTTCGCGAACCGCGCGCAGCTCCACCCGGCCGTCGCCTCGGCGGAACGGTCCCTGATAAGCCAACGCCGGGTCCAGCTCGGTCACGCCGAAAGCCTCGATCAACCACTCCGGCGAAATCGGAATCGGCATGGGAACCGGCGTCTGCGCGTAAATATCGTGGGAGCAGTAATACAACCCTCGCGGTTCATTGCGGCGGACCCAGAACCAGAATACTTCCGGGTTGCTGCCCAGGTCGATCTCCGGTCCCGTCAGGCCGGTTTCCGCGCGAAGCCGGAACTGCCTGGGACGTTCCACCGCGATCGTCGCGCGGAGCCGTGGCATTCCAGGACTGCTGAGCGTTGCCGAGTTGGTTGAAAATGATCGGATTTGCGAATTGTTTCTGTTGACGACGGTGATCACTTCCTCCAGGCTCGCGGTCGGTGCGAGAGCCGCCGCGACCGGCGGCCCCTGCCGAGAGGGGAGTCCCCGGCACCCGGATGCGGCCAACGTAACTCCTACCCACGTCACCAGAAAGGCATTATATATAGGTATATTATACCACCATTTGGAAGGGATAGTCAAAGGTCGACCCGTCGCATCCGGAATCGCGGACGCCTTCATGGCTTACTCCAGTAAATGGGCCAGTTCATCCTGAATGGCCTCGATGCGGCTTTCCTCCGGGGTAACAACCGGCAGCGAATACGTAGCGTCTCGCCTCGGGCAGTATACGGTCAAGGTGGGCCGCCCTTGTTCATCCGCTTCCTCCCCTTCCTCACGAAAGACGCGGCGTCGGACGAGTAATAGGGCCAAAACGTATCGCATGTCGCTCCGTTGGGGCTGGCTCTCCAACCGGTCGAAGAAATCGAGAATGACATCGTTCGGAGCCCAGTTCTTTTTTTTGTTCGCCCCGGGCATCCGCGATTTCCACCAGCCCAGCGAGTCCTCCGGGGGTCCGGTCCAGGCTTCAAAGGAGTAGTCGATCCGCTTCACATCGGCGCCGTCGCCGACGAGAACGGAATAGAAGGTCTCCTCCGGCGCGAATTCCCGCTGAGTGACCGCGCAACGACGAGTGCAACGTTGAACTTCGAAATCCATGATATGGGAATGATTAATGAAATCCGCGCCTGATTCCTCTGCGACTTTTCACCGCTTGGAGAACGAAGCGTACTGAAAAAGGGTAAACGGCTCAACGCTGGTTTTTCCTTTGATCTTCACCAAAACCACGACGCTCGCAATTTTAGGGAGAATAGGTGGATTAGGAAAACCGGGTTTCAGGGTTTCTAAAATCAGGACCAACCGTGCCCTATTGCAACCCGCTGCCGAGAAGCTTATAAAACGCTATTGTTGTAATCATAAACCAGGAACGGCGGGCCCGTTACCGCGAGAGAATTCGTTGCAGGAGAACCGGATGGGAACCATCAATGTCGCGCTGATTGGTCAGGGATTCATGGGGCGGTCACACTCGAACGCCTGGGGACAAGTGGCGAAGTTCTTTTCCCCCCCGATGAAGCCGGTCATGCACACCGTGTTCGGTCAGGAGGCAGAGAATCCGCGGGTCTTCGCGGACAATTGGGGATGGCAAAACGCGACGACGGACTGGGAGTCGTTGGTGAAGTCGCCTGAAATCGGCCTGGTCGACATCGTGACGCCGAATTACATGCATGCTCCCCCTGCGCGCGCGGCGATTGAGGCGGGCAAGCCGGTGGCGTGCGAGAAGCCGATCGCCGGGACGCTTTCCGACGCGCGTGAGATGGCGGAGGCGGCGAAGAAGAAGGGGGTCAAGACGTTCGTCTGGTTCAATTACCGCCGCTGTCCGGCCGTGGCCTTGGCACACCGGATGGTGAAGGACGGTTTGCTCGGCGATATTCGTCACGTTCGCGCGACGTATCTGCAGGATTGGGCGGACGAGAATGTTCCCCTGCTGTGGCGGTTTGAAAAAGAATGGGCCGGTTCCGGCGCCCACGGCGATCTGAACGCTCACATCATTGATATGACCCGCTTCGTGACCGGTCAGGAAATCGTCGAAATCGCCGGCGCTATCGCGGAGACGTTCATTAAGGAACGGACCCTCGCCGGTGGAACGGCAAAGGGGGGGATCACCGATGGCGGCGCGGCGACGGCCGGCAAGGGGAAGGTGACCGTCGACGACGCCGTCCTCTTTCTCGCTCGATTCAGCGGCGGCGCGGTCGCCAGTTTCGAGGCGGCGCGGCAGGCCACCGGCAATCAGAACCGTAATACGTTCGAAATCAACGGAACGAAAGGTTCCGTGAAGTTTGACTTCGAGCGGATGAACGAGCTGGAGTACTACGACGCCACGCGACCGCGGGCCTATCAGGGTTGGACGACGATGATGTGTACGCATGGCGCGGACCATCCGTACGTCGCCAACTGGTGGCCGGACGCACACATCATAGGGTACGAGCACGGGTTCACCAACGAGGCCTACGATATTCTCCGAGTCCTCGGCGGTGAAGAGCCGACCGTGCCCATCCCCGACTTCGAAGACGCGTACCAGACGCAGCGCGTGCTCGAGGCGGCGCTCCTCTGCGCGGAGGAAAAGCGGCCGGTCAATATGGATGAGGTGAAATAACGGGTCCGCCCGTCTACTCCTCGCTTCGCCATCACCACGACGGTTGGTTGGAAGGAAGCGTTGCCGCGAGGGATGAATCGGGCTGCCATACTAATGATATTAAGCAATTGTCGTACGACAAGGGCGTCACGGCCAAACGGAGGCTGGCTGAGGCGCCCGCTTTTTTGCGCACTGGGTGAACCTCGCCACGACCCCAAATAGCCGGTACGCGGGCATCCTTGGGGGCCTCTCTTTTGCCGCTCGCCCTACAGCGGCAACGCCCGGTCGGACCAGGCTTCGTATTTGACCGTGGAACTGAGCGACGAGAAGGACCTCCTTCCCTCCGGCACAGCCAACGCATTCGAGGCGGCGGGCGAACTTCCCGCGCTTGGCGGCGCGAAAGTCTCCGTCATCGACCCCCTCGACAAGGTCCATCCCGTCAGCGGCAAAATGATTCCGGAACAATCCGACGACTACCGCCGCGGCAACCATCTCTTCAGCGCGGCGAGGCGGCTCATCCGCCTCCCGGCGGCGAAGGGGGAGACGGTCGCGTTCCAGATTCTCTTCGAGAACTGGCCGGGCCCCATGGAAGGCAACTACAACGGGGACTACTGGGCGTTGGGTTACTTCGGCGTCGCTTTTCGCGAGGGAGTCCATAAGACCCTCGCCATGGAGCCAGGCGGCCCAAAGACCGTCTTCCGCGCCGACATCTCGCGGCCCGAGTGGCAGCGCGATCTCTTCGACGACATTCTCGATTCCCCCGTCCCGTTGGACCCCTCCTCCGAAATGTCAGTTCGAGCCCTTTCGTTACGCGGTGGGTAACGGCGAATTCCCCCAGGTTCACGGGGTTTCGACTTACCGAATCCAGAATTTCGTTGCGTATCAACGATTCCAAGTGTCCAATGTACTGGATGGTTTGCCCTACACCTCGTGCCGTCGCCGGAAGCGATGCTTGCGATGGGGGAACAATCAATGAAGGCGTTAACGGTAACGATGTCCAATGTTAGTTTTATTGTTGGGAGGGAACCCGGATGCTCGGATCCCGGTAACGCTCATCGGTCCGTCCGTGGTCAATCCGAATCAAACCGAATCACTCGGATTGCTAACCGTCGACGTCGGGACAGCCCAGTTTCCCGGGGTTCCGGACATCCCCCTATTATCATCGTGAACGTGAATAACAACAAGAAGGCAGCGATGGATCCGGGGCGTATCCCGATTGCGTCAAGATTCGGCGGGACCTTCGAAGATCCGACGTCAATGGACGTTCTTTTCACGCAAGAGGTATTGCCGGGACTCCTGCAGGAGGCGGTGCGTCATGCCTCGAATCACGATCCCGCGATTGTCGGCCTACTTACACCGGACGTCCAGGCGGACGTGGTCCGATTTTATGAATCCAACCCCACTACGGAACTTGCGATCGGCTTTCCCGACCTCGCTGGCGGAGCCGTGAACTTCGTCGCCGCTGATTTAAGCGGTAGTGACGTCTTCAAGACGTATCGCCCCGGCGACGCGAACGGCGATGATCTCGTGACCATTCTGGGTGACGGAAGCGTCTTGGTAGAGAACCTGGGCCAATCCGGCCTTGGATGGAGAGGCGCTGACTTCGATTTCAGTGGCGATACGAGCATCCTCGGCGACGGGTCGATCCTGGTGGAAAACCTCGATCAGGGCGGAGTGCCTGCTTTAAAGGCGCCCGCGCTCGGAACCGCCGAGGCGATCTACGACCCGGCGACTGGTGAAGTTACCTTTGAGACAACCGGTCAAACCATTCTCGGCTTGCTTTCCACCAATGGACACCTGTTGGCCGGTGGAAACGATCTGGGAGGCATCATCGACGAGAGCCTCGTTCCGGGCGAAATCGGCTGGCTCGACTTCGGTACGTTCTCCGGAACCCTTTCCGCGGGCACGGTCGTCGCCGCTCAGACGGACATTGGCGACTTGCGTTTCGTGTACCAGAACGCGGGCGAGGCGCTCACCCCCGGCGTTATCCGGCTCATTCCCGAGCCTGGGAATGTCGTGCTATTATTAACCCTTGCCACCGGAGTCGCGCTTGCCGGCCGCGGGGCGCGCGGAGTGATGGCGTAACCCGCGCAGCGCCTCTGCGAGTTGCTTCTCTGGCAGTAATGAGTGAACCGTCCCGACGTCGCGCCGGGGCGGTTTCACTTTTTGTGGAAGGCGCGGTCGCGGCATCTGGCTTTTTAGAACCCACAATCTCATTCGACCGCTTTCGACGGCTGCGACGTTTTCGCCGCAAGTGCGTCGCGGTTACCGAGCGGTATCACGGACAAGTATAGTGCCACCCACTTGCAGGAGTCATGGATGGACACGCGGAGAGCGCCCAACGCGGCCCGAACGGCTGCGACGGTCTATACGTTGCCCTCACCGCCGACCCAAAACGTGATGCTCAGGTGGCAATCAATACTTGTTGAACGTGGCTTATTGAAAATCCTGGCGCACGACGGCCTCTATGCCGTGCTCTATGCCGTGGCGTGCGAGCCGAGCTCCTGGTATTGTTCCGCCGCGAACTCCCAGTTGACGATGTTCCAGAAGGCATCGAGGTACTTCGGACGCGCGTTGCGGTAGTCGATGTAGTACGCGTGCTCCCACACGTCGCACGTTAGCATCGGGATGAATCCCTTCTGGCGAATCGGCGTGTCAGCGTTGCCTCCCTGTTGGATCTGCAGTCTTCCATCTTCGTCCGAGGCGAGCCAGACCCATCCGGAACCGAAAAGGGAGGTACCGGCCGAGGTGAACTCCTGCTTGAATTCCTCGAAGGAGTTGAACTGCTCCTGGATGGCTTTGGCCAGCGCGCCTTCTGGAACACCGCCTCCGGAGGGTGAAAGGCATCTCCAGTAGAAGGAGTGATTCCAGGCCTGGGCGGCGTTGTTGAATAGGGGGCCATCCGCCTTACGGATGATCTCTTCTAGGGACGCCTCGGCGAATTTCGTCCCTTCGATCAGTTCATTCGTCGTGGCGACGTACTTCGCATGGTGTTTGTCGTGATGGAACTCCAGGGTCTCCGCCGAGACATGGGGTTCCAACGCGGTCTTGGCGTAGGGCAGTTCAGGCAACGAATGGCGCATTCGTGATCTCCTTTGATTCTGGATGGACGCTGGCCGCGCATCCGCGGGACTCGCGGACATTCGGCTCGACAGCACGCGTCTTGATTCCAGGACGGACCTGGTCGTTCCCGGAGACGGTGCGTCTGGAAAACGGTTCTGAAGGTCAGGCTCGGCGGGTTAGCGTGCAAATGACGTGCCGCCGCCTCGGCGGCAGCGGCGCGAGGGGCAGGCCGGTCGAACATGACAGTCCGTTGCGGTCGCTCAGCCAGTCCGTCGCTGGAAGCATCTCCTCTCGGGCGGATACGGTGGCGGCATACCGAGTTGGTCGGCATCTTCAGAGGCACGCCGTTTGCGGTTCGTATTGTCTTCGGGGTCCGGTTCGAAGAAGCTGAAAAGACCCCAAGCCAATCCAGAATGGAAGGTCCACTTGAACCTGAACGACTACTATTCCGAACCGGCCGTGCGACGCCGGATGCTCGACTTCGTCGGCGGGACCGATATGGAGACGACCCCCTGCGCGTACATTACCGCGGACGAGCGGTCCGCGATACCGCGGATGCGCCCCCGGCACCCGAACCAGCTCTGGATGTGCCTCGATCACGGCTTGGAAGTGAAGCGGTCGTTGTGGGATTTTGAGTCGCTTGTAGTGCATTTGGATATCGAGTACGTAAACTTTGAGTATCCGGCGGAGCCATACATCGACCCGGAGCGCTCCCTGGAACTCCAGCAGCCGGTCATCCGGGACATCCAGGAGCGGCTCCTTGCCCTGGACATCACTCCGCTCCATTTGCTCAGCGGGCGCGGGCATCATCTGGTATGGCGGGTGCGGCGCAACTCGGACACATTCCGGCGCCTGGGAGAAATCGGGTTCTTGCTGGACACGCTCCGGGCCCGCGCCGACGAGCGGCGACCCCCGCGAAACATACCGGTCGGACTGGAGAACGAAGCCGCCTTCGCGGGCATCGGCCAGGTCCTGGAATTCTTCGCTCAGGAGGCGTTCGTCGAAATGCAGTCTCACTGCTCGATCGAAGTGCGGCTGACCGAGGTGGAAACGTCGCGGGGCCGACGTGGCCGCGAAATCGTCTGCGTTGATCTATCGGAATATGGAGACCCCTTGCACACGCGGATGATCGGTATTCCTTTTAGCGCCTACCATAAGGTCCAGCAGCGGCGCGCGGCGCTGGGGACGCATGCGGTGGATGGGCTCCCCCCGATGTTCTTGATTCCACTATTCGAGATGGACTTCCGCTGGGGCGCGCTGGTGATGCGAGATCCGCTTCAGACGGCGCGGCTGGCGGCGGTCGCGCCGACGTCGATCCCCGACCAGACGGCCGGGACAGCACGCTTGGTCGGCGAGTACGAGTCGTCGCGGACGGCCGAATTCCACCGCTGGTTCTACTCGCAGGAGCACGAAAAGCCGAACCGCTGGCCGGAGACCTACGACCGGATCCGGATCAATTCGCTGCAAGCCTCGGCGCGGACGATTCTAAACCATCCCAACGACCTGCTTCTGAAACCGGCCGGTATGCGCCACGTGGTACGCGTCCTTTTGGGGCTCGGCTGGCACCCGCGGCACGTGGCCGGCCTCATCCGCTCGAAGTTCGAGCGGGACTTCGGCTGGGGGGACATGTTCTATCACTACGACGCGGCGATGCGGGCCGATTTCTACACCCGGCTGTTTTCGGGGATGATCGCCCTGGGTCTGGATGATCTGGAAGATTTCGACGTGGAGGAACTCAGTGCGACCGGTCTTGCCCCGCGCGACGGAAGCGAGGAAAATGGCGACGACGTCGCCGAGTGCAGGGAATCTCTCTTACAGAGGAGGAATCATGAGCGACTGGCCAGTCGGCCTATCCACGGGCTGTTTTTACCAAACGAGTCTGTTCACCTGCCTTGAAGATATCCGTAACGGCGGGTTCGGCTTGATCGAGGTTTGCTCTTCGCCGGCCCACCTGGACTACCACGACCTCAAAGCCGTTGACCAGGCGGCACGGATGATCGAATCGCTGGGAATCGAGGCGTATTCGCTGCACGCTCCGTTCGCGGAGGAGATCGATATTACTTCGCTCGACGAACGGCGGCGCGACCATGCGCGTGCGGAGTTGCTTCGCGCGACGGAAGCCGCGGGGCGTCTGGGCGTACGGTATCTCGTCATCCACCCGTTGCACGGTGCGCGGCGGGCTCGCCGCTACTTGCGCGACATTTCCAGCCGGCTCCGCCAGTACCGGTGATGCCTCCAAGAACCGTTCGTAAACCGGTAGTCCGCCGGACTCGACCACGGGGGAGGAGTGCCGTGAAGGACTTTCCGTGGATCAACAACCTGGATGGAGCGCTGGTCGGAGGCGATGCTGCTCTTGTGCGATTCGCGCGGTATGACCCGCAAACACATGACCCGGTGCCTATCGTCTATGTTTCGCGCGGT
Source organism: uncultured Planctomycetaceae bacterium (assembly GCA_964520785.1). Taxonomy (GTDB): domain Bacteria; phylum Planctomycetota; class Planctomycetia; order Pirellulales; family Thermoguttaceae; genus CAZFQG01. The sequence goes on along the minus strand of CAZFQG010000027.1, from coordinate 24,900 downwards.
TGCGCGATGCGGTCGTCTGGGACCGCCGCTGCATCGAGGCGGCTTTGGAGCGAGACCCCGATTTGACGCTGCAGCCGGAGGCGGTCCAGAGCGAATTCAAGGTGAGTTACTATTTGGAGCACGCCTCGAGTGGTCGGCTGGAGGAATTGGCTGCCAGGTGGAAGGGCCGGATTGTGCGTTGAGCGGGTTTTCTGGTATAATAGAGGGCGTCTCACGCGAAACACCCCTTCCCACACTTCCCGCATCCCCCTGATTAGCCATAAATGGACCCCACTACGCAATCGCGCTACGACGCGCGAGCCCAGATCGCCAAGGCAATCGCCCACCCGTCACGTTTGTTTATTCTCGATGAATTGACAAAGAACGGGCCGCGCTGTGTCGGAGAGCTTGCGGGGATGATCGGTTCAGACATCTCAACCGTCTCGCGGCACCTATCGATCCTTCGCGTGGCGGGACTCATCGAGACAACGAAGCAGGGCACGCATATTTTCTATCGCGTGCGGTGCCGTTGCGTGACGCAGTTGTTCGATTGCATCGAAAACGTCGTCCATCAAAATCGAAGCGAATCGGCCCGAGTTCTGGCGAGGTAGCCTGTTGTCGAAAAACTTTTATTAGAGTTTTTTTGAATTATATTTGTCTTATTGGCCAAACACCCCAGGAGTAAATGGTATGTCGCGTTCCGCGAAACACCTCTTTGGAAGAACCATTTCCCGAAGAACGCTGCTCGGCTCTCTCGGTTGCGCGGTCGGATCGGCGGCCGCCGGGAGTGCCGCGGCTTTCGCGCAGAACGGACTGGTTCAGCCGCCTGGTTCGTCCGGCAGATGGACTTACCATTGTCTTGATCCTGACTCAGTCGCCGATTTGGCGTATGGTCTTTATCCGGAAGGGTCTTGCATGTACGCCGTTTTCTCCTCCATCCTGCTCAGTCTGGCCGAGGAGTTTGGCGAGCCCTATGCGTCTTTTCCACGGCAAATGATGCGTTACGGCCATGGCGGAGTGGGCGGTTGGGGAACGATTTGCGGCGCGCTCAACGGCGCCGCCGCCGCGTTCGGGCTTTTCACGGCGACGCGAGAGGAATCGGACCGCTTGACGGATGGGCTCCTTCAATGGTATCAAGATACCCCGCTGCCGAAATATGTTCCGGTTGCCAAGGATACCGTCGAAATGCCTGAAGCAGTGCCCCAATCGGTTCTGTGCCATATTTCGACTGTCCGATGGCGTGAAGAGGCGAATTGTGCCGAGATGAGCGCTCCTTTGCGAAAGGAACGCTGCCGCCGTTTGAGCGCCGACACGGCAAAACGCGCGACCAGACTGCTTAATGCCTATGCCGAGGTGAGACAGCTCCCGTGCAAACCGGCAATAACCCCCCCAACAGGATTATCCGATGACGGTTCCACGAAAATGAAATGCTGGCTATGTCATTAGGGCCGATTGGTGGGGTTTGAGGTCCGTTCACTAGAATACCCGCGGCTGGGAGTAGCTTTCTTACGACGGATCGAGTAAAAGAGAGTATTGAGATTTCGTTCTCGACGGTTCGGATCGTGAGACGTTATGCACGATTCCGGCAATAATCGCGGTTTTTGCCGCTGATCGGTCCGGCGTACCGGCTGGCGGCAGTCTGGGAAGGGTGTTGAACGAGCGAGGAGCTGAAATGCGCTGGCGCGCGCCGGCGGCGCCCTTGCCGAAGCCCCGTCGCGAGTTCCTCCGGCCTGATCGGGCTCCTCTTGACTGATCTCCTTTTCCGGCACTGATGCACATGAGTCAACCGTCCAAAACGCCGCCGCACCGCAGAAGAGAATGGGCTGTCGGTTTCGACGAGCGGCTCTGGCCAATCAATTGCCTCCTCTTCATCCTCTCGGGCATCGTGATCGGGCTCGTCCTCGGTACGAGCCGGTTCGACGATCCTCGGATTCTTCACAACGCGTGGTTCCGACTGGCCATCGTCGTTGCCGGCATCAGTGTTCTCTTCTATGCCGTGCTTCGGCTGAAAGAGAGGACGTTGCGCCGCGTACAACTGTGCGTGCTCGTCAGCCTTTTGGTTCACTTGGGGTTGGGGGTCTATCTGCATCACAAGTATCTGGAACTCAAGGCCGAGCGGGAGAAGGAACTCGCCGCGCGAATGGTCGACGACTACGTGTTCGAGACCGTACCGGAATACAACTGGGAACGCGTGGAGACCCCGGATGCCGAGCAGGCGTTCGAAAAGCCGCTGGATGTTCGGCTTCCCGACGGTAAACAGGGGCAAACCGTCGACCGGGCGTCGCTCGACCACGAAATCCACCCCAAGACGCTTCCGCCTCCCGAGCCGGAAGCGGAAATCCGACCGGCGGATCCGCTCCAACCGGCGAAGGCCGTCCCTTCCGCGCCGCGCCGCGCGGAGGAAGCCGGCAACCGTCTCTCCCGACAGGAGTTGCTCCGTGAATTGGTGCCGGATACGCCGATTCCGCAACCAGAAATCGAACGCCCGGCCGAGCCTCGCGTCGAGTCTCCCACGCCCGACGCCGCGCGCGTCGCGCGGCGCGCGTCGGGTTCGGTCCCCACGCAGCGTCGAGTTCCGGAGGAAAGCCGGCTCCGGCAGGCATCTCCGCGCGTCGCGGCGATGGAGGCCCGAGCGGTGGAACGCGCCGCGCCGAATTCGAATCCACCCTCGCCGGAACGCACCCTGCGCGAGTCGTCCGAAAATCTCCAGTCGCGGATCGCGCCGGCAAACGCGGCCACTCGCGAGGAATCGCTCCTCTTGGCCGATTCGGAAACTTCCCGCGCGGCGAGGCAGCGTCCGCGGCCGGCCGCGACGCAACCGCTCGACCGGCCCGCGCCCACGGTGGGGGAAGAAATTCGCCGGCCGGCGGCGGCGGCTCGTCGGGCCGAGGCATCGCGGCGGATCGCGGCGGATCGAAACGTACGCGCGGCCGAACCCGGGTCTCCGGCTCGTTCCGAGCGAGGCGTCGCGCTTCCGTCCTCGGCGGTGGAGGTCCCCAACGAGACGGCCCTCGCCGCGGCGCGCGGGTCGGCGCCTCGAAGCAGCTTGGAGGTTTCCTCCGAGACGGCCGTCGTCCGCTCCGCGAAACAGGCGGCGCCCGGCGCGCGAACCGCCGCGACCGGCTCGGCGGATTTCGCCGTCGGTTCGACCCGCGCCGCGGCCCGGGTCGGAAGCCGCCGCGCAACGGGACGGGAGGAACCTACCATTGAGCGCGCTCTGGCTGAGTCGGGGCTTGCCCGGTCGCGCAGCGGCCCGACGTCGCTGCCGGACCAGGCATCCCTCCTTCCGGCTCCGAGTCCGGCGGCGTCCGCCGAGGAAGGTGCTGGAGGAAAGCAGTTGGCGATCGCGCCGGGAGAGGTTGCTCGCTCCTCCCGTGGGGGGGCGGTCGCCATACCGGTCCGGCAGACCGAGGTGGGCGCCGGTCCCCGGGGCGACTTGGGAGCGCCGGATCGGGTTTCGCCGGTGAATAGCCGTCGCGTGACCCGTTTCGAATCAATTGCCGCCGGAATTTCGGGCGGTGGAACTCCCTTGCCTCAAAAGACGCCCGGCCGGACCATGACGATGGAAACCACCGCGGAACCGTTGGACATCGCCTCGAGCGCGCCCACCGGCGCAGAGGGAACCGGGACGCCGACTACGAGCCATCTGGCCGGAGGTCCCCAACGGCACGTCTCGGGGCTTCCCGGTACGCGGAAGACGACCGAGGCGGCCGGATCCGATCTGGCGATGGGAGATCGCGGGCTCCCGAACGCGCAGGCCCCGGCCAGACGCGACTTGGCATCCGAGCGGGATGGTCGCGGAACGGCTGACAGCCCCTCGCGAAGCGCCACGCTCGCCAGGGCCGAGCGGGGAGCCCGGCTTCCCGCCGCCGCGGAGGCGGTCGACGGCGCTTCGGAGCGGGGCGCCGCCGGACTCGCGGCCGAGCAGGGCGGGCTGGCGAGTTCGTTGGAAGTCGGGGCGCAAGTCTCCGTGGAGAGAGGTGGGTCCGACGCGCCGCCGGCAAGGCGGACCATTACCGCCGAAGCGGCCGTCGCCGGCCACGGCACCGAGAGGGTCTCCGTTTCGTTGGGCCGCAGAGATGTCCAAGTGCATGCCGGAGGGTCCCCGAGTTTCGAGACGGCGACGTCCGGAATGGAGCGCTCGTTGACCTCCGCCTCCCTGCCGGTCGCGGTCGACGCGGAAGAGGCAATGCCATCTCAAGGCAACGTCGACGTTTCGGTGACCGGTCGGCTCGAACCGGGTGAGATTGCCCGGCGCGACGCTCCTCGTGGAAACCTCCCGGCGACGAGAGCCGTCTCCAGCGAAGCGGCGCCGACGGATGGGAGCCCCGCGGGGATCGCGCCGGCGAACATGGAACTTGCTTCAATCGTCGGCCGGACGGCGCCTTCGTTTGCCGGCGGCGATTCGGGTACTCCCCTCTCGAAGAACGGCTTCGGCCGTTTCTTGCCGAGTCTCGCCGAAGAGACGGGCGAAGCGGTCATGGGGATGGAAGATCCGAACTTTGCGGCTACGACGTCGGGTCAACGCCTCGTGCTTGGTCCCGGACGGGAAGAGCCCGGCCACCGTCGCGGCGGCCTGCCGGTGCGGAATTCGGCCGACATCGGCCCCGGCGGGCTCAGCGCCTCCGAGCCTCGCGACATCGGGCTTCCCAGCCGCCACGCGCGAGAGGAAAGTCTTTTGGTACACACCACCCCTCGACGGTTTCTGCTGGAACGTAGCGGAATGCGGCCCGCTCTCGAGACCTCGGCCGTGGAGCCGACCGAGTTCTTCGAACGCCGCGATCCGGACACCCGAGGACGCTGGGTCGAGCGGTTCGGCGGTTCTCCCAGCGCCGAAAGGGCGGTGGAACTCGGGCTGGATTATCTCGCCAGGGAGCAATTCGAGGACGGACGATGGAGCCTGCACCAGTCCCCCAATGATCACGGTGCAGAGAAAGTCGGTTTCGGCCAAATGTCTTCCGACACGGCCGCGACCGGGTTGGCTCTGCTTTCGTTCTTCGGCGCCGGTTACACGCACCTCGGCGACAAGCACCGCGATACGGTCCGCGCGGGGGTGGACTGGCTCGTCGAGCGTCAGAAGGAAGATGGCGATCTGTTCACCGGCGGGAGCGACTACGTTTGGCTTTACAGCCATGGAATCGCGGCGATCGCGTTGTGCGAAGCCTATGGAATGACACGCGATCCAAATCTCCGCGAACCGGCCCAGCGGGCAATCGAGTTCATCGTCCGCGCACAGCACAAGACTCTCGGTGGATGGCGTTATCAGCCGGGACGCGAGTCGGACACTTCGGTCTCCGGCTGGCAGCTCATGGCAATGAAGAGCGCTCAAATGGCCGGTCTGGAGATACCCGAGGAGGCCATGGCGCGAACCGCCGTTTGGTTGGACATCGCCCAAGCGGACTCGGGAGCCCGATATTCCTACAACCCCTACGCGGCGGATACCCCTCGGCAGCGCGCCGGCCGCGCTCCCAACCTGGCAATGACGGCCGAGGGCCTGCTGATGCGGATGTATCTCGGATGGAGCGGAGCGGACGAACGGCTGCGCGCCGGGGCGGATCACCTCTCGCGGAATCCGCCGGAATTCGGCTCCGGCGCGAATTCCAAACGGGATGCCTACTACTGGTACTACGCCACGCAGGTCATGTTCCACCTCGGGGGCGAACGCTGGACCGCCTGGAACGAGCGGCTCAGGCCGCTGTTGGAGAAGTCGCAGCGGCAGGAGGGAACTCTGGCCGGAAGCTGGTCTCCGGTTGGACCCGTTCCGGACCGTTGGGGTCACGCCGGCGGACGACTCTACGTCACGACGATGCATCTGTTGATGCTCGAGGTCTACTACCGGCACCTCCCGTTGTTCCAAAGCGGGGCGGCCTCGCGGTAACGCCGGGTCATACCCAGTCCGTCAGGACCGCCCGGACCGCCGTTTCGTCTTCGCCGCGGATCGCCTTCTCCAGGCGCGACAGCCGCTCGGCGTGTTCCTCGGTGAAAGGAATGGCCGCCCCGTTTGGTGGCGCCGCCGGAACGAGGCGGGAGACGATCGCGGCAATCAACCTCGGCACCTCCAGTCCTTCCAGCGCGCTGACGTGAAGTCCGTCGTACGGCATTTCTCCCCCCGGCGCAAGATCGCACTTGTTGCATACGAGCAGCGCCTCGGGGAGAGATCGCCGCAGCATCTCGTCCTCGCTCGTCCACCCGGCGGATACGTCGCAAACGAAGAGGACCAGGTCGGACTCGCCGATCCGGCGGCGTGCCAGAGAGATGCCCGAACGTTCGACGCGGCCGGCCCCCTGACGGATTCCGGCCGTGTCGTATAGCACAACCGGATAGCCGTCGAACGCCGTTTCCGCGCTGAGCACGTCGCGCGTGGTGCCGGGAGTCTCGTGGACGATCGTCCGGGAGTAGCCCAGAAGAGCGTTGACGAGGCTGCTCTTGCCCACGTTGGGACGTCCGGCGACGGCGACGCGCCAGGGCCGCGTCAAGTGCAGCCCGAGGGGTAAACGTGAGCGGAGCGTCTCCGTTCGGATCAGGGCGTCATTCCAGTCGCGGCGGCAAATCGAGGTACGGATCCGGCCCAGCTCTCCGGACAACGCCCCGGCTAGCTGATCCAAGAGCATGCCCGCCGTCTTTTCCGTTGTGGCACGCGCCAGGGCGATCCGCGCCTCCTTTGCGTTCGAGGATTCGGCGGACGAAAAGCGGACCCATTCCTCCCACGGCGCGTGAACCGCCCCGACATCGAGGAATGCCTCCCTCAGGGATGCCACGGCGGCGGTCCCGCCGTGTCCGTGAACGAACACTTCGGAATCGTTTTTCCGGAACAGGACGACCTCTTCCGCGTCGTCGCCGCCGCGGCCCAAGACCGGCTCGGCCAGGTCCACGATCCGGCGGCGCGTTTGGATGACCCGTTCGACGATCCCCGACGCGCCAATCCCGAAGACGACCAGCGTCGCCACCGCCCCTCGGCCGGAAGGAGTCAGTCGAGCGATTCGCACGTTCGGATTCGGCGTTTCTTGACGGTTCGAAGTCATACGCGGGCAGGGAGGAACAAAGGTCATTGAGTGGACGCGACGATCATCAAAATGAATCCGCCGAGCACGGCAACCGCGGCGATGATTGCCCAGGTCAACCATAACCGACCCAGCTTCTCTTCGCGAAGCGCCTCCGCCCTGGCTCGCTCTGCGCGGTATTCGCGGCTGTCTTCGTAACGCAATTGGAATCGGGCCTTGCAGAAGGGACACAGGGCTTCCTGCCCCAGCATCTCGACCGGCGTCCGCAGTTCATGACCCTTTGGACACGGAACGTGGACGAACTCCGGGTCGGCCGACTCGCGGATGGGCGGAGGGGTAATCGAGTCGGTTTCCACCACGACGAGAGACTCTTCTTCGGATTCCGGCGGGCCGATCTCGGGGACCGTCTCGATTTGGGGGATTTCGATCTCGCCGGTATCACCCGGGAGTGGCGCGTCGGCCTGGTCCGCCGGGGCTTCGCACGGCTCGATGGATGCCGACGGAATGACGAAAAGGATGTCGCAATGAGGACACTCGCAGCGCATCCCGGCGTGGGTGATATCAGCTTCGAGAAGATGCCCGTTGGGGCACAGGAACTGAAAACGCATGGATACGGTAGTGCGGGGAGAGACGACTGAAATGATAAGCCGGGATAATCGCGTCGCGCCGGTCGTTCGAAGGACAATCGGGAAGGTTGCCGGTTCGGCGACGCGGCATCGGCTCCCGGGGCCGGCATCACGCTGAAGTTGATTCCAGAATAGTCTAGTCTCTGGTAATGCCGGTGTCATCTCCGCCGAGACCCCTTGGACCTTCAGCGGGACTTGGTAGAATGATACACTCCCTATATCACAAAAAACAGTTCTATTGAATTTTTTCTCTACATGGCGACTTTCGAGGAACGACGGATGGCAACGGACCCCGCCCCATCTCATCAGGACATGCCGCCTCCTTCCGACACTGCGTCGGCTCGCGAAGATTCTCCGGCGGATGAGTCGGCCGCGCCGCCGGAAGAGAATGCATCCTCTGAACCGAAACAATCGCGGATCCTAATCGGATCGCAGCGACCCGAAGGGACGCCGGTCCATGGGAACTCGTTGGAGCGGGATTGGATCCCGGTTGTCGAGACGACCGAGCCGAAATCATCCGAACCGCTACCAGCGCCGCCTCCCGCTCCACCCCCCGCTCCAGCGACGCCTGTGGTGCAGGACCATGCGGAGGTGGAGCCGCCGCCCCAGGCGGACGCCGTGCCTACTGGAGAAGCGGCCTCACCCGTTCTGGAGGAGGATTTGGCGGTGGCGGAACCCGCCGATGGCGGCGAGGCGCCGCCGATCCCGGCCCCTCGGCCGAATGCGGGCCGCGTTCCAGTCCCCAATCTTCGCCGGGAACTAAGTGACGACCTGCTCCGCGAATTCGAGGAGGCGATGGGCTCCGTCGAGATGGACGCGATTCTGGAGGGGAGCGACTCGGGCGCCACGCAGGCCGCGTTCGAAGTCGAATCGCAACACCACGGCCGCGTTCTGGCCGTTTCCAGCGAAGAGGTCTTCGTCGATATCGGCGGCCGCGAACAGGGAACCGTGCCTTTGAGGCAATTCGTCGACCCTCCCGAGGTCGGTACCGAGCTGGACGTAATCGTCACCGGGTTCAACAAGGAAGACGGCCTGTACGATCTGATGATTCCGAACGCGGCCTCTTCCGTCGAGAATTGGGACGACCTCCGAGAGGGAATGGTCGTCGAGACCAAAGTGACGGGGCACAATTCCGGCGGCCTCGAATGCGAGGTGAACCACATCCGCGGGTTCATTCCGGTCAGCCAGATTTCCCTCTTCAGGGTCGAGGACCTCTCGCAGTTCGTCGACGAACGTTTTACCTGTCTGGTGACGGAGGCGAACCGCGATCGCCGGAACCTCGTCTTGAGCCGCCGCGCGATTCTGGAACGCGAGAAAGAGGAAGCGCGGCAGCAACTCCTCGAATCGCTGCAGCCGGGACAGATTCACGAGGGTGTCGTGCGGAAGCTGATGGATTTCGGCGCGTTCGTCGATATCGGCGGCGTCGACGGGTTGATCCACGTCAGCCAATTGGACTGGGGACGCGTCGAGCATCCGAGTGAGATTCTTGCGGAGGGTCAAACGGTCAAGGTCAAGATTCTCAAGGTCGATCCCGGCGGAAACCGGATCAGCCTGGGCTACCGCGACATGCTGGAAAACCCGTGGGACTCGGTCGAATCGAAGTACCCCGTCGGAATGACGGTCGCCGGAAGGGTTTCCAAGATCATGGAGTTCGGCGCGTTCGTTCAGCTCGAACGAGGGGTAGAGGGCCTGGTACATATCTCCGAAATCGCCCACAAACGGGTTTTTCGCGTGAGCGATTTCGTCCACGAGGGGGATGAGGTGTCCTGCGTCATTAAGTCCGTCGACAAGGGAAACCAGCGGATCGGCCTCTCGATCAAAGACGCCCTGGAACCGCCGCCCAAGAAGGAAAGTGAAGGAGAAGAGAAGGAAGAGGATTACTCGGATACTTCGAAGAAAGTCTATCCGACAATCGAGCTGAAGGGCGGGATCGAAAGACGCGGCGACGATGGAGACAGATTCGGTTTGAAGTGGTAAGGCGTCTCAATACGAACCGGCCGGAAGATACGGAGAAAATCATGCGAATCGGACTCTTTACCAGCGGCGGCGACGCGCCGGGAATGAACGCCTGTGTCCGCGCGGTCGTTAGGACGGCCGGGGCGTACAACTGCGAGGTGGTTGGGATTTGCCGCGGATATCGCGGCTTGTTGGAGGAGAACTTCTTTACCGACTTGGATCGCCGGGAAATCATGTCGCTCCGTTCGGTTTCCGGCATCACGAAGTTGGGGGGGACGATGCTGCACACCAGCCGGTGTCCGGAGATGCATACCGAGGAGGGGCTCAGGAAGGCCGCGGCGATTCTGGAGAAGCACGGGATTGACTGCCTCATTCCGATCGGCGGCGACGGTACCTTCCGTGGGGCGGAGGAACTCTGCGACCACTGGGGTGGTAAGGTCGTCGGATGCCCCGGCACGATAGATAACGACCTGATCGGCACCGATTTCACGATCGGTTTCAAAACGGCCGTCGAAACGGCCGTGTCGGCGGTAGACAAGATTCGCGATACGGCGGAATCGCACGAACGGATGTTCCTTATCGAAGTGATGGGGCGGCATAGCGGTTATATCGGGCTTTTCACCGCGATCGCCGCCGGCGCGGAAATCGTCGCCATCCCGGAGACGTTGGAGGGAATCGACGAAATCGTCGCACAATTGCACGAGATCAAAGACCGGGGAAAGAAGTCCGTCATGATGGTGGTCTCGGAGGGAGACGATCTGGGGGATGCCCATAAGATCGATGAGGCTCTCAAAAAAGCCGGAAATCCCTTTCCGACCCGCGTCGTCAAGCTGGGGCATCTTCAGCGAGGGGGAAGTCCGACCGCGGACGATCGCATCCTTGGTTCGTACCTCGGCCATGCCGCCGTCTTGGGGCTGCTCGAGGGCCGCACGCAAGTCATGGCCGGTCGGGTCGATGGCAGGCTCGTCTACACCCCCTTCACCGAGACGTATGACCGGCACAAACCGGTACCCCGGGAGATGATCGATCTCCTGAAGCACCTCGCAAGATAGGACATAATCCCCCCGTATTATTGCGTAATCATTGGGTTCATCAGTTGCCCCCATTAGTGGTATTTCTTTCCGGTGAATCGGGGTCGAAACCTTGCGAAAAGATCGCGAAGGCATTAGAATTACTTAGTACAAGCGTCGCTACAGTTTGGGGAGTTGCCGCGTCGGCTGGCTTTCGTTCCTGGTTTCGCGTTTTTTTGGTGGTAATTTGCCGCAAGAGCGACTAAAATCAGACGTAAGTTAGCTATCTTCTCAGGATTATTTTCGCTCGGAGTGACCGCCGGAGCGGATCACGGCGGATTCCCTGCGATTTGGAGACCATTGTTTCGGAGAAACGCCGCATGTTGAAAAACAGTCGCTTTCATCTATTGCTCGGTTCGGCGGCCGTCCTCGCGCTTGCCGGGGTGTCCTACATTCAAGCCGCGGACGCCGTGCGTCTGGAATCGTTCGCCTCACCCGAGGGAACGAATTTCTACGCCTTGAGCCTGAAGCCGGCGGAGCCGTTGCCGACCCCGGCAAGCCGCGACGTCGTCATTGTGTTCGACACGTCGGCGAGCCAAGTCGGCGCGTTCCGCCAGGAAGCGCTGGCGGCGCTGGAATCGCTCCTTGCCGGCCTCCCGGAGACGGACCGCGTCCACTTGTTCGCGGCCGACTTGGAAACCCACCCCCTCACGGAATCGTTCGTGGGCGTCGGCGGCGCGGAACTGGCGGAAGCCGTGAAGAAGCTGAACGAAAGGGCTCCCTTGGGCTCGACCGATATGCTGAAGGTCCTCCACCAGGCGGCGGAAGCCTTGGCCGGTTCCGATGCTCCCGGGCGGGTCGCGGTCTACATCGGGGACGGAATGAGCACGGCCAATCTGGTTGGAACCGAGGCGTTCGCGGAAGCCCTGACCGGGCTGACCCGGAACCAAGTCTCGTTTTCGAGCTTTGCCATCGGGCCCAGGATGGACGGGCAACTTCTTGGTTCGTTGGCCGGAAAGACCGGAGGCGTCGTTCTCTTCGCCGAAGATAATCTTCCCGGTAAGGCGGTTGGCGCGGCCTTGGCGGAAGCGGTAACCGGCCCGGTCGCCTGGCCGAGCAACGTCCGCTGGCCCGAATCCCTCGGCAAGTCCTATCCGAGTTCGCCTCCGCCGTTGCGGGCGGACCGGGACACGGTGGTCGTGGGGACGAGCGGTTCGCTCGCCGCGGCGCAACTTGACATGACGGTCGAGGTGAACGGAGAGACCAGGGAGCTTTCCTGGGAGGTCGTTCCCTCGGAACCGCGGGGCGCAAACGCCTATCTTGGGCGTCTGGTCGAACTGGCCGCGGCGGACGGCGGAATCTCGTTGCCGTTGGTGGATACGACCAGTCTACTCCAATTGAAGAACGCGATCGACATCGAATCCGTGAATTACGGTGAATTGGCCAAGCAGGCGCTTGCCGGGGGTGACGCGCAAGGCGCGACGAAACTCGCGCAGGCGGCGCTCCGCGGGAATCCGTCCGACGCGGTGGCTCGCCGGGTACTTGCCCAAGCCGGCGGCGCGGCGGACCAAAGCGAACCGGACTTGAATCTTGTCGCCGAGGAGGCCCCGGCCCCCGATCCGCTGACCACGGACGGCGCGTTCGCCGAAGCGTTCTTGCACGACCAGCAGCTCATCGCCCAGAGGATTTCCGCCGACGTCCAAAACACGGTCAATCAGGCGCGGAAGATCATGACGCGCGACGCGGAAATAGCGATCCAGGACCTGAAGTTGCAACTGGAGAACGTCAACAGGGCCCCGGCCTTGGAACCGGACGTCCGCGGCCAACTGGTCGATAGTCTCGTCACGGCCCTCAACGAAGCCGTGCGCCAGCGGCAACTGCAGGCAATCGAGCGGCAGAGGTTGGCGGAGAAGCTCGCCTCGGCGAAAGACCGCGAACGCGTCACCCGGAAGCTGCACCGCGACGAAGAAAAGGCGCGGCAACTGATGGCGCGGTTCAACGCCCTGATGGATGAAGGGCAATTCGAGGCGGCTCAAACGGAGGCGGCCGAGGAAGCCGCGACGCTTTTCCCCAACGATCTGGCGCTCAGTTCCGCGCCGCACTTCGCCCACATGAGAGGTGCCTACGAAGACGCGCTGCGGTGGCGCGAGGAACGGCAGAAGGGCGTGATCGACATGCTCGCCACGGTGGAAGAGGCGGCCATGCCGATGGCCGATGTCCCGCCGGTCCGATATCCCGATCCGGAGGTCTGGGCCCGCCTGACCAAGCGGCGCAAGGAAAAATACAGCGCAATGGACCTGGCGGCGCGCGGTGAAGCGGAAACGAAGATTCTCGCCGAGTTGGACAAGCCGACATCGGTGGAATTCATCGAGACTCCCTTGGAAGACGTCATCGAGACGTTGAAGGAATACCACCAGATCGAAATTCAACTCGACCGAAGGGCGCTCGATGATCTCGGGATCGGTACGGATATCCCGATCACGCGCCAGTTGCGGGGGGTCACGCTCCGTTCGGCCTTGCGGCTGATGCTCCGTGACCACGAGCTGACCTACATGATCGAGGACGAGGTCCTCCTCATTACCACCCAAGAAAACGCCATGAACCGGCTAACGACCCGGGTTTACCCGGTGGCGGACCTGGTCGTCCCGATCCAAAACATGGGCGGTATGGGCGGTATGGGCGGCGGAATGATGGGCGGCATGGGCGGCGGCATGGGCGGCATGGGCGGTGGCATGGGTGGCGGTATGGGTGGCGGTATGGGTGGCGGTATGTTCAACCTCCCCGGCATGGGCCTGAACAACGACGGGTTCAATGGCGACGCCCTCCCGATGAACGGGTTCTTTTCCATCGAGGACGACCTGAACCTCAACCCGTCCACGGAAAAGGGTGGTGAGAACGAGTCGGATTCCGAGTTGCCGGTCATCCCGGCGGTCGAGGAATCGCTCCACGTCGACGACGCGGAGAATCCCGCCGCCGCTTGGGATTCTTTTTTCGCCAGTCATGCTCCTTCGGCCGAGGCGGTTCGCCAGGCGGTCCGCGACCGTCTGAGGGCCAAGCGGTACGATGCCGTGATCGCCTGCATTGAGGCGGCGCTGCGGCACGACCGGATGCAGCCCTGGATGTATGAAGCCATCGGCCTGGCGATGCAACTGGACGGACGCGACGTCTCGGAAATCGAACGCGCCGTCATGTCCGCCGTCGACTTCGTCGATGCGCCGAGCGACCTATTGGCCATCGCCGATTACTTGACCGACATCGGTCTGGAAAAGCGGGCAATCGAACTCTATCGGCATGTGACCATGGCCGCTCCCACGTGGCCGGCGCCGTACTTGAGCGCGCTGCGAGCGGCTCAAAGGATTGACGACCTCGAAGGCATCCAATGGGCGACCATCGGCATCATCTCCCAGGCCTGGCCCAAGGGTCAAGAAGCCGTTTGGAACACCGGCCTGAGGGTCGCGCGGGCGACGCTGGAGCGCCTGGAGGAAGAAGGACTTCAGAGCGAGGCGGACGCCTACCGGAAAGAACTGGACCAAGCGGTTGTGCGCGACTGTGTCGTAAAAGTCACGTGGACCGGCAAGGCCGACCTCGACCTATTCGTCGAGGATCCGAGTGGAACCGTCTGCTCCTTCCGGAATCCGCGGACGACCGGCGGCGGAATCTTGATGGGGGACACTTCCTCCGGTCTCGCCGAGAAGACGGCCGACGGCTACTCGGAAGGGTATGTCTGCCCCAAGGGATTCCCCGGCGAGTACAAAGTGCTCATCCGTCGCGTTTGGGGCGAGGTGACCGCGGGGAAAGTGACGGTTGAAGTCTACACGAACTACGGCACGAAGGAAGGGAAAGTCGTCAAGAGAAACATTCCCATCGAGAATGATGAAGCGGTCGTCTCGTTCGATCTGGAGCACGGCCGGCGGACCGAGCCGCTGGCCCAACGTCAGATCGAGAACGCGGCCGCCGGACAGTTGGCGCTGCGCCAACAGGTTCTCGGCCAACAATTGGCCGCGGCGGCGGATCCGTCGTCCCTCCTCAGCCTGTCCCGCGCGCGGCAGGCCGGCGACGGTGACCAACCGACCTGGCCCGTCTTCCAGGGCGCGGTCGGGTATCAACCGGTCATCATCACGCTGGACGAAGGCGCGAATCTTGCCGCGACGGCCGTGATTTCGGCGGACCGCCGTTACGTCCGCGTCAGTTGCATGCCCCTCTTCTCCGGAATCGCCGAGGTCAACACGTTCAACATGGCGACCGGAGCGAACCAACAAGGCCGCGGCGGAACCGGCGGCCAAGGGTTCAGCGGAATGGGCATGGGCGGTGGCGGTGGAATGGGTGGTGGCATGGGAGGCATGGGCGGCGGCGGAATGGGAGGCATGGGCGGCGGCATGGGAGGCATGGGCGGCGGCATGGGAGGCATGGGCGGCGGAGGAATGGGCGGCGGAGGAATGGGCGGCGGCGGAATGGGCGGCGGAATGTTCTAGCCCTCGATTCGCGCGGCCTTCGGCGCCTTTGCCGAATGGAATGGACTTTGGACCCCGGTCTTCCACCGGGGTCTTTTCCTTTTGGTACTGGCCAACGCGGCGGGGTTATTCTGGTAAACGAGACGCCGAACCGCTAAACTAAGGACCGTAGAATAAACAACTGTCGCGTTTATCGCACCCCGTACGCAAATGAACCCGATACCTGTTGATGCGCGACTCCTAAAAAAACGTTGGAAGGCCATTCCAACGAAGTCTCCTTCTTTCCAAACGAAAGGCTCGCCCAGTCGAAGTCGTGCGCCATCCGTCCCATTCCCCCATTCCCCCATTCCCGTTTCGAGGATTTCCATGCTCCGCATCCATTCCGCCGCCGTCGCGGCCTGGTTTTCCATTGTGTGCATCTCCTTCCTTTCCGCGGAAGAACTCGTCCTGTTGGTCGAGCCGGCGGGCCGCGGTTCGCTCGCCGCGATTGAAGTCGATCTGACGGCCGCCGCCGAAGCGGCTGGGACAAAACCGGTGGAGCCGCGCGCCGTCGCCGCTATAACGGATGACGGAACGCCGATCGCCTGCCAGTTCATCCCCTGCGACGGCTTTGACCCGAGGACGCGAATCACCGGAACCCTCCTCTGCCAGCTTCCGGAACCCTTCAACGGACGGATCCACCTCAAGTGCGACGGCACCGCGACCGACCAGTCGGCCGTATTCGACGGCGTTGTCCGGACGCGAAACCGCGAAATCCTGCATGGGGCCGACTCCGGCGATGGGTTCCCGGCGGCGGTGACGTTCCTGCGTTCGGGAAAGAAGGTCGAGAAACTCCTGTGGATGGACCGCCTGTACCGTAAGGAAACGGGCCAGTTTCTCGCGGCCGGATCCGCCGCCGGCGCCGTGGAGCGGATATCCGAGGGTCCGCTGGCCACCGTGATTCGCGCCCGGCTCAATTATGGTAGCGCGGAGGCGCGACCTGAAAGCGAGCCGGCCGCCGTGTACGATTGGATATACTTTCACGATTCGCCCCTGGTCTACGTAACGGCCGTTGTCCGGCAAAAGACACCCTCGACTTGGGATGAACTGCACTTCATGGAGATTCACTCGAAGGGGGACGAACTGCCCCAATGGACCGCCGGCGACCCAGTCGCCTCCGCGACGTTGGCCGGCGATGACGAGTCCCACGCCTTCGCCGACTTCGCCGCCTTCCACGATGGGAAGAACGCCGTCGGCGTTATCCGGGCGGACACCGGAATCCTCTACGACGGCAAAGGATTCGGACCCTACCTGATGCCGCGCCGGCATCTTTCTTGGAGCCGCTGGGATTCGACGGAAGCGGTGCGTTCCGCCTGGCTGTGGATCGGGACGTCGGACGACCTGGCGACATCGCTGCGCGAGGCCGGCGCCGCGGTACCGAAGATCGGCTCGGCCGTCGCCACCACCGCGAGTCTCCTGGACCGCATCGACGCGATGGCGAAACCTCCGAAAAGTGCGGCGGCCGCCAACCCGGAAGTGGTCCGCCGCGGTTTCGTGGCCGCGATCCTGCAATCGCTCGGCCGGATTGACGAGGCCCAAGCGGTCGTCGACGGAGAACTCCCTGGGGCGTGGAACCTACTCGATGCCGGAGAGCTGCAAGTGGCGCTCGAGCGGATCGAGGGGGGTATCGTTCTTCGCGGGCTCCTCGACACGCGGACCCAAACGGAGCTTGCCGCGAAGACGCAGCCGGCTCTATTGGAGATCGAGCTTTGCGCGCCCCTTGCGGAAGAAAACGCCAAGGACTACCAGCCGGAGACGGTAACCCTCACCTCGAACGAGGGTTGGTCGGAGGTCGCCGTTGAACCAGTCGGGACCGGCGTCAAGATTGTCTTAAGCAATCCGTCCGACGCGCGTTTCGCGGGTCTGAAGGCGACCCTTCTCGCCGAGGCGGACGCGGAAAAAGGGGCCGTCTCCTGGTCGCTTGCGGTTGAAAACGGATCGATAGACTGGGCCCTCCACCGGGTCCGCTTCCCGCGCGTGGCGCTGCGCGAGTTCGCCGGCGATACGCGGCTTCTGGTTCCCTCGTGCAGCGGCGACGTCGAACCGGACGCCGGACGCCGCGGCTACCGGTTCGACCGGCTCTATCCCAACGGTTGGTGTACGATGCCGTTCGAGGCGCTCTACGCGCCGTCGAAGGGAACGGGGCTTTACGTTGGATTGCACGATCCGCTGGGGAGCGTGAAGAACATCCAGGCCCTCGGTGACGCGGCGACCGCCTCGGTAATGCTCGGCTTCGACCATGCGGTTGCGGATATGCGCCGCCAGGGGGCCGGTTTCGCGATGAGCGGCCGGGGCGTCTGGCGATTACTCCGCGGCGACTGGTTCGACGCCTCGTGCATGTACCGCGATTGGGTCCGCGCCGAGGCGAAGTGGTACCCCGCGCTCTCCGCCGAGGGGCGGACCGACACGCCGCGGTGGATGAAGGAACTTTCCGTTTGGGCGATGCTCTCCGGTACGCCGGAAGAGGTCGTCCCGGCGGTCAAGAAGTTCCAGGAGTACCTGGGCGTTCCGGTGGGGGTCCACTGGTACAACTGGCACCAGATTCCCTTCGACAACGACTATCCCCACTACTTCCCGACGAAGGAAGGATTCGCCGACGCGGTGGCGGAGCTTCAACAGGCGAACGTCCACGTCATGCCGTACATCAACGGCCGGTTGTGGGACACGCACGACCGCGAGGCGGAGGATTTCGAATTCACGAAGACGGCCCTACCGGCGGCGACCAAGGATGAAAAAGGGGCTCCGCTGACGGAGACGTACAACAGCGTCGAGACGGACGGCAACAAGGTGGCCCTCGCCGTGATGTGCCCCTCCACCGACCTGTGGAAGGGGAAGGTCGACGAAATCATCGGTCGGCTCTTCGAGGAGTGCGGGGTGCATGGTGTCTACGTCGATCAGGTGGCGGCCGCATCGCCCCGGCTGTGCTTCGATTCGTCGCACGGGCATCCCTGGGGGGGCGGGTCATGGTGGAACGAGGCATACTGGTCGATGTTCGACGCGATCCGCGCGAAGATGCCGCCGGATCGGATGCTCACGACCGAGTGCAACGCCGATCCGTTCACGAAGTGGTTCGACGGATTCCTCTCCTGGCACTGGCAATCGAACGGCCAGGTTCCGGCGTTTTCGGCGGTCTACGGTGGGGCGATTCAGATGTTCGGCCGTGCCTACCGCGGCGGCGAGACGAAGGACCTGGCCCTGCGCATGAAGGCCGGCGAACAACTCTGTTACGGCGAACAGATCGGCTGGCTCCACCCCAGTGTGGTCGATGAGCCGGAAAACGCTCCTTTCTTCCGAAAAACGGTTCGCCTCCGCCACGCCTTTCGCCGCTACTTCTACGCCGGGGAAATGGCCCGGCCGCCGAGACTCGAAGGGGATGTCCCCAACGTCAGCGCCGATTGGAAGTGGTATCCGGAATGGGTGACGACCCCGGCCGTGCTCACCGGTGCCTGGCGGTTGCCGAAAGAGAACAAGGCCGTCCTTTTCCTCGTGAACGTCTCCGACGAGCCGGTCACGGCGACCGTCGCGTTCGACGAGGCCGAGTACGGCTTCGAGCGGTTTCCGATTCGCGCGGAGATTCATACCGAGGAAGGACCGATCGAGACCGTGGAACTAACGTCCTCCGCGCGCGAGGTAACCGTCCCGCCCCGGTCGGCCCAGGCTTGGGAATTGACGCAACCGGAGCCGGCGAAGGCAAACGCGGATTTCCGCATCCGTGATCCGTTCATCCTCGCCGATCCGGTGACGAAGAAGTACTACCTCTACGCGAACGCGGCAAACCGCACCCGGGGCCTTAAGGGGTGGGAATGCTACGTCAGTGACGACCTGAAGCGGTGGGAATCGCCGGTCATGGTCTTCGCGCCGCCGGAGGGTTTTTGGGCGGATGAGAACTTCTGGGCGCCGGAGGTCTTCTACTACAAGGACAAGTACTGGCTCTTCGGAACGGTCTTCAAGACGGGCCTGTGCCGCGGGACGCAAATCTTCGTCGCCGCCGGACCACTCGGCCCTTTCCAGCCCCATACCGATCGCGCGATCACCCCCCACGATTGGTTCGCCCTTGACGCGACCCTCTTCTTCGAGGATGGAAAACCCTGGACCGTCTTTTGCCACGAATGGGTGCAAATTCAAGACGGAACGATGGAGGCGGCACCGCTTTCGGAGGATCTCAAAACTCTGGTGGACGAGCCGAAGACCCTCTTCAAGGCGAGCGACGCCCCCTGGAAACGAACCGGCGATGGAAAGAACTTCGTCACCGACGGCCCCTGCTTGTACCGCCATTCATGCGGGGACCTCCTGATGCTCTGGTCCAGCTTCGGCACTGGGGACTACACGGTCGGTATCGCCCGATCCCAGAGCGGCAAGATTCTCGGCCCCTGGACGCAAGACCCCGAGCCCCTCTACGAAAACGGCGGCCACTGCATGATCTTCCAAGCCTTCACCGGAGAAACGCTTCTGGCCCTCCACGGCCCCAACACGCCGTCCAAGGAACGCCTTCGCCTTTTCCGCGTGGAGGAGACCGAGAACGGTCTGCGGTTGGAGCGATACGTTCCGGGAGGGGATGATCAGCCTCGGTGATGCGGTTTGCGCCGACGCGATACGAGGCTTTTCTTCAGAATGGGGCTGCTTTAGACGGTTCGCTGAGCCGCGGTCCGGCGCCACGGATCGGCAGCTCCCGGGATCGCCGGCCGAACCACGTTCCGCGAGTTCTTCGCCCCAGACCTTTCCGGCTCATCCACCCCCCCGATGAGGAAAGAAACTGAGTGTGGGAATAGCAGAGACTTTTTCTATTTAACCCACTTTATCCTCTCTTCGTCCCGCGGCCCCCAAGGAAGCCGTTAGAAATTACCTAGACGGAAAAATCCTCACGTCCGCAATATCCGCGTGCCGATACCGGGGCAAAGCAGGAGTTGTGTGAACTTCCCGTCAAGGATGATCCCATGTTAGTCATTTGCAGCGACCTTCACCTGACCGATGGAACCCTGAACCGGTCCCTCTCCACCGACGCCTTTTCGATCCTGGCCGAACGGATCGAGGACTTGGCCCTGGCGGCGTCGTGGCGGTCGGACGGCTCGTACAGGCCGATCGAGCAACTCGACGTCGTGTTGCTCGGCGACGTCTTCGACGTCCTCCGGTCCAAGCACTGGGCACGAAGGCCGAAGGTCCGCCCTTGGGGGAACCCGCACGAGCCGGATTTCGTCGAGATGGTTGAAGGGATCACCGACGGAATCCTGAAAAAGAACTGCCCGGCCCTCTCGATGCTCCGAGGTTTAGCGCACCAGGGGGTCCGTGTTCCTCCCGCGACCGCTTCGGGCCGTCCTGCGCAGGACGCGGAGGCCGAGACCATTCCGGTTGGCATCCACTACATGGTCGGAGACTGCGACTGGGTCTACCACCTGCCTGGACAGAATTATGACGCCATCCGCGAGAAGATTCGCCAGGCGATGGGTCTGGCCGGGCGGTTGCCGCGACCGTTCGCCCACGACATGAGCGAGTGCGACGATCTGCTGCAAATCATGCGCCGCCACAAGGTGGCCGCGCGCCATGGAGACATCTTTGACCCGTTCTCCTTCGAGGAGGACCGTAACGCGGCGAGCTTGAGCGACGGCTTGGTGATCGAATTGATCAACCGGTTCCCCCACGAAGTGGAGAAGGCGCTCGGCGAGGACCTGCCGGAGGCGGTCTACCAGGGCTTGCGGGAAATCGACAGTGTCCGACCGTTGTTGCTCGTTCCGATCTGGTTGGACGGCCTGCTCGAGCGGACGTGCGCCTTCCCCTCGCTCCGCAAGCAAATCAAACGGATATGGAACTCCCTGGTGGAGGAATTCCTGGAAATCGACTTCGTCCGCAATCGCGACACCTGGAGTTCCGCCGACCTCGTCGACGGTCTGGAGCGGTCGCTCCGCTTCAGTAAGCGGGTGGCCATCGGCTGGGCCGCCGCCGTGACCGAGTGGATCAACAAGGTCCGCGGCGCATCCGAGCAGTCGTACTGGCGCCATGCCGTCACCGAGCCCGACTTCCGCAACCGCCGGGCCAAACACATCGTCTACGGCCACACCCACTTCGCCGAGACGGTCCCGCTGGACGCGAGCTTCGCCGAGGGGTTCGTCCTGAACCAGATGTACTTCAACGCCGGCACCTTCCGCCGGGTCCACCAGCGGACGCAGTTGGCCCCGACCGACCATGAGTTCATCGCGCAAGACACGATGAACTACACCGTCTTCTTCCAAGGGGATGAACGCAAGGGCCGGCCTTACGAAACCTGGTCCGGGTCGCTGGGATTCACTCCCACGGACAGCACGATCCACCGGATCGACGCGGGTCACGCGATCCAACCGCGACATGCGATTCCCCCCACCCCGGCGACGCCCGCCGCCGGCGGCCGCCGGCCGCAAGCGCCCCACTTCGTCGTCACTCCCGGCAAGCCGCGCAGCGCCCCCTCCGCGGAGGCGCGGTAGCGGGACCTTGCCGGATCGCGCCGCCGCGGGTAGGATAGAAGGCCGTTTCGTGGGCGGTGGTCCACCGCGCCTTTGGCTTGCGAGGCAAGAGTCGCGGGAATCTATTTCGGATATTCACATATTTTCGGATATTCGCATATTATTGTCAGGCGAAGGCCGGGTCTATCCCGTACAGATCGGTCCGATATCGTACCGCTCAGCTACCACGGACACGTTGTACCTGCCGAATTCTCCCGGGGTTTTTTGGTTGATTTGGATGAAGAACCTCAAGTCCGCGGTGGACCAGCAGGTCACCGTCGTCCCGGCGGGAAGGCCGCCGGCGATGTTCGGCTTCAGAAAGACATCGGTGCGCGTGATTCCATGCCAACCGAGCGCCGCGGCGAACCGGCGGATGAGCGATGAATGGTCGAAAGGGGGCATTATTCGCTCCTGGGCGTAATTCCGGGGCTCTTCGCGGTGTGTCCACATACGGAGGAAATTGGCGAACCGTTTCCCTATCGCCGCCTGATAAACAGGCCGATGTTGGTGGTTGATTTGCCATTGCAGCCCGAACCGGGCGACTACCGGCCCTTCAGAACGTTACCATATACACCGCGGCAAACGCCGTGAGGGCCAAGACCAAGGGGTCGAAAACCTTTTGGGGGATGACGTCGAATATCCGCCGGCCGGCCAGGGCGCCGACGATGACCATGCCGGCGACCGAGGCGGAGAAGGCGAGGGTACCGACCGTGATCAGGCCCAGTCCGGCAAGAATGGGAAGTTTGGTCGCGTTGACGATCAGAAAGAACCAGACCCACGTCCCCATGAAATGGTGCTTGTCGAAGCCGCGCGCCAGAAGGTAGATCGTCATCACCGGCCCGGCCGCGTTGCCGACGAGGCTGCTGAACCCGGCGATCGCCCCGGCGCCGAAGGTAAACCAGCAGCGATGGGGCACGTCTTCCAGCCCGGCCTTGCGCCGCGCCCCCTCCGCGACGAGCAGGATGAGGATCAGGAGGCCGAGAAACGTCTTGAACTGGCTATCCGAAAGTCGCCAGAGTACGAACGCGGCCGGAACCATCCCGACGGCCACCGCCGGAAAGAGCCTTGCGAGGCTCTTCCACTGCGTGTGCTCCCGATGCGTGAGCACCCCCATCACGTCGCCGACGAGCAGCACCGGCAGCAGCGCCCCGACCGACAACTTGTCCGCCCCGGAAAAGGCGAGCGTGACCAGCAACACTCCCGGGATCGATACCCCGGGCACGCCCGTCTTGGACATGCCGACCAAGAAGGCGGAAAGCCCGCCGAGGAGATAGGGGGTGAGGTCATGGGGCATGGAGGTCGGCCAGCCGGAAACGGAAAGATGCAATGAACTCGGGGGGAGCCGCGAATGGACGCGGATGAACGCGAATAGACCGTGATTTTATCCGACTTGGGATGGATCGTCCATTTGCTTCCGGTATCGGCGCGAGCCTGGCGCGACGCGAGTATTCGATTGCCTTGGACCGCAAAACCCCCGTCCTCTGGGGGTGATGCCTCTATTGACGCCTCATACCAAAGAGCGTAGACTATTGCCCGGGTTCTGAAGGTACAGAATTCCGCAGGACGATGCGACTTGTGATGAGAAGGAACATATGAAGAACCACACATTATCCCGACTCGATGAGGACGTCGAACTGCGTGAGACGTTGTTGCCGCTTTGCCGGCTTGCACCTGGAGAAGTATGGCGCGATCCGCGACACGGTCACAGAGTCGGATGCCTCGATGCGGCGAACGCAGAGGACGTTCAGTTGCTCATGGGCGGGGAGAAAGCTGGCTTGGCAATACACGATCCGCCGTACAATCTTGTGGCGTTTGCCACGCGGTCGGTTGATGATTTCATCAAATGGTGTGAGAAGTGGATCGCGCTTACTAGCATGTGTCTCGACCGGGACTCGTCAATGTATATCTGGCTTGGAGCTGACCAGAATGAGGGGTTTCAGCCTTTGCCGGATTTCATGTTGATGATGCGCAGGTTCGAGGAGTTCTCGTCACGTTCCTTGATTACGATGAGGAACCAGCGAGGTTACGGGACCCAGAAAAACTGGATGGCAATCAGGCAGGAGTGCCTGTATTATGTCAAGGGAAATCCTGCTTTTAGTGTTCAGTATACGGAGATCCCAAAAATCCTGAGAGGCTACTATAAAGAAGTAAACGGTAAGAAGACGGAGAATCTGGAACGCAGTAGGTCCGAGAATATCCGCCCCGGAAACGTATGGGTGGATGTTCAACAGGTTTTCTACCGGATGGAGGAGAATGTTAATGGTTGCTATGCGCAAAAACCTCTCAAGTCTATCGAGCGACTGATCGCGGCAAGCTCGCGAGAGACGGATACGGTTGTCGATTTCTTCGGACACTCCGGCACGACACTTATCGCAGCGGAACGACTCGCGCGACAGTGCTACACGTGCGACATAGATCCCGTCTATTGCGAAATCATGATTCGTAGGCTGGAGCGTCTGCGGTTTCATGGCAAGACGGGCTGGCAGAACGGTAACCCTTTCGAGAAAGAGTTGCACGGCGTGGACGAACCAGAGCAGACTGTACTGGAGTTTTATTGATGGAAAAACTGAAGGAACAACTCGACACACTGATTTCGGAACTCGAAGACTCAGGAGTCATCATTCAGCGTTTGGAGAATTTGATTTCCGTTTACCCGTTCAACGAATACGAGTACATGATTTCGACGCTGTTAGGTCGTGAGCGACTCACCCTCGACGACTACTATGCGCTCCGAGACGAATACGTTGAGCGCAACATGTACCTTTATATCTTCGAGATCAGCGCTCCACGAGGTTTTGGTGAAACGTGGGCACAGGGACACCTTAAGGAGCTTGTCCCGGAACTCGAGAAGCCCACGAAGAAGAAGGATCCGACCTACTCGGGACAGTATGACTTCTATCTGGACGGCAAGATCACCGTTGAAGTCAAGGCCTCAAGGGCCGTGGATTTTGAGTTGCAGGCGCCATTGTATGTCAAGGCCTTATCGTCCGATTCGGATAGGCCATTTGACATGAATTTCCAGCAAGTGAAACCGGGGTGTTGTGATGTCTTCGTCTGGGTCGCGGTATGGCGAGACAAGATACGCTACTGGGTGCTCTCATCCAGGGAGGTGGAGGCAAATCGCTACTATTCTAAAGGGCAGCACCGTGGTAATGTGGGAGAGGGCCAACTCCATGTACGCCAAGACAATATTGACGAGTTTGACCAGTATGCGGCGAATGGCCGTGATCTGCTTGATGCAATACGAAGTGCGCATCGTCGGCAACATGAATAATGCAATGGCAGTAATACGAATGCGCAATCCGAGAACAGCCAGGGATCAACATCGCCGTGCCTAGCAATGGTTGGGAGGCAACGTGGCGCATGTG
>CAZFQG010000026.1:26239-44480 GCA_964520785.1 uncultured Planctomycetaceae bacterium | reverse complement strand
TCAGAAGCGGCACCAACAGGGCTTTCCCTTCCGGCCGCGGGTTGCGGAAACAGATCAGCAGCGATTCGCCCTCCGGACCGCGGCAGAGGCCCTCGATGTTCAAGCCTTCCTTTTTGGGGGCCAGTTTTTTGGACCTCTTCTTGTCCGCCCCGAGTGATCTCCTCAATCCCAAATGCCGCAACGTGGGCGCGCCGACCAACCGCTCGGCCAGGTCTTCGTAAGGTACGCCGAAAGGCCGGGCGTCCCAGCCTTCCGCGGCTTTGACGACCTCCATGGCAAAAAGCCGATGCCGGCCGGGGCGCCACTTTCCGTCCTTGTTTCGCCCGTGGGAGGTAATCCAGTAGATAACGCCGTCCAGTACGGCGGCCCCTTCGATATCGGCCTCGGGAGGGTCGTTCTTGGCGCGTCCGGTCCCCAGGTATTCATCCCATGGAAAATGTAGTATCGGTGGTCCGGGCCGGTTGGCCGAGTAGATGCAAAGCGTGTTGCTCTCGTCGTCGGCGACGATAAACGTCGCGTCGTCCAGCGCCACGGCCGCGGAGGCGTCACACATCCCCGAGTACTGCCTGCAATTGCTCTCGGGTTCACCCGCGATTGACCGAAGAGGGGACGCGAAGGCGGCCGCGACGATGAATAGAGCACTCATTAACAAAACGAATCTTTGAAAAACCATGGCTCGGTGTTTCTTTCTCAGGGGGTCTCGCGGTGATCTCCCGGCGTGAGCGAGGCTACCAAGTATTCGCTCCGGCGGAGGTCGTGTCAAGACCGAGGCTTCGCACGCGGAGGACCGGCTCCGCGGGAACCGCATTTCCCCCAGGGGGGGTGCGACAGAGGGAGTATGACACTGATGGACGCGGTCTTCGGGCTCCGGTACGATAAGGGGACCGGGGCCGAATGGTTCGGTTTGCGAACCCTCGGCCACCACCCTTGTTGTTGACGCGCGTCTGCTTCCAAGTAGGAGAATTCGAACCATGAACCAACCAACCACCGGCGTTTCGGCGTTTTTCGTATTCGTCCTATTGCTGTTTCCGGCAACATTCGCGGCGATTGGAGAGACCATCGAGCTTCGCGCCGCGTTGGTGGAGAAGGACGGCGTTGCCGGTGTTGAATACCGCCGTGAAGACGAGTTAATCGCCGGCGCGAGTGCTTCCGCTCCGGCCGGGGTCCAGATTCTCCTCCCGGGGTCGAGGCCTGTACCGGTAACGTTCACGAAAGCGGCCGACCGCGACGGAATCCTCGAATTCGGTCCGACCCAAGTTGGTCCGCTCACACTCTCATGGCGGATCGCGAATAAGACGCCGTCGCTGATCGAACGGACGTTGGAGGTGCGTGCAACGGAGGCGGCGACCTTCTCCGCGATCTTTCCGCTGACAATGGTTCCCGACGGCGAGTACGCCTCGTTTTCGGGCCCCCGGACGGAGCGGACTCTCATCGACACGGTCCGCGGGGCGGCCCACCTGGAGACCTTTCCGGTCGTGACGCTCCGGACGCCGAATCGGGTCTTCGGAATCGCCGCCGACTCGCCCGGGCTTTGGGAAAACCGCTGCCAGGTGCTCGTCGATCCGGCCGCGAAGGAGTTGGCGGTTCTCACCGGGGACGGCCGCGATCCGTATCCGCTGGTAATCCGGCCGCCGGAGGACGCGCGGGATACGTACCAGTATCAAATGGACGGCTGGCAGTCCCTGGCAAAGGGCGAAACGCGGACGTTCACCACCTGGGTCTTCGCCGGCCCCGCGAGGAATCACTACGACGCGCAGGTCGCCGCGCACCTGGCGGTGGCCAACGCGAAGGGGTGGAACTCCTCGATCGTCGAGGCGATATTGCGGAACACGTCGCTTTACCTGCTTCGCCGGAATCTGGCCCGGGACGAGAACGACCAGCCGCGCGACGGCCGGTACATTTTCATCTCCGGCCCCGGCTACGGCTGGAAGCAATGGGTCAGCGACGGCTTCTATACAGCGTTGGGGTTGGATGATCCGGAGAAGACGATCGAATCGAACCGGGCCGTCTTCTGGACGCGGATGGACTACGAGGACAACGCGCAGTACTACCTGATCTGGGCCGTGCTGATGAAACGGGCCGGCGGCACGGTGAACGATGCGCTCGCGCGGAAGGCATACGATTTCATCCGCGAGCACGAGAAGGACGGAGCGTACATTCCGCCGTCGCTGCCGGGGTCCCCGAATCCCAAGGGCTGGAAGACCTACCACGACGTATTGCTCTACGACGAGGGGGACTGCTGCACGAGCAACCAGGGATTCCACTGCGGCGCCTTGATGGCCGCGAAGGAACTGGGCCTGCCGGTGACCGACGCGGAGATCGACGCGGCGGTTCACGCGTACCGGTCGCTCTTCAACGCGCAAAAGGGGTTCATGCCGACCAGCCGGATGCAGTCCGACACGATTGGGCAAGACACCCTCTACGGCGCGACGCTGACCTACGCCGTCTTCGGCAAGAAGCTCCTTACCGACGAGCAGGTCCTGACCCACTTCCGGACGTCCGAAAAGGTGAAATCACCTTACGGCCTGCGGGTGATCTCGACGGCCGACGGATCGCTCCTGCCGGGGCATAGCGGCGTCTACTGCTACGGCGGATCGTGGTTCCTCAACGCCGCCGCCAATTACCTCCTCGCGGGCGTCCACGGCCTCTCCGCGGACGAAGTTGACGCGCTTCTCGCCGAGCGGATCATGAAGGAGATCGTCCACGTCCCGGCGTTCAACGAATCGATCAGTACCGTCACCGGCAAACCGCACGGCCATGTGCTCTATTCCTGGAACTCCGGCTTCTGGTGGCTCCGCAAGGAAGTCCGCCGGCGCCTGGGCCAAACCGGCCCCGACCCGGTCGGCGAGGCAGTCAACGCGAAGCTGGGCGTGATTCGGGACGAGTTGGGGTTGCGGCTGGAGCCGGAGAGGATGGCCGGGCCTGCCGTGCAGTAGAGTGCAAAAGGGTTTCGGACCGTTACGGCCGCGCCAACCGAATATCGAACCGGTTTTCCCCGCCGACCACCGTATACCGCAATCCGGACGTCTCGAAGTCTCCGAACCTCGGGTGGAACAATCGTTGTGGGGCCTGGTCAGGATTGGCCGCTCCGGGAACGGTGATCAGTACGCGGTAATCGCCGCACGGAGCGCCGTCGCCGGTAGTCGAGGTTCCCAACCGATAGTCGCCGTTCGCGTCCGTTTTCCCGAACGCGCTCACCGGCGGCTGGTCGCATTCGAAAAGGACCACGACGCCCTCGACCGGTGACCCGTCGCCAAACGTGACCGTTCCGATAACCGGCTGCCGGTCGGCACCAGCGCAACCGGCCAGGAGCGGCAAGACCCAAAGGAAAGCCCTTTTCCGACGCATACGAAACTCCTTTCGCGAGAGGGTCAGAACAGATCGCCCTCGATGATCTCGCCCCCTGCGCGCGTGACCATGGCGCCGAGCAGCGTGGCGCTCGTACCAACCGCTACGCTTTGCACGCTACCATCACAAAGAACGAACTGGCAGATGCCCGGGTGGTCGCTCCCGAAACCGTAGTCGTCCCGAGTGTGGACGAGGGGGTAACTCGGCCCGAGTAGGATGCCGCCGTTATGATCGCCGTTGAAAGCGCACGCCCCTTTTCTCGCGACGCGATAACTGGCTTCACCAGCCAGGAACGTCTGGCTCAATCCATCGCGAATATCGTTGAAGCTCGTCCGAGATTTCCAACCCTTCATGATCTCGGGATAACGGGGGAAGCCCTCGTGATCTCCGTAGATGAGAGCCCCGTTGAGATATTGTCCGTTGTGGCCCGCTCCGACATGTTCCGATCCGGTGGTGCAGGCATAATCGCTGACGGAGCCCTTATACGGCGTTTTGCCGTGGCGCGGGTGAACGTTATCCGGTATGTTTTCGATAATGACGTTCTCGCCGCCCCTCGCGGGACAAAGGAAGGCCGGTACAACCGTGGTTCGAACCGGCTCCGGCTGATCGTAGAAGCACCGCTCGATGTCCCACCGTTCGGAGAGGCCGACCTCTTCCAGATAGGGCAGAATCTGGGCCAACCACGTCGCATGATGCTCGCACGTACGGCTCGATGGAAGCATGTTGTAAGCGTCGTGGAACGAATGAACGGCCAGTGCCGTTTGCTTCATGTTGTTCGCGCACTGCACCCGCCGCGCTGCCTCCCGTGCCGCCTGGACCGCGGGAAGCAACAGCGCGATGAGGATGCCGATGATCGCGATGACGACGAGTAACTCCACGAGGTGAATCCGCGAATTCGATGCACGAGCGTTCTCCTCTCTATCGCGTGTCCGCGTGAGTACCTCCGACACGAATACGTTTATACCACTCCCGGCGGGAAATGCAAACAGGGCTCGGGGCGGTTCCGAGGAGAACCGAGGGGTCCGGGCAATGGTATACCGCGTTATTCCTTGTCGTCGGCGGGGCAGGCAGGAAGCAGGGTGCCGACTCTAACACCTTTAGTCTCAGAGAGATGCGGACTAGACAACATTACGGTAGTTCGCGGATTTTGACGAAATTTGGGAGGCGTGGGCCACTTTGATCCACAAGCGGGTGGTAGCCGGGTATTGCGGGGGGCCCCGAGGGTGGCTAAACTAAAGGGAAACCTGCCGGTTCAAGTGGAACCCGTCCCACGAATTGCCGTGAAGAACCGTCGACCCACCCACCCGAGGAATCTACCCTCTTGCGCGGCGATTGGCGGCATGAAACACTTACCGACGCGGACTGAGTTCACGACGCCCCTCCGGTCGCGGGCGCCTAGTTTATTTGATGTTAAGGACCCGATCCGATGAACCAATATCTGACACGGCGCGGATTCGTCAAGACCGCGGCGGCTTCCGTCCCCCTGACTTGGCTTGGCGGAGGAATCGGCCCGACCGTCTTCGCCTCACAGGCCGATAAGCCGGCTCTTCTCGGAGGAACTCCGGTACATCAAGCGGGCTGGCCCGGTTGGCCGCAATGGCGGGAGTGCTGGGAGCCGGAAATCGTCGAAGTCTTGCGGAGTGGAAACTGGTGCTGTGCCGGCGGCGGCGGCAAGGTGGCCGAGTTCGAAGAGGCCTACGCCTCGCTGCTTGGAGCCAAACGATGCGTCGCGACCTCCAGCGGCACGACCGCGTTGGTTACGGCCCTTCACGTAATGGGCATCGACGCGGGCGACGAGGTGATCATCTCCCCGTACACGTTCATCGCCACCTATAACGTCGTCCTCACGCACAAGGCGCTGCCGGTCTTCGCCGATACCGACCCGGCCACGCTCACCATGGATCCGGCCACCATTGAAAGCCGGATTACCGACCGGACCAAGGCGATCATCCCGGTTCACATCTTCGGGATGCCGTGCGACATGGACCCGATCAACGCCATCGCGAAGAAGCACAACCTGGCGGTGATCGAAGACGCCTGCCAGGCCTGGCTGGGCGAATACAAGGGAAACAAGTGCGGCACGCTCGCCGACCTGGGCTGCTTCAGTTTCCAGAATTCGAAGAACATTCCCGCCGGTGAAGGGGGAGCCGTCACCGGCAACAGCGACGAACTGCTGGACCGCTGCCAGTCGTACCACAACTGCGGCCGCGCGTTTGGAACGCACCAGGGGGGCGGGTCGTTCAGCCGCGGCACGAATTACCGCATGATGCACATGCAGGCCTCCCTCCTGCGGCAACAACTCGACAAACTGGTCACGGAGACCGAGCGGCGTTACGAAAACGGTAAGTTCCTTTCCGCCGGCCTGGCCGAAATTCCGGGGATTACGCCCGTCCGCCTGCCGGAAAACAGCCGCAGCGCGTGGCATCTCTACCCGTTCCTGTTCGATTCGGACCGGTTCCACGGAATGTCCCGGGGTAAGTTCATGGAAGCGCTCCGCGCCGAGGGTGTTCCATGCCATACCGGATACGGCGAGCAATACTACGACGGCCTGCTGGACGAGGCAATCGCCTCGCGCGGGTTCCAGCGGCTCTTCCCCGCCGAGCGGCTGAAGGCCTACCGCGAGAGTTTCGCCGAACTCAAGGGAAACAAAAGGGCGTGCGAATCGGCGGTCGCCTTTTTCCATACACTGCTTCTGGCCGATCGTGCGGCGATGGATCATATCCTGGCGGCGATTCGGAAAATACAGAAGAATAGCGAGGCCCTGGCAAGCTAAGGGCTTCCGACCGAGTGAATCAACAATCCAACCATTCTCCACAAGGAGCGAACCGATGAAAAACCGTCGCGAATTTCTGGCAAGCATGGGCGCCTTGGGCGCCGCATCGTTTTTGATGGGCCCTGGCGCACCGTCGAGCCGAGCCGCCGAGGACGCCAAAAAGCTGGCTATTAACGGTGGGACGCCCGTTCGCCAGGACCGGCTCGGCTCGTCGCCGTACGGCCCGCAGTTCTACGACGACGCCGAAAAGGAGGGCCTCATCGAGGTTCTCGAATCGAAATCGCCGTTCCGATGGTGGGGATCGAAAGACTCGCAGTGTCTCCAGTTCGAAAAGAACTACGCGAAGCACATCGGCGTGAAGCACGCGTTGGGCGTGACGTCCGGCACGACCGCCCTGTTCACGGCGATGGGGGCTCTGGAAGTCGGCCCCGGCGACGAAGTCATTCTGCCCGCCTGGACCTGGTACGCCGACTACGACGCGATCGTCCTCGCCGGCGCCCTTCCGGTCTTTGTCGACGTGGACGCGTCGTTCAATATCGACGCCTCGAAGATCGAAGAGAAGATCACCCCTCGGACCAAGGTCATTATCGCCGTCCACCTGCAAGGAACCGTGGCCGACATGGACCCGATCCTGGAAATCGGAAGGAAGCACAAGATTCGCGTGCTGGAAGACTGTGCCCAGTGCCTCGGCGGAAAGTACAAGGGGAAGTACACCGGCACGATGGGCGACATCGCCATCAACAGCTTCCAACTCAGCAAGAGCATCACCTCCGGCGAAGGGGGCGCGGTCATCACGAACGACGACAAACTGTTCGAACGCGCGATCCGCTTCCACGACGTCGGATCGCTCCGCTCTCCCTACACCGAGGAACTCGGCGGCGGCCTGCTGGCGTCGTTCGCCGCGCTCAACTTCCGGATGAACGAGTTCACCGGCGCGGTGCTCAAGGGCCAGTTGCTGAAACTCGATAAAATCTGCTCCGGACTGCGAAAGAACGCGAAGAAGGTCCGTGACGGCATCGCCGACCTGCCGGGCATCGAATTGCGAAAGACGCCCGATGTGGAGGGGGACCTCGGTGCGTGCGTTTTCGTTGATATGAAAACCCGCCCCAAACGCGACCAGTTCCTCCGCGCCCTCCGCGCCGAGGGTATCTCCGCCGGAGGTCCCGGCGGTTCGGTGATCCTGCCGGTCGACGGCCGCATCGAAAACAAGGCCACCGTCCATCCCGACTGGCCCACGTTCAACACGCCGCA
Source organism: uncultured Planctomycetaceae bacterium (assembly GCA_964520785.1). Taxonomy (GTDB): domain Bacteria; phylum Planctomycetota; class Planctomycetia; order Pirellulales; family Thermoguttaceae; genus CAZFQG01. Next base: position 37,108 of record CAZFQG010000026.1, on the reverse strand, counting down.
AGGGAAGGCGATCCAATACGGCGCCGCGAGTTGCGCCCAGACGATCGACATCATCGGCCGCTTCGGCGGTGTGACCATGGATCCGAGTTTCACCGACCAGGACACCGACGACATCGTCGAGGCGATTCGGAAGGTGTACCCGGTGGTGGCAAACGCCTAAGGACCGTGAAATAAACAACTGTCGCGTTCATCGCACCCCGGACGCCGATAAATGCGACAGTTGTTGATTGGCGACTCCTAAGCAATAGAACCCGCGAATAAGGAATCCTCCATGACCGTGTCCGATAGAATTACCCGACGCAAAGTTCTTACCCGTGGCCTGGGGGCCGCGGCGGCCGGGATCGTACTGCCGCCGTTCATCACGGGGTGTGTCAGGTCGAATCCGTCGCGCAAGCAAGTCGCCCCCAATGACGAAATCGGCGTGGGCATCATCGGGTGCGGCCGGCGAAACGGCCAGTTGGCCATCGGCAAGGGCGGCCAAGGCAAACCCCCGGCCCATGCCCGCATTGTCGCCGTCGCCGATTTCAATATGCTTCGCGCCAAGGAGTGGGCGAAGAACTATCGCGCCAAGGCCTATCAGGACTATCGCGAGCTGTTGGATCGCAAGGACGTCGACGTGGTCGTCTATGCCACGCCGGAGCACTGGCATTACCTGCCCTGTATCCATGCCTGTCAGGCCGGCAAGGATATTTACGGCGAGCAGCCTCTGGGCCACACCATCCGCGAAGGACGCGCGATGATCGAGGCCGTTCGCAAGTATAAGCGGGTGTTCCAGACCGGCGAGCAACAGCGATCGCATCCGGCCGCCCGCAAGGCCGTGGAGCTGATTCGCAACGGCCGCATCGGCAGGATCCAGTCGATCATCGGCTACAACTACCCCAGCGCGTACGAGTGCAATCTTCCTCCTCAGCCGATTCCGCCCGCGCTCGACTGGGACGCGTGGTGCGGGCCCAACGAAGTCGTGCCGTATAATACGAATATCTACTTGTCGCGAATTCCCTACGAACGCGAGGATCCGTACCCCACGCAGGCCGCGGAAGAATGTGCGGTCGGCCCGGGCTGGATGTCGTTCCGGCCGTATTCGGGCGGCGAGCTTGCTAACTGGGGTTGCCACGGTCTGAGCATGGTCCATTGGGCTCTCGATATGGACCTGAGCGGCCCGGTCGAAATCTGGGTCGATCCGGCCGAGAAGCTTCCCACGGTGGCCTACGACATACCGGAGACCCGCGATCGCGGCGACGCACTTTGCTCGAAATCGATCGTCAACTACAAGTACCCCGGCGGCGTGGTGTTAACGCTCGGCTCCTACGATCCGCGTCTGGGGGGCGGGGCCACGTTCATCGGCGACAAGGGCCGCATCACCATCTTCCGCGACGGCTACGAGTGCGATCCGGTCGGCCTGGACGAAGACCCGCTCCCCGCGGGCGCCACGCGCGTCTACGAGAGCGACAATCACATGGAGGACTTCTTCGCCTGCGTGGCCTCCCGCAAAGATCCGATCATGCCGGTCGAGGCCGGGCACAGCGTGGCCACTTTGTGCCATCTGGGCAATATTGCGCGACTCCTGGGCCGCCGCCTGAAATGGGATCCCGAGAAGGAGATTTTCCCCGGCGACGACGAGGCGAACAAGTACGTCGACGTACCGAAGCGTGAAGAATACCAAATACCGACCGAGATATAGGGATCACTTCCATGACATTGCGATTGTTGTCCGCCGCCGTTCTGGTGGCCGCTACCGTCGGGCTGACCTATTGCTCGGCCGATGAGAATTCCACAACACCGTCAATCCAGTATGTCCCCATGGATGCCCCGCCGGGCATGTCGCAGGCCGTGGTCGTCCAAGGCTTTCCGCTGGTGCATACACGGCAATTGCTGCCTCTCGATGCGGCGGGAAAGCCGGTCGGTCCAAATGCTGCCGACCCCGCTTCGATCGATCAGCAGATCGAGCAGGTGCTGGACAACCTCCAGGCCGTCTTGAAGGAGAGCGGATCCGGCCTGGACAAACTGGTGCGGGTACACATCTATGCCTTGTCCGTGCCGACGGTCGACCGCGTCCGCGAGCTTCTGAGCAAGCGGCTCGACCCGTCGGTTCGTCCGGCAATCACTTCCGTCCTCACGCCGCTACCGCATCGAGATGCGTTGGTCGCGCTGGACGCGGTCGCCGTTGCCGCTCCCGAAGCCGCCGGAGAATCCGAAGCTGGCGGAAAAAGCGTCAAGCTGAACCGCTGCGATGCCGTGGCCGGCAGGGAGGGCTATGCCGATGCGGCCGTACTGCCGGCGGGCGGAGTGGTTTATCTGTCCGGGCAGCCGGAGGACGGCACCGTCACCGAACCGGCCGTCGACCGCTCGATGACGGAACTGATGAAGACGATGAGCTTGCTGAATCTCTCGCCCGAGCACGTCGTGCATATCAAGGTCTTTTTGCAGCCGATGACGTCGGCGGAGGATGTTCTCGCCGAGTTGAAGAAGTTCTTCCCCGACCGTCCGACTCCGCCGGTGGTCTTCGTGGAATGGCTGGCCTCCGTGCCGATCGAAATCGAAATAGTCGCCCAGTTGCCGTCCATCGACGAATCGGCCGATAACGTGGAGTTCTTCACGCCGCCGGACGTCCGACCCTCGACCGTCTTCAGTAAGGTGGCTCTGGTCAATACCGACCGGCAGATCTATATTTCGGGCCAATACGCGCGTGTCCCGAGCCGCGGCGAGCCGCAGGCGAAACACGTTTTCGAACAATTGAAGAAGATATTGGAAAAGACCGGCAGCGACATGAGCCACATGGCCAAGAGCACCTACTACGTGTGCGACCACGACGCCGCCCGCTGGGTCGACCGCATACGACCGAAGGTGTTCGATCCGATACGTCCGCCGGCGGCCTCGAAGTTAATGGTGCATGCCATGGGCATGGAAGGACGCTCGATGACCGTGGATATGATCGCCGTTCCGAGCAAACGGTGAGGACCGTGGAATTAGCAACCGCCGCGACAACCCGCCGGTGGCACGCCCAGAGCCTCCGGCGATGGGCGTGGTGAACGAGGGGAAACCGCCATTCACACAACCTTGGCGGTTGATCCCATCCTCGGTGCTATTTTTGCCAACTGACAAACGGCCCGCCCTCCCTCTACAACCACACCCGACGATTCCCCCCCTTCCTTCCCACCGCAAAATCAAAGGAACAGACACATGTCCACCAACAAAGTAACGAGAAGACGGTTTCTGGCCGCATCGACGGCGTCGGCGGCGGCGCTCGCATCGGCGACCGCGGCGAGTCATGGCGCAATGAATCCTGGCACGGGGGGAAAGAATTCCGGCAAGTTGGCCGTGCTGGGCGGGGATCCGGTCAGGAAGGGCGGTCTCTCCTGCAAGTGGCCCGTCTGGGGCCAGAAGGACGAAGAAATGACCCTGGCCTCGCTTCGTAGCGGCACATGGTCGAGATCATCGATGGTTTCCGCGTTCGAGGAGAAATATGCGAAGATGATGGGGGCGAAGCGGTGTATTGGAACGAACTCCGGCACCCACGCGCTCTATACGGCTCTGGCGGCGCTGGATATCGGTGGCGGCGATGAAGTGATTACCACGCCCTACACGTTCGTCGCGACAATCCAGGCGATTCTGCTCCAGGATGCGCTGCCGGTCTTCGTCGACACCGACCCGGATACCTTCATGATCAATCCGGACAAGATCGAAGAGAAGATCACACCCCATACAAGGGCGATTTTGCCGGTTCATCTGGAAGGCGAAGTCTGCCACATGGACAAGATCAAGGCGATCGCGGAAAAACACAATCTTGTAATCGTGGAAGACGCCTGCCAGGGGCATATGGGAGAATGGAAGGGTAAGAAGACGGGAACGCTCGGCGACCTGGGTTGTTTCAGTTTTCAGAACAGCAAAGACATTACCTGTGGCGAGGGCGGAGCGATCCTGGGCGACGATGACGAAGTGATGGACCGCTGCTTCTCATTCCACAATTTCGGCAGACCGTGTGGAAGCGTGGACGGATGGGGTTACCCCATCTTGGGTTACAAAGCCCGAATGGCCGAGTATCAGGCTTCGATCCTGCTGTCGGCGCTGGACCGGGTCGAAGCACAGCACAAGAGGATGACGGACAACCACAAGTATCTGGTATCGAAACTCGAACAGATTCCGGGCATCGTTCCCCGAAAGAGTTATCCCGAGACCACGGCGATCGGATTCTACACCTTTTCATTCCGGTACAAGAAAGAGCATTTCGGCGGCGCGTCCCGCGCGCAGTTTCTTAAGGCGTTGCGCGGGGAGGGAGTCCATTTCGGCGCGTCCGGCGGGTCGAACTGCCAGCACAACCACGCGATCAACAAGAGCGACGGCTATCTTGAAAGGACGCTCACCGGCAAGAGCTTCAGCAAGATATACTCGAAGGAGAGACTCGACCGGTATCGCCAGATGTCCGAATGCCCCGACAATGACCAACTCTTCACCGAATACGTCGGCGGCGGGGGCAAGCAGATATTCATGAACACGAAGAAGGATATGGACGAAATCTATAGCGCCATCCTGAAGGTCTACGAGAATAGAGACCAATTGGCGTCGTTGTGAATTCCGCTGAAAAGGTGGTCTCGTTCGACGCGATTGTTCGTCTTCTTACTCCCCTCAATACTCCCCTCCAGGAATTACCCATGAAACGAAACTGTTTTACCGCCTTGATTCTCGTCGGCTGTTTTGCCGTTTGGACCGGATGCGCGAGACCGCCCGTGGAGGATCCCGAAAAGATGGCCACTCCCGGCACCACCGAACCGATGGCTCCTCCCGGGACGACCGAGCCGACGTACGTTGCGCGCGTTGAACCCACGGTCGGCGTGACGACCGACCCATCGGTCCGTTACGTTCCCATGGACGCCCCGGAAGGCACCTCGAAGGCGGTCGTCGTGGGCGGTCACGCGCTGGCCTACACACGGCAACTCCTGCCGTTGGGCGCCGACGGGAAACTCATCGGCGAGGGTTCCGCCGAGCAGCAGCTCGAACAGGTTCTCGCCGACCTGCATAAGGTACTCGCCGTCGGCGGTTCCGGAATGGACCGTCTTATCCGCGTCCACGTTTCCGCCGACAAACCCGAGACCGTCGGCCTGGTTCTGGCGCGATTGAAAGAGAAGCTCCCCGACGGAGTCCGTCCGGCGCTGAGTTCCGTCGTAACGCCGCTGCCCATCGCGGGGGCACTCGTCGGAATCGACGCGGTGGCCGTTTCGGATGAGGATGTCGACGCGGTGGTACTGAAGCAGTGCGAGCAAGTCGCCGGAAGCCCCGGATTCGCGGACATCGCCGTCCTCCCCCGGGGCGGAACGGCCTATCTTTCCGGTCAGCCCGACAAAAACCCCCGGATCGAGGCGACCAACAACTCGCTCGACGTCTTGATGAATATTCTTGAGGAACTTCGACTCTCTCCGGTGGCGGTTGCCCAAATCAAGGTCTTCGTCGACTCGGCCCCGGCGGCCGACGAGGTCCGTGCGGAGATCGAGAAACGCTTTCCCGACACGCTCGCGCCGCCGCTGGTCTTCGTGGAGTGGATTTCTTCGGCCCCTATCGAGATCGAACTCGTCGCGGCGCTCCCGCTGGATGAGGACTCCTCCGGCACGGTCCGCTTCTTCGTTCCGCAGGGGGTGAAGGCCTCGCCCGTGTTCAGCCCGGTCGCCTTGGTGGAAACGGACCGGCAAATCTTCATTTCGGGTCTGAGTTCGAAGACCGCCGGCGACGGAGAATCGCAGATTCGAGATATCTTTGCCCAACTCAACGAGATTCTGGCTGAAACGAAGAGCGACCTCCGCCATCTTGGCAAGGCGACGTACTACGTTTCCGACGACGACGCGAGTAACCAGCTCAACAAGCTCCGACCGGATTACTATGACCCCAAGCGTCCCCCGGCCGCCTCGAAGGTGATGATCCACGAGGTCGGCTCGCCGGACCGTTCCATCGAGATCGATATGACGGCCGTAGTAGCGCCGTAGCAATGCCTCGGCAGCCTCGCCTCGAACGAAAGCCCCAAACCACCGCGACTCAAAGCCATGATGTATCTCAGAGCGATTATTGCCACCTGTCTCGTCCTGGTAGCCGCGGCGGATTCGTTTACGTCCGAGGCCGACGGCGCGCGAAAACTCACCGCCGCTAAGAGGACCGTTCTCGCCGAGAGCGCGGCTTGGGGGGCGATCGCGCCCCTCGCCGACGGCTCGCTGGGAATTACCTATCAGGTGGCGACGCCCATCGAAGGGACCGACACCGTCCACGTCGCCCTGGTCTGGGTCCGCTCCACCGACGGCGGTCGGACCTGGTCCGAGCCGGTCACCGTCGTGGACCGCCGCGGCCCCGGCGGTAATCGCTTCCTCCGCCGCGAGGACGGTGGGATGATCGTCTACGCCCAGCGGAATCAGGCAATGGGACAACTGCCCGGCGGACGGATCGTCTGCGCCATGGCCGAACTCGACTACTTCTGCGACCAACAAGGCAAGGACGAGAAGAAGAACTTCCTCGGCTCTACGTTCGAGTACAAGCGGATCGTCTATACCTGGTCCGACGACCTGGGCGCCACCTGGGCCCCGGAGAAGATCCTCCCGAGCGGACCCTTTGGCGGCCCGCACGCATTCGAACCGTACCGCGGCGCTTCGCCCCATTGGCGGATCGTCACCCTAAGAACTCGTATAGAATTAACTTCCCGAATTCCCGGGGGCGATCCCGAATTTCACTCCGCTACGCTGCGTGAAAATCAGGATGGGCCCCCCACCTAATTTACGGACAAGTTCTAAGCGACGGCACGGCCGTCATGTCGCTCTACGGGTCGCTCGATCCCGACTACGCCGGGCCGCTGGAAATCCCGCAAGGGACGACCTACCTCGCCGGCGTGATCCGCTCGGTGGACAACGGCGAAACTTGGGGCGACATCTCCGTCTTCTTCACGAAGTCCGAAGGGCTCCCCTACGAAGAAACGGCCCTGTGCCTGCTGCCGGGCGACCGGCTTCTGGCCCACATGCGGACGCAGGAGGATTCCATCGTTCAGTTCACCTCCGAAGACAAAGGCCGGACCTGGACCGGGCCCACGCCCGTGACGGAATCCGGCCAACAGCCGGGCGGCGCCAGCCGGCTGGCAAGCGGCCGGGTTTTGGCCGTCTGGGGCAACCGGCGAGGGCCCTTCTTCGGCGTCGGCTCAATGCTCAGCGAAGACGGAGGGAAGACGTGGGATTACGACAAGCGTGTGGCCCTCGCCTGGGACCAGGAAAACGCCAATTGCGGCTATGCCAACGCCGCGCAGGCGGGCGACGGATCGATCGTGGTCGTCTACTACGCCATGGCCCCCGACGCGAACGACCACGTCGGCCGCTGGAGCGGCAGCCGCGTCTACACGATCCGATTCACCGAGGAACAGTTTCTCCGTGCGATGGCGGGCCGGTGAAATCACCCCGAGCCCGTGTCCGGATTGCGCTCATCCGCATGATGGGACTTCTTTCAAACTTCGGTCATCTGAGGCGGATCGCGTCAGAACACCAACCGCGTTTCTTTCAGCCGCCGCTCGAGTTCATCCATCAGGGCGTCCTCGTCCGATTCATTTTGAGCCTGATAGGTTACGGAGAATCGCAAATACGCGCCGGCGTCATCCCAGGGGACGGTGCAGATCGAATGCTCCGTGATGAAGTAATGACTGGCTGACTCGGCCGTTTCCAGGACCGGTCCCCCTTCGATTCCCTTGGGGCTTTTCGTGTAGAGGAAATAGGACCCCTCCGGTGGCTTGCACTGAAAGCCGCACTCCGTGAGGGTGTCGACGAGCTTATTCAGCCGGCGGAAGTATTTCTGCCGGGTTTCCTCGGGGATGGAGGAGTCTCCCAGGGCCGCCGCGGCCGCTTTCTGGATGGCGATGAACTGACCGGAATCGCAATTGTCCTTTACATCGGCGAAAGCGCGGACGATCTTGGAGTTCCCACACACCCATCCGATCCGCCAGCCGATCATATTCCAGCCTTTCGAAAGCGAATGGACCTCCACGCCCAGGTCCTTCGCGCCGGGAACCTGCAAGAAACTCAACGGCTTTCGGCCGAAAGTCAGCATCATGTGCGCCGCGTCCTGCACCACCACGATCTCGTTCTCTTTCGCGAACTGGATCACCTTGCCGAAGAACTGGGGCGTCGCCGCCTTGCCGGTCGGGCTGTTCGGGTAGTTGATCACCAGCAGCTTCGCGCGACGGCGGACGTCATCAGGGACCGCGTCGAGGTCCGGGAAGAAACCGTTTTCCTCCAATAGCGGCAAAGGATAGACCTCGCCGCCGTAGTACCTCGTATGCGTTCCGGCGACCGGGTAGCCGGGAACGGTCATCAAGGTGACGTCGCCGGGATTGATGAAGACGGCCGGCAGCATCGCCAGGGCCGTCTTGGACCCGATACAATGGTTTACCTCCGTGGCCGGATCGAGATGTACTTCGAATTCCCGCGCCATGAAACGGACGACCGCATCCTTGAATTCGGCGATGCCGTTGTCGGCATAGCCGCGGTTCTCCGGCCTGTTGATCTCCTCCGCCATCACCCGGCGCACGTTCGCCGCGGCCATTTCATCGTTTTCGCCGATCCCGAAATCGAGCAGTTCCCGGTCGGGAAACCGCTCGATTGCCTTCCGCTTGGCGCGCTTTATCTTCTCGAATTTGTAAATCTCGTTGTTCTTGCCATAATCCGCGCCGCCGATCCGCTCGGCGAACAGGGGTTGGAAATAGGGGTCGCTCATTACCGGTCCATTCTCCCCGAAAAAAAATGGGGCTTCTCAAAAGGCAAATTCTCGCTGGATCGAGAAAAAAGGACTATAGCAGAATTCCACCGCGGCGGCAACGGGGTGCGGACGCGGTCTGCATCGGCTTTGGGGGACGACGTTCCTCCAGTGGGCAAGAAATCAAAAAACGGAACCCCTCGCCGTGGCGCGGGGTTCCGCGTTGTGAATCGCCCTGCGCTTCCGCGCCGAGAACTCGTACGCGGAAGCCGGGGCCCGACGGGACCCATACTACGTCCGATTGGTCCCTAAATCCCAACTCATTCCAGATGAAGGACTTAGGACCGTGAAATAAACACCGGTCGCGCCTGCGGCCCGCCTACGGCCCGACAGACGGCCGGTTGTTGATTCGCGACTCCTAGATGTCGTAGTACATACAGAACTCGTAGGGATGCGGACGCAGCCGCAGGGCATCGACTTCGTTTTCGGTCTTATACCAGATCCAGGTATCGATTACGTCGGGCGTGAAGACGTCGCCGCGAAGGAGGAACTCGTGGTCCTCGCGAAGCGCCGCCAGCGCCTCGCACAGCGAGCCGGGAGTCTTCGGCACGTCGACCAGTTCTTCCGGCGAAAGGTCGTAGATGTCCTTGTCGAGCGGTTCGCCGGGATCGATCTTGTTCTGAATCCCGTCGATCACCGCCATCAACAGGGCGGAGAAGGCCAGGTAGGGATTGCAGCTCGGGTCGGGACAGCGGAACTCGATCCGCTTCGACTTGGGGCTGGCACTGTACATCGGGATTCGGACGGAAGCGGAGCGGTTCCGTTGTGAATACGCCAGATTCACCGGCGCCTCGTAGCCCGGCACCAGCCGCTTGTAGCTGTTCGTCGTCGGATTACTGAACGCCAAGATGGCCGGGGCGTGCTTCAGAATGCCGCCGATGGCGTACATTGCCGTCTCGCTGAGTCCGGCATAACCGCTGCCGGCGAAAGTGGGCTCTTCCCCCTTCCACAGCGAAATATGCGTGTGCATCCCGGACCCATTGTCGCCGAAGAGCGGCTTGGGCATGAACGTGACCGTCTTGTTATACTTACGCGCCACGTTCTTGACGATGTACTTGTACATCATCATCTTGTCGGCCATCTGGACCAACCTGTCGAACTTCAAGTCGATCTCCGCCTGGCCGGCCGTTCCGACCTCGTGATGCTGGCATTCGACGTCCAGACCGCAGTCGATCATCGTCTGCATCATCTCGTTGCGGATGTTCATCAACTGGTCGGCCGGAGGGACCGGGAAGTAGCCTTCCTTGTATCGCAGTTTGTAGCCAAGGTTCGGGCCCTCGTCGCGGCCGCGGTTCCACTCCCCCTCGACGCTGTCGATGTAGTAGAATCCCGAGTTCGACTTCTGGTCGAAGCGGATGTCGTCGAAAATAAAAAACTCCGCCTCCGGCCCGATGTAGCACGTATCCGCGATGCCGGTGCTCTTCAAATAATTCACCGCCTTCCGGGCGACGTTCCGAGGATCCCGGGTGTAGTCCTCGCGGGTGATCGGGTCTTGGATGTTGCAGATCATCGACAGAGTGGGCAGTGCCGCGAACGGATCGAGCGAAGCCGTTTCCGGCTGCGGAACGACCAGCATGTCGCTCTCGTTGATCGCCTTCCAACCGCGGATGCTCGATCCGTCGAATCCGAGTCCGTCTTCAAAGACGTCTTCGTCCAATGTGGAGGCCGGGATCGTGAAATGCTGCCACAATCCAGGAAAATCCATGAAACGGAAATCAATAGCCTTTACGTCTTTTTCGCGACATAGCGCCAAAACTTTTTTGGGAGTCACAAAATACTCCTTAACAAAAACAGGGACCAAGTAAAAGAAGTTGACTGGTGGACAATCGACTTGGCAAGTCGAATCGAGGCAACCTTTCTCTGGACTAGGAAGGTTTTTTCCCTAAGACAAGGATGCCAAGTCTTGAGTCTTTGTCCGGAAAAACACAATTCCTCACTAGCGGCGAATCCTACCCGAGGACCACCTGGGTCGGAGCGGATACCTATTGCCACGGATGAGAAAGAATGTTTGTTTCTCATCAAGCAATGCGGATACCAACCGAGAGGCCTCTGTCAAGGAATCGAAGACCTAAGTCTATTGCCAGAAGTATGTTACGACGCAAGTTC
>CAZFQG010000026.1:0-26229 GCA_964520785.1 uncultured Planctomycetaceae bacterium | reverse complement strand
TTCTCTCCTGGAGAAGCGGCAGGGCGAGAGGCTATATGCTCAAGAAACGTGCAGAGCATGCTAAAACGGCGCGCAGTTTTTTGACCACCCAAGTGCTCTGTCAACACTAGGATTTTGGGTTGGCAGCGCGCCGACGGGCCGCAATCGCCCGGCGGGAAAACCGAAACGTGAGCCCCAATTCCCACTTCGACAAAGTACTAGTCAAGATAGAGGGTATCTAAGGGAATTTCTACTTCTTGGGTTTTTCGTGTTTCTTTCGCGATATAAGCGGAATGCGCCAATAATTCGTTTATCAATTCCTGGATTTGGGTCGCGCCGCCGATCAATGCCGCCTGATCGACGTCGGCCTCCTTGCTCCTGGTTGCCAGGGACCGCGTGCAATGAACGATGGCCTGGAGGGTCTCCGCGACCGAATGGCGCGAGAGTCGTTCATTGGTCAAGTTCGAGTCCGCGTTGAGGATTCCCTTACTGATAAGAAGACTGCGAACCCACCGAAGTAACGACGAGCGGCTGATGCTCCCGACCGGATATCCGTCCCGGACAATCGTCACATGGATCAGGGATACGCGGCACAGGAAGTCGTAGATCACCTGGACCGGCGTATCCTCCTCATACCAGATGACGTTCCGCTGCATGATTTCACTGACGGACGTTTTCCACGCGTCCAGCGAACCAAGGGCCGGGAGAATCTCTTTCTCGCTGACGGCCCCCACCAGTTTCCCATCGAGGTTGACCACCGGCGCGGAGGCAATTCGCGTTCGCAAGAAGTGTTCCGCGGCATGCCCCAAGGTGTAGTCCTCCCGGAGGCAGGCCACCGCCGGAATCATGATGTCGGAGGCGCGGCAGTCTCCGAAAAGGCCTTTCGGGCGTCCTCCCCCTTCCAATTCAAGGCCGGCAAGAACCTCGGTGAACTGAACGACCTTGTTCCTGCCGGATTGCTTGGCGCACAGAAGAGCCTGGTCTGCGCCGTCGACCAAGTCCTCCACGCGGAGTTGGTCGGGGCGGCATTCAGCCACTCCGAAGCTTGCCGTAACGTTGAACGGATGCTCCGGCGTTCCCATCTGCGTCCGTTCGAGCCGGGCTCGAACTCGATCGGCCCAGAAGGCCGCGTGTTTCTCGTTCGTTTCGGGGAGAAGGACGCAGAACTCCTCTCCCCCGTACCGGCAGGAATAATCACTGGTCCGCGAATCCTCCATGAGGAGTTTCGCGACGGACATCAGGGCGGCGTCCCCGGCGGCGTGGCCGTGGATGTCATTGATCCGTTTGAAGAAGTCGATGTCGAACATCACGCACGACAACTGGTGCCCGTAGCGGCGCGCACGGTCCCACTCGCGCGAGAGGATTTCGTAGAAGACCGGCTGAGTAAGCAAGCCCGTCAGGGGATCGGTCCTCGCCTTCCATACCAGGTATTTCTCGCGTTCGAGCAGGCGTATTCCCGTTTCGATCCTCGCGAGCAGTTCCTCTCGGTTTACCGGTTTGCAGAGGTAATCGTCCGCCCCTTGTTCCAGTGCCTCGACGATGGCGCTAGTGCTGGAGCGTACGCTCAGAAAGATGATGTACGGATAGTAGGCCAATTGGAGGTCTCGAACTCTCCGCGTCAGCTCCACCCCGTCCATCTTCGGCATGCTCCAGTCGGTCAGAACGAGGTCCGGAAGCTTGTCTTCGGGACCCAGCATGCACTCGAGCGCTTCCGTTCCGTCGGATGCCTCGATAACCTCGTATCCCGCGTCGACGAGCCAATGGCCGACGACACGTACGGTGAGCGGATCGTCATCCGCGAACAGGATCTTTGTTGGCTGCCGTTCCATCAGTGAACTCGCGATACCGCTGCGGGAACCCTTCCACCGTGGAGGTGGTCGGGGATACTATATCTTTGATACCATAGCCCACGCTATTGACTCGAGGCGTCGTCGTCGCTTCAATTTGCGCGGCCGCCGCGTAGTCGTCGTACCCGGTGGATTCGCGAGAACCGGTTTCTTCCAGCTCGGTCCCTCGGCCGTCATCTTTGTTTTTTCGTGCATTCCCGCGCCAGCCGCCATCTTTCGCGCATCCGCACATTTTACCCAACCGGTAAATCTTCAGGCGGCACCGACCCGATTCGATTGACTGCGGTCGCGTAGGACGAGTGCGTCTTTCCGAGCCGGTCCCGAGCCGGATCTGGAGAGTGACGGTCCCCACCGTGACGAGGTTTTGGTGGCTGGCAGCGCCGCCCCCAGGCAGTTCATCCACTTCCGCGTCGCCGCATGATTCCATTTTGCCCCCGCGAGATTCCCCGTTAGTTGGAGGCTTAGGCGTCCCGTGCCCAGAACCGCCAAATCAAACCCGAAAGAAAAATCGGCGTCGCGTTCGCGCGTCTCGAAGACCGCCTCGAAGAAGTCGGAGGAAGCCGGAGTCCAATCGTCTGCGGGGGACGGTCCCAAACGGCGCGGCCCGAAGAAAGTGAACGTGAAATCGGCGTCCACTCGGGCCGCCGGGAAGAAAAGGGGCCGGCCCGGGCCAGACTCGCGGAAGAAGACGGCGGAAGCGGTTTCCCCCGCGAACGACTCTTCTCTGGTAGCCTCCTCGGTCACGGAGTGTTCGTCCACGGCGAGAAGATCCGGTGCCACGAAGAAGAAAGCGAGCGAAGCGAAAGAGACGATGGCAACACGAAAGAAGGCCGCTTGGGAAAAAGTCATCCCCGCCGACGCGGCCGAATCCTTTGAAGACATGCTTCCCGAGGACGCGATCACCATAGACCGTCGCGGCGACAAGGACCGTCGGAAGAGCGAGTCCGCGGCCGACGAAGCGACCACCCCTGAGAAACCCAAGCTGGAACGCCGCGCGAAGGTGAACCGGCGCCGGCAGATCGATCCGACGACCTGCGAGCGCGATTACACGGAGGATGAGATCGAGTTCATGAGCGCGATCGATGAATACAAGCGGACCAGCGGCCGAATGTTCCCGACATGCAGCGAGGTTCTGGAGGTGCTGCGAAACCTCGGCTACCGGAAGGTGAATATCCAGGACGAGAAGACCGGGACCGAATCCCATATTTCCGCGAGCGACCCCGTCGAACCCGTCTCGGCTCCCGCGGCCGCGTCCTGGGCCGAATGCGAGACGTCCGGAATTCCGGGCGAACCCGTCCCCTGCAGTTAGCTCCGACCCACCATCGAACCTCCAGATGCATCCCTCCCAAGACTACGCTTCTCTCCGCCGCGTCTCGTGCCTGTTCTGCTTATGGATGTGCCTGGCGCCGCCGTCCTCGCTCTTCGCGTCGGAGGACGCGTTCCGCTACCGCGATCTGGAGGGACCGCTCGGCGCCACCGAGGCCGAACTGTTCGAAGATATCCGCGACGGGCGCCTCGACTCGTTCTCCCTCTTCTCCGCCGCGCTCGTCGCCGGTGGAATACAAGACCGGGACCGAATCGCGTACTACGAAGAGCGGATCGAGTCGTTGATCCTCGAAATGCGACCCGAAGTCGAGGCGAGAACCTCCGAGACGGCGAGGGCCCGGGAAGTCTTCGAGTTCATGCACCGGATGGTGCTTCGCGGAGGCTACCAGCTCGAATGCTCCCGCCTGTCCACCGTCCTCGATGACGGGCGATACAACTGCGTCAGCGCGTCGATCCTCTACAAAGTTCTCGCCGGCCGTTTCGGGCTTCGTATCATGGGGCTGGAGGTGCCCGGCCACGCGATGTGCCGGCTGTACCTGCAAAACGAGACGCTGGAGATAGAAAGTACGTGTCCGCGCTGGTTCTCGCTGATCGATCAACCCGAGAAACGCGCGGAGGTGGTACGCAAAGCCATGGGTTACCCTTCGGGTGGCTCTCCCCCGGAGTGCCGCGAGGTCGACGACATCCAATGGCTGGCGACGATCTACTACAATCGAGGCATTGATCTTCTGTCCGAAAAGGACTTCGCGGGGGCCGTCGCCGCAAACGCCAAAGCGCTGCGCTTCGACCGGACCAATGAAATCGCCCGCGGAAACCTCGTCGCCTCATTGAACAACTGGGCCATTCACCTGAGCATGCAAGACCTGTACGCCACGGCCGTGGAGAAACTGGACCGGGGATTGGCGATCGATCCGGACTTCGATACGCTTCGCGCGAACCATGTGCACGTGACGGAGCGCTGGGTCGACGCGCTCGGTGGCGCCGGCCGATTCGAAGAGGGGGCGCGCGTCGCTTTCGACGCCCTGTCGAGACACCCCGGCGCACCCGTTTTGACGGAAAAACTTCTGGAGGTCTTCGATCGCTGGGCCCGTCGGGAATTCCGGGAAGAGCATTTCGACGCGGCGTTCCTGATCTTCGACGAAGCGGAGTCGCGATGCGGTCCGAACCTGCGTCCGCGCGTCGCCCGTCTGGAATCGGCCGCGGTAATCGACGCCGCGACGGATATGCTTCGCCAAGGCCGTAAGTCGGACGCGCTGGCCCTGTACGACGCCGCGCTTCGCAGGAACCCGACCTCGATGGCGCTGGTGGCGAACCGGCGAACGCTCGTGAGCGAACCGGAGGAAATACCCTCCCTTATCCCGGTCTCGACGAGACGCGAGCCGGTCTTGTGAAGCCATCCGAAGTGCCGTCCGACAAGCCGTTCGCGGATTCCACGCTGAATCCTATAATCCTATTTCGGGGTGGGGTTTGTCCGTGTATCGGTGGAATCGCGATTTTCCGCCCCGAACGAGCGGCCGTTTACGCGGTACGTTGCGATGCGGAGCATGGAACGTCTCGATGAGTCGCTCGATTCCGCTCTCGCGCAGAGCCAAGTCCCTGTCGCGACCCTTTCAACACGAACCGGCCGGGGCGACTCCGTCGCCATCGCCGGTCCTCGCGCAATTGGCCCGCAAGAAAGGGCAGCGAAAAAACTCGGCCGCGTCCTAACGGGCCGCCGCGCTATTCTCGCAAGAAGTCGTTCATGTGCTTCTTATAGGCCTCCACGCCGGGCTGGCCGTAGGGGTTGATTCCGATCAGCCGGCCTTCGACGGCCGTGGCAAGCATGAGCATCTGAAACAGTTGGCCGAGAGAAACCTCGTCGCGCCGCGAAAGCCGCAGATCGGCCGTCGGGCGGCGGTCGTTGTTGTAGGCGCGGTTCGTCCCGGCGATGGCGGCCTGGAGGATTTGAGGGTAGGTCTTCCCTTCCAAGTCGTTGAGCCGGTCCTGGTTCAGGTTGGACGACTGGATCGCGATCGCCGGGCGCTTCACCTGTTCGACGATCAAATTGGTGATCAACTTGTCGCGGCGTCCTTCCTGGTGCTGCTGGCCGCGCGAGTGGAGGTCCCGCGTGTTGACGACTGTCAGCGGCAGCGCCCCTTGCCCGTCTTTGCCGAGGCTTTCGGCAAGGAGCTGGTCGTACCAGAGGCCGACCGCTTCGAGCCCTTCCCCCCAGGTGGACAGGACCCGCGTGGTCGCTCCGCGTCGGGCTTCCATGAGATGGCAGACGGCGACGTAATCGAGGACCACGTTCTCGCCGTAGGGCGCGTTGCAGAACCGTTCATTCGCCATCGCCGCCCCTTCAAGCAGCTTGAAGATATCCAGACCCATGATCGCCGCCGGCAGGAGCCCTACCGCACAGAAGATGGAGAACCGCCCCCCCACGCCGTCCGGGATGGGAAAGACGTCTTCGCATCCCAGCGCCTGGGCGAGCTGGCGGAGCCGCCCTTCCTGGCCGGTAATCGGAACGATTCTGGCGGCCGCCTCGCGCATGTCGTTACCGCAGGCGCGGCGGAGGGCATCGAGAAAAACGCGAAAGGCGACCGCCGTTTCGAGGGTTCCGCCGCTCTTGCTGATAACTACGATCCCCCAGCGGTGCCCCGTCCGGCTGGTGAGCAGGTCGAGCAGCGCGCCGGTGGCGTCGTTATCGACGTTGTTCCCTTGGAAATAGATTCTCGGACGCCCATGGCGGCGCTCCGCGTCGATCTCGTTGTGGTAGGGGTGGCAGCATGCCTCGAAGAGCGCCCTGGCTCCCATGTAGGACCCGCCGATTCCCAGACTCACCACGCTGTCGCACCGGTGGGCCATGCGGTCGGCGACGTCCACGATCCGTCCCAATTCGCTCTGTTCCTTGTGAAGAGCGTAGTCGTCGAGAAGCCGCTCCGGCAAATCGATGAACCCGGCATCCAACGGCTGTTTGCGCTTGGGAACCGCCGCGCGTTTCCAAAGCTCCAAATCGTCCAGCACTTCGCGCCGTGCCGTTTCCAGGCGCGGACCGAGCCAGTTCACATCCTCACGCGAAAGACCCGTCTCCGGCTGAAACATGCCGGAAGGATCGTACTGAATTAGGGGTCTTGTCGATTGCGACATTGGGGGGTCCTTCCGCAGAGAAGGGGGGTGTTAACGGATGGTTCTCGTTGCAAGTATATCGTCCAAACCGCCGCGGAAAAACGCCCCCCCGACATGGTCCGGCCGTTGGGCAACGCGAATGATGCGGAACGATTTCAGAATTCGTTATATTCCGCGTATTCTCTCTGGCTTCACGCGCGGCGCGGCATTCCGACTCTACAATCGACCACGGCGGGAGACTCCCCGCGCCGCCGCCAGGCCGCCGATCAAGAGCCACCATGCGGCCGGCTCTGGCACGGGGGCGGGCGACTCCTCGCCCCAATGCGCACGAACGACGTCCAGATCGGCGCTTCCCACGATGCCGTCACCGTTGGCGTCTCCCTCCAGGAGATTGCCGGGCACGACCGATCGGCCCCAATTGGCGCGGACGATGTCCAGATCGGCGCTGCCGACGGCGAGGTCGCCGGAAAGATCGCCCGGTTTTCCGGTCGCCGAGAAGATAAGGGAGATATTGTCGGCAAAGCCGTCATTATCGCCGGACGTACCGGCCCGCTTCGCATGAAGAACGACCTCGACGGCTTTGGTATCGGCAGGCAGAATCCCCTCCGCTTCGCGCCGGACCAACGACGTACGGTTATTTCGTTCGGCCGCGAGAGGACCCGGGAGGACTACCAGCGAGATTTCTTCCCCATCAACGTCGAGAAAACGGAGGAGGAGATCGGAACGGTCGTTCTGGTTCGCCCAACCTCCGAGCCATCCGGAGAAGTCGTATGCGACGCGCCCACTCTCCACCAGGGGGCCGATTTCGGAAAGGTCGATCCGCTGGGACATCGTCGACTCGCCGATGATGCCGCCGATGAAGAAGTTGTCCCCCCGGTCGGCCGGAGACTGTGCCGGCGGCGTGCTCAATGCCCCGTAGCGCATGACGGACATTCCGTCTCCGTCCCGGTCCTCCCAGCCGCTGCAGTACTGATCCGGCGTGGCGTCGTCGAATCCTCGCGTGAATTCGGCGTCGCCGTTGAAGACGAGGTTCTTGCCAAGAGCCAGTTGGGGCAGGGTATCGACGGAGAATCCGAAGGGGCGGCCGTCGAGATCGGCGAAGTCGGACTCCGGAACGCCCATGTAGGCCAGGACCGTCGCCGTGACGTCGGTCGTTCGTCGCTGCGGAAAGATCACGTCGGTTCGGACGATGGAATCGCCGCTGACGATCAGAGGAACGGTCCGCGTCTCCCGCGTCGCGGCGCCGTGGCTCGTTCCCAACCCGCCGTGGTCGGTGACGATGATGATCATCCAGTCTTCATTCGCGTAATTCGGGCGGCTATGAAGCGCCGCGAGATACTGCGCGGTCAGCATATCGTTCTGTTCGATGGCGGCGATATACTCTGGGATTTGCGGACTGAAACCGTAGATGTGTCCAATCTTGTCGGTATCTCCATGATACACGAAGAAGACGTCCGGATCTTCGGAATGGATTGGGTGATCTCCCCGAAGAAACAGGCAGGCGTCCGCCGCGACCTGGATGTCGTTCGGGTACCCGCCCCCCGGCAGACGCTGCATGTAATTGACGTCGGCGGCGGTGGGGGTCTGGCTCATCTCCGTCCAACGGGTGAAACGCGCCGTCACGATCGAGGAATCGAAGTTCTCCAATCGCGTGAAGACGTCCGGCCAGGCGCCGATATTGTTCGTCGGCATGGGAGGGCCGTAGTCGGCGTTGCCATCTACCCCGTGCCGGTCGCGGTGAACGCCCAAGAGGATCGAACTCCAGCAGCATCCGCTGATCGTTTTGTCTTCCGTCTGCGCGTCATACGTTACTACGCCGTTTTGCGCCAAAGCATCCAAGACCGGCGTGTCGGCGAGCTGAAACGCATCCGACCGGACGCCGTCATAACCCAAAATCAGCACTTTCTTCTCTTTCGCCGATACGGCGGCGCCGAGGGTGAGGGTCGACGTTACCGACAAAAAGGCGAGAAAATGGGGGATCGAAAATCGGCGAACCGTCTTGGATGACATTCGAGACTCCCTGCAAACAATGCGAGATTCCTACTTGACGACCATTATAGTTGCCACCGCATCGAAGGTCCACGATAGAACTACCGTCAACTTCGCATTTGGAGGTGGAATCTCCGGACGCCGGTATGCTAGACTTGGGTGAACCTACGGAGTACGAAAAGCGAGACAACCCGTGACCGGCGACTTTCCTGCCCCTTCTTCCGTGCCGCTCGAGCCGGGTCGGCCGGTTCCGACACCACCCCGGGAAACGTCGGGCAGTCCCTGTTCGGAAGGAATGTTCTGGAGAAACCTCAGCTTCTTCAAGAATGTCCATGACCTGGTTTCGGATGCGGAGATACTCCGACGACGCCGTTACGGGTTGATTGAAGCCCGGAACGGGCGGTTTCATCGCGTTTTGCTCCGCCCTTTTCCCAAAGTTGTATCGCTCTATGAACTCGGCTTGCATTCACTCCTACAGGGGGTATGTTCAGAGCGAGACCGCTGCCTTATCTATTACAACGCCCCTCTCGCCTGCCCTGGATACATTGCGTTAAGATATTTTTCCTCAAATAAAAAATGTTCCCTAAAGACCGTGAACGCCGCGTTGGCGGCTTTGGATGAGATCGCACAAATCCGCGGGGCACTGGCCATTGTCTGTCACGCGTCCAATCCGCGGCTCTCGGATCGGATCATGAAGCGATACGGTTGGACATCGCACTGCGAGCATCTTCGTGGGCGTCATTACATTAAACGTTTTTGATACCCCCAAAAAGGCGGTTTCCGCTGACGCGGCAATGCGGTGCCGGATGCGTCGAACCCCAGATTCTCATCCTTGACGCTTGGCAAGTTGGGTAACTATACTAGAAAAGTACAATCGTGCCGGGTGGTGTGTGCGCCCGTTGCGGCGTTTTGTTTTTCGAGAAACCGCTTTCGAGACTTCCTCATGAAACGGCTTGCGATTTGCGTCATTGGCTTTTGCGTTCTCCTCTCGGGCGCCGTGGACGCGGCGGCACAGGAACAACCCGTTCAGAGTCAGAGGTATCGCAAACTGGCCCCGGGGGTGTTGAAGGAAGTCTCGCCCGCTCCCGAATATGTTGATTCCGTCAGCCGTCATGACGTGGTCGAACTTCTTGCGGTCAAGCCGGACTTGGACATTGCCAAGGAAGTCCCGTTTCGTCGCGAAGTTTGGGGGCTCGAGTTTCGGTTCAAACAGGTTCGGATGTACCCGGTCGATTTGCCGCAGCCGAGTGGGAAAATGGCCCGAAAGCTGATCTGGTACATGGTTTACAACGTGACGAACAATGGCGACGCGCTTCGTCCGGTGGAGCAACCCAACGGCGCGTACGACGTCGAAACGGTCGCCAGGCCGATCAAGTTCGTCCCCTTGTTCGTTCTCGAGGCGACGGAGTTCCAAAAAGCCTACCCCGACCGGGTGATTCCGCTGGCGTTCGCGAAGATCGCCGAAAGAGAAGACCCGAACCGGAAGTTCTACAACACGGTGGAGATATGCCGGGAGATCGCCGTGGGGGAAACGGTCTGGGGAATCGCGACTTGGGAGGATATCGACCCGTTGATTGACTTCTTTTCGGTCTACATTCAGGGGCTAACGAACGCCTACCGGTGGGTCGACGAACCGGGCAAGTTCGAACCTGGCAATCAAATCGGCGTCGGGCGTCGGCTTGCTCGAAAGACTCTCAAGCTCAATTTCTGGCGTCCCGGTGACGAATTCTACGAGCATGAAGACGAAATCCGCTTCGGTCAACCGGGAACGGTTGACTATGAATGGGTCTTTCGCTAAAATTCTGGATTCTCGTTAACACGACCGAATGGCTCGTCGCGTCGGTCCGGCGCGGATCGAATAGGTTCGGATAGAGATTAGAATTGGTAGGAAGGTAGTAGCATGGCACACAAGAAAGGTCAGGGTTCCAGCCGGAACGGACGCGATTCAAACGCCCAGCGTCTCGGAGTCAAGCGTTTTGGGGGCCAGCAAGTCACCGCCGGTAGCATCCTCATCCGCCAGGTTGGAACAAAGTTTCACCCTGGAAGGGGGGTTGGCCAAGGTAAGGACTACACGCTTTATGCCCTCATCGACGGTTGCGTCCAATTTGACCGGGGGGGGCGCCGGGTCCATGTCGTTCCGCAAGCCAACTGAGAATCCCCCAAGCGGATATTCTTTGGGTGGCCTTTATCGGGCCACCCTTTTTTTGTCTCGGCACGTCATCGCGCCGCCTTGCGGCACCCCCAAGCATGTTCATCGATGAAATCGATATCTTCGTGGAAGCCGGCAAGGGAGGTGACGGCTGCGTCAGTTTTCGGCGGGAGAAGTACGTTCCCCGAGGGGGTCCGGATGGAGGCGATGGCGGCAAGGGGGGCAGCGTGATAATCCGCGCCGAAGAAGGGGTGGACAGCTTCGCCGCGCTTGCGCACCGAAAGCACTGGAGGGCGAAGAACGGGCGACCGGGACAAGGGGCCCAATGCCACGGAGCCGACGCGGCAGACCTGATCATCCGGGTACCGCCGGGCACCATCGTCGTCGACGCGGCGCGGGGGTTTCTAATGAAGGATCTGGCCTCGGTGGGAGACGAGGTCATCGCCGCGCTCGGTGGCAAGGGAGGAAAGGGAAATGCCCGTTTCAAGTCGTCCGTGAACCGCGCTCCGAGGGAATCGACCCCCGGCGGGATGGGTGAAC
Organism: uncultured Planctomycetaceae bacterium; assembly: GCA_964520785.1. Classification (GTDB taxonomy): domain Bacteria; phylum Planctomycetota; class Planctomycetia; order Pirellulales; family Thermoguttaceae; genus CAZFQG01. The sequence continues at coordinate 15,294 of CAZFQG010000026.1, read as the reverse complement.
AACGCACGCTGCGTTTGGAATTGAAGATCATCGCGGATGTCGGTTTGGTCGGAAAGCCGAATGCCGGCAAAAGCACCCTCCTGAGCCGTCTCTCCCGCGCCCATCCCGAGATCGCTCCCTACCCCTTCACGACGAAGACCCCGAACCTCGGGAGGGTCCAAATCGATTATGACCGATCTTTCGTCATGGCCGACATCCCGGGGCTCATCGAGGGTGCCCACAAAGGAGTCGGCCTCGGACATGAGTTTCTCCGTCATATCCAACGCGCCGGAATCCTCATTCATCTGGTCGAGCCCGAGCCGATGGACGGCACCAACCCAATGGCGAACTACCACGCTATCCGGGACGAACTCGAACGATTCGATGAAGACCTTGGCAAGAGACCCGAAGTCATCGTGGTGACCAAGGCGGACCTCCCCTCGGCGGGTGCGACCCGCGAGGAACTTGCCGCGGCACTCGGTGAGGACGTCTTTCTCATCTCCGCGGTGACCGGGGCGGGATTGAACCAACTCCTCGCCGCCGTCACGCGACTCCTCGACCCACCCAAGACGTGGTGAACGGCGACAGCGGTGCCGCTCAGTCGGGCAATTCCACTTCCTCTCCGCCGCTGATCGTGAACAGGGCTTTGAGGACCGCTGAGTCGGTGTCGTGCGAAATCGTGTCGACGTGCCCGTCCGCGAACAAAACGCAAGCTTCGCCGAAGTAGTCTTTCATGTTTTTCACGCACTTCTCCCGGCGGGCCGATTCGCGCATTGCCTGGACGGCTGGGAGAGTTAGCGCAATGGCCAGACCGAGAAACGCAGGTAAGCAGAGAATGACGAGCCCCCAGGCAGCCAAAGGGGGGGTCGGCCACCTACTCCGCCCGGATAATGGCGAGTCGGGTTCGGGCGCCGAAATGGAGACAGGCCGACCGCACTTGGCACAGGGCTCGGTCTCTCCGACGTACCGGTCCGCGACCTGCGTTTGCGCGCCGCAATGCGGGCAGGTGAGATCGACGGGCATGAGCGTTTCTCCTTGGGAATACGAGCGTTGGGACTCCCTTCATTGTGCCCGGCCGTCACCGAAAAAGCAATCCGATTTCGGGCGGTTCTCGCCGCGGCCGAGTCGTGGCCGGGCGCGAATTGACCGATTGCGGCCGCGAAATCCTCGGAGGCGAGCGGCAGCGTTAAATCCGCGTTTTAGTTTGTTTCGCGAGTTTGACCGGCCCGGTGCGAGGTTCAGCACCGCCAGCGGGACTCGTCCCACGCTTCGTTGGGACGATGGCCAAGGCAAACGCTACGGTCGCGCCGGTTGGGACGGATTTGCCGCCCGGAATGCGCCGCCGAGTGCATGGGGATTCGCGGGCCGGTGAAAAAGCCTGACCTACGATTGTTAGGAGGCAACCGATCGAAGCGTCGTACGATGTCAGCCGGTGGAAAAGGCCCAAGGGAAAAGGCCCAGTGGAAAAGGCATGGTACGGACCCTTATTCCCCAGCCGACCTTGCTTGGGGCGGCGGCCCGTCCGGACGGACGGCGCCCCGCACCGGGATGGCGGAAGCGGGAGGAGCGCGAGGTACTTCCCCTCGGGAGGATCGTCGGTCGTTTTCCGAATAGGCGCCGTCAACGCATCCCCCAGGGTTTCGCCGCTTGCGATCGATGCCACTTCCAGAACAGACCATCCTCCGCGAGGTGAACCGCTACCGCGTGAACCTGTTTGCCTACGCGTGGCTGCTGACGTCCAGCACCGAGGTGGCGGAGGAGTGCTTCCTCGAATTACGGCGTGTCGCGGTGAAAAGAAAAACCGAACTGAAAAACATCAAGGCCGTCCCCGTTTGGTGCCGCCGCACCGTTCGGTTTGACGTCTTAGCGCGGTTTGGTTACACGGGTCTAGCGCCGTTCCCGCTAAGCAACACGACGGTCGATCTGATCGACGCGACCTGGCGTGATTATCCGAACGAGTCGATTCCATGCGGGGCGAGCGTTCTCGAAACCTGGGCGGAGCAACTTCTCCCTTCCGCGCGGCGAATCGTCGCTCTGCGGTACGGCCAGAATCTCAGCGGCGGAAAGGTCGCCCGGATTTTGAATCGTAAACCTTCCACGGTATACGCGATGCTCGCTCGGATTCACCGGCGGCTGAGCCAACACATCCGAGCCGGCGGGCCCAAGCGAGAGTCGCTCCATGCCTAGCGGATGTCAAGACGAGTCGTATATCGAGGACTTGGCCGTCCGTTATCTTGACGGCGATCTGACGCCGAAGGAGTTCGACGCGTTTGACGGCCGTCTCCAACACGACGGCGAGGCTCGCCGAGCTTTTATCGATTTGTGTCTGGACGCTACGGCGATTCGGGAAATCCAGGATGCCGCGTTAGCGAAGATACTCCAAGGCGCCGCCGAGGACGTTCCTCGTGACCCGAACGACGATCGGAGCGAATTCGGCTTCGATGGACGTCCCAGTAGTTGGCCCGAACCGCCCCTCGTGTTCGGGGCGATCAGTTTCGCGTCGATATTTCTTCTGATTTCCGGTTTGGTAGCGTTTCTGTTCCTGTCTCCGCGTCCCGATCCCGCGACCAACTTGAGCGACTACGTAGCCAGGGTGTCAAGCGTCTCCGGCGATTGCCGGCACGCCGACACCGGCGCGCCGGTCCGCTCCGGCGAACGCTTGCTCGAACACGCGAAGCTCCGTCTGGCCTCGGGCGGCGCACACGTGACATTCCGTTCCGGAGCCTCAGTCGTGTTGGACGGCCCGAGCGATTTCGATGTCCTGGACCCGAATTCGGGACATTTGGTCCGGGGCCACCTTCTGGGCAAGATTCCGGGAGCGGACGCGTCCGGTTTTTCGATATCGACCCCGGATGCCCACATCGTCGATCTGGGAACCGAGTTCTCCGTCCATGTCGGTAACGACACGCCGACCTCGGTGGAGGTCTTCGACGGACGGGTGCGGCTTGCCTCCCGAATCGATGCGTCGGTGGCGCGGCTTCTGGAGGTCGGCGAGCGCGTGCGTCTCGCGCCGAACCGGATCATTCCCGAGGAACCGCGAGGAAAGCCGAGTTTCGCCCGAGTGCTTATCGCGCCACACCGGCTCGAGACGGCCGTCCTGGCCGAGAACCCGGTCGCCTATTGGCGCTTTGAACACGCCGGCGATTCCCCCATTATCCCGGATGCTTCCGGCAACGGATACCACGGCGTCAAGCGGAACGGAGCGCGCGTTTCGGCGATCGACGGTATCGCGGGGGGTGCACTGGTCCTCGACGGCATCGACGATTATCTGGATATCCCCATTTCACCGGAACTCGAGAACGCCGAGGAGGGCTGGACAATCGTCGGATGGATCAACATCACCGATACTTCCAAAGAGCACCCACTTGTTACTGTCCTTTTGGAGAGCGACGAGGCGATAACCCCCTCTTGGACCATCTTCGTGAACTCCGACGGCGCCATCGAAGGCGAATCCGGCGGAAGACCGTGGGAACCGACGAGAAGCCCGGTGGCGGTGGACGACCTTCGCGACGGAAGATGGCGGCAGATCGCTCTCGTCGTTGATCGCGAAAACGGCGAGCGGCGGGTTTACGTGGACGGCAAGGCCGCCGGGAAATCTCCCATCGGCGCCGTCGCCGGCGAAAAGCCGCGTCGCTTGAAGAATTCCCTCCGCATCGGGACGTGCTCCGAGTCGGACTGCGCCGAAGGTTACGTCGACGAAGTCGTTCTCTTCAGCCGGGTACTCCCGGACGAAACAATCGCGGCGTTGTACGAGGCGGCGGCCGAGTAAACGAAACGTGGATCCAGGCGATGGGCGAGGCCTGGAAAACATTCGCGATTCCGCCATTTCCTACCCCCGACCCTCCGCTTCCCCCGTCCTTGTCTCGAGAACGTTCTGTCTCGAGTTCACGACGCCCATTTCGTCTAACGGGGATATATAAGACATCCGCGTTGCCGTTCCTCGAATGACTTCAAGTCCGGCGCGACCAGGGCTTCGATCACCTCCAACGGTTCGTCGGCGAGAACGGCCTCGAGGACATGCTTATTGCGGAGCAAACCGTCCGCACGCGTCCGATTCCATTTGTCGGGATATAGACGGTTGAGGACTTTGCCCAGCGCATATCCCAAACGCACCGGACGGAACGCCCCGCGGTCGGTCACGATGAACCGGGTGCCGCCGCATTCCCTGTCGGCATGAACGCTCGCCTCCGGAATGAACCTTACGGGCTCGAAGCGGACACCGGGGAGACCCTCCGCCCGCAAGGTGGCGGTGAACGCATCCGGTTCGATCCAAGGAGCCCCCAGCAATTCGAAGGGCGTAGCGGTACCGCGGCCGACCGAGACGTTCGTGAACTCCCAGAGGCCCACGCCGGGATAGAGAATGGCCGCCGTCGTACTGCGCATGTTCGGAGAAGGATTGACCCATTTCAGGCCGGTCGCCTCGAAATCGGCTCGGGGATTCCACCCCTCGACCGGGACGACTTCCAGCTCGACATCCAACTCGCGTTCCTTTTTGAAAAGGCGGGCCAATTCTCCGACCGTCAGTCCGTGACGCAGGGGAAGGGAGTGGTATGCGACGAACGACTCCCGGTCCGGCTCCGGCAGCGGCCCCTCGATCAGGACACCCCCTATCGGATTCGGACGGTCCAAGACGACGAAACGGAGGTCCCGTTCCGCCGCTGCCTCCATCGCCAGACCCATCGTCGAAATATACGTGTAGAACCGGCACCCGACGTCCTGGATATCGAAGACGAGCACGTCGATCCCCGCAAGGCTCCGTGGCGTGGGCTTGCGCGTTTTTCCGTAGAGACTGAATATCTTGATTCCTCTTTCACCGTCCTCGCCGTCGGCGATGACCGCCTGATCCAGTTTCCCTTCGATCCCGTGTTCCGGCCCGAACAGCGCGACCAACCGAACCCCCTTCTCCCGGTCGAGCAATTCGGCCGTACTCGTTCCGTCGCGAGCAATCCCCGTCTGGTTCGTAATCAACCCGACCCGGCAACCTTGGAGCGTTTCGAATTTATCGCGGTGGAGGACGTCAATCCCGGTTAGGACCGGCTCCGTGGCCGTCAGAGGAAGGATCAGGGCAAGATGTATCAGGGGCGTCATGTTTTGGTCGATTCTCGGAAATGGACCGGTCGTCCGGTAGTCACGCGGCGATGCGGCGAGCCCTCATCAGGCGACTTCGAATTCCGTCTCGGTGAACTCCAGCATCTTCCTGGCCGCGATCGCCTCATTCAATTTCAGACCGATCACTTGGCCGTGAAAAGCGACATCGGCGGGACAGCTCAGCGGAGCCTTGTCGCGGACGGCGTTGAAGAAATTCTCCAGGTGGTAGGCGAAAACCGATTTCTCTAGTTCAATCGGGACCAGGTAACCGACGACCTGGCCGGTCTCGCGGACCTTGATCGCGTTCGGGTCTTCGTCCGGATCGGCTTGTTCCTCCTTCACGAGGAAACCCTTGCGCACCCATTCGTTCCATTCTTCCGTGCGAGGTTCGTGGTAGACTTTCAGCCAGTCAGGATTCTCGGCGACCTGGATCGAACCCGCCACGCCCATGAAATGCTCGTAGATGCGGTGGGGGCCGCCGCTGGTCGCGGTAAGGATCTGGCTGCTGGCCCGTAACGCCCCGTCTTCCGTCGCGTATTCCATCACCGCCGTCGCGTTGTCGGGCCACTCGCGTCGCTTATAGTAGTCGAGCCCGCCGGCCGCCAGAATGTTCTTCGGACGCGTTCCCAAGAACCAATCGATTACGTCCGCCTGCGTCGCGATAAAATGCGCGCAATCTCCGGCACTGTACTGCTTGAAATGCCGCCAATTCCGGAACTGGTGCATGTCGGAGAATCCGAACCGTTTCAATACGTCGTCCGGCAACACCCGCCGCCGCGGCCACCCGAGATCATCCTGCTCCGGATGGTTCCACCGCGTCGAAACGTGGACCGGAATTCCGAGGAGATCGGCCTGGCGGATGAGGTTCTCCAGCACGTGCGCGTATCGTGGGTTGCTGCGGCGCTGCAGGCCGATCTGCAGGAGCTTTCCGGTCTTGCGCATGGTCCGGACCATTGATCGCGCCCCGTCCAGGGTGTGGGACATCATCGGTTCGCAATAGACGTGCAAACCCGCTTCGAGGCAAGCGTTGGTTTGTTCGGCGTGGACGAAGTCGGGGGTGGCGATAAGCGCGCAGTCGAGGCTTTTCTCCTTGTCGAGCATCTCCCGGTAATCGCCGTATCCGGCGGCCTCGGTCTTCGATATCTCGCTCAAATAATACTGGGCGGACTCCAGCCGATACGGCCAAATATCGCATACCGCGCAAACTCGGATTCCCCGCGACTCTCCGAGCGCGTTAATCAGCGTTCGGCCTTGCGTCCCGGCTCCAATAAGGGCGACGTTGAGCGTCTCCCCTTCCGGGGTCGCCTCGCTCGTCCGCCCCCTTACGTTCGAGCCGTTTGTAATCCATAAACCGGCACCGGCCGCCAGCCCGGCGCCTAAAAAATCGCGTCGTTTCATCAGGTTGCTCGTGGTCGAATACCAGTCCACCGGCTCGGTTCCCCATCCGGCGAGACGATTCCAGTTCCGGAGTATTCTCCCCATTCTACTCACAAGAACGGCCTGTTTCCATGTTCCGGACGATGCGCATTTGCCGATGGGACATCCCCCAGAAATCGGAGCCCGAATACCGCAACCAACATGAGTGGTAGAATATACCCCTTAAGAAGGCCATATCGCCTACCTTTGGCCTTCGATGAACACCGGACATTTCGAAAGGCGATGGTCGACTTTGCCCAAGACGGGGCAGCGCAATCCTTGCTATGTAGTCCAAGGCCGAACAAAAATCGGCCCTATCAAGCATCGGGTGGTTTCCGCTACGAACTGAGCCTCTGCCCCGAACTTGGTGTACCGCGGACGCGTATCTATTGATTCCCCGTGATCTGGCCGATGTAGGGGCCGAGGACCATGTCGGCGTAGGAGGTGCCGGGGCGGACCACCGGATAGAGAACCTCCTCGGGGTCGGTCACGACCTCCAGAAAGCACGGCCCTTCGGCCGCCATGAACGCCTCCAGCCCTTCCGCCAGCTCCGCCCGGGCGGCGACCCGCTTGGCGAAGCGGAACCGGCACTGGGCGGCGATTTCGGCGAAGTTGACGTCTTGCCGACGGACGGAGGCGGAGTGCCGGCCGCCGTAGGCGACATCCTCGAGGTTTTTCACCATGCCGTCGGCGTGGTTGTTGAGCAGGAGCACCTTGATCGGCAGATCGAGCGTGCCGATCGTGTGGACCTCCCCCATGTTCATCCGGAAACTGCCGTCTCCGTCGACGACAATGACGGTGGAATCGGGATTGGCGTAGTGGGCGCCTACGGCGCTGGGCATTCCAAAGCCCATCGTCCCGAAGCTGCCGGAAGTGAGGAACGACTTCGGCCGCCGCATCCGCAAATACTGCGCGGCGAGGAGTTGGTGGTTGCCGACTCCGGTGGTGATGACCGTCTTCTCGTCGATGAACCGGTTCAACAAATCGAGCACCTCCGCCTCCTGGATGAAGTCCCCGTCACGCCGGTAGCCAAGCGGCCACGACCGCTTCAGCTCGGCCGCGTGCTCGATCCACTCGTCGATGGAAATGATAATACCGTGGCGGACCGCGTAATCTCTCAGGTCGTCGAGCGCGGCGGCGGCGTCTCCCAGGAACGAGAATTCCGGTTTCCGCTCCGTGCGGATCTGATAGAGCTTCCGGGGGTTGATATCGAGGTATGCGATCTTCGCGTGGATGGCGAAACCGACCTTTTCCGCCACCCGGTCGTCCCAGCGGACGCCGATGGCGAAGAAGAAATCGTTCGCCTGGATGATCTTGTTGGCGTAAGGGGTGCCGAACATTCCCAACAACCCCAGCGAGGTCGGTTCGTTCTCGTCGACGACCCCCTTGCCCATGAGCGTATTTACCGATGGGATGCCGAAGAGCGCGTTGAAACCGCGAATCGCCCTGCTTCCGGCCGTGGAATTCAGCCCTCCACCCAGATAGAGCAGGGGCCGTTTGGCTTCCGTGAGCAACGAGAAGAACCGCTCGCACTGGCTGTCCGACAAATGGCACTCGTCGCGGTACGTATTCCGGTAGCGGTCCAGGCCGTCCCCCGAGTACTGGTTGATATTCTGCTGGAGATTGACCGGCATGTCGATGACGACCGGCCCGGGCTTGCCGGCCTTGGCGAGGAAGTAGGCATCCTTCACGACCGACTCGATGTTCCCGATGCTGGTTACGGACACGACCTCCTTGGCCGTCGGCCCGAACACGGAGGCGACGTCGATGTGCTGGAACGAATCCGTACCGATTTTGTGTTCCGGGACCTGCCCCGCGATGACGATCAAAGGAACGCTGTCGGCGAATGAATCGGCAACCGCGGTGAGCGTATTGGTGATCGCCGGGCCGGAGGTGACGATCGCGACTCCGACGTCGTCGCTCGACCGGGAATAGCCGGCGGCGCTGAAAGCGGCGGACTGCTCGTTCGAGTTGACGACGATCTTGACGGAACTCTGCCCCAATTCGTCCATCACCGGAAGAATTGCCGCGCCGGTGTATCCAAAAATGGTCTTCACGCCAAGGTCTTCCAGGCATCTGGCGATGATTTTCGCGCCCGTCATGCGTGACCGCTCCGTGTTCCCGTTGAGTTCAATCGTTCGTTCGGCGAATAATACTTCAAGAGGTCTGACACGTCAAACGGAAGGGGGGTTCGCGCGGAGGCGGACTGGAGCGACGCTTCATGGGTGAAAGCCATATCGTGATTTCGGAGGGCACCGAGGAGGCGACCGGGGCACTCGATGGGATCATACCCCTCGCAGAAAGTAGTCAGTTGTGCTTGTCCGCGGCGTAGAACCCCATTTAGTGGTTAGATAAGGCTCGACAGGAGGGTTGGATTATGTCAGTATATCGCGGAGACTTCTCAAAGTGCGAGGAAAAGGAATATCCACTGTTCGCAAAGAAGGGTTTCCAGGCGATCGTCGGGCCGGTCGACGAGATCGAGAAGTCGTCGGGAATGCACGACCTCGCCCGATTCACGCCGAGGAGTAGCTTATGATAAGAACACTAATCCGCCGATCCTTGCCGACCACCGCTCCGGCGGCGACCTTTCTGATTCGCCTGATGGTAGGTGGGGTCTTTCTCTCGGAAGGAATCCAGAAGTTTCTCTATGCCGAGGCCCTTGGAGCCGGGAGAATGGCCAGAATCGGCATCCCCGGCCCCGAGATCATGGGCCCGTTTGTCGGCGTCGTCGAGATCGTGTTCGGGAGTCTGGTCTTGCTGGGTTTGTTTACGCGGCTGGCGGCAATCCCATTGCTTATCACCATCTCGGTGGCGATTGTCTCGACCAAAATCCCCATTTTGCTCGGTCGTGAGTTCTGGATATTCAGCCTGCGCGAACTGTCCCGTTACGGATTCTGGAGCATGATGCACGAATCGCGGACGGATTTCTGCATGTGGTTGGGGCTGGTGTTTCTTCTAATCGTCGGGGCCGGCACGCTTTCGCTGGACGCGCTTATCGCGAGTCGAGGCAAAAATGCGGGACCGTGAAGCGGAACAACGTGCATTATGAACGACCCGACGGCTCTCATTTTGGCCACCGACCTCTCCCGCCGGCACCCGCAAGGGGACGGCTGGCTGCTGGACCATATCTCCTTGGCGATTCGAGCCGGTTCGTCCCTTTCGATCAGCGGACCGTCCGGCTCCGGCAAGACGCTCCTGCTGCGTGCCCTGGCGCTGCTCGATCCGTTGGAGGCGGGCGAGATTCATTTCGAGGGCCGACTGGTCGACCGCACATGGATTCCCCATTTTCGCGGCCAGGTCGTGTATATGCACCAGCGGCCAATGCTGTTGGCGAACCGGGTGGAGGCCGCGCTGCGGCTGCCATACGCGCTGGAAATTCACCGCCGCCGATCGTTCGACCGAAAACGAACGGCCGAAATGCTCCGGCGGCTGGGCCGAGAGGAGACGTTTCTCGACAAGCTGGTCAGCGAGCTGTCGGGTGGTGAATCGCAACTGGTGGCCCTGCTTCGTGCGATCCAACTCGACCCGAAAGTCCTGCTGCTGGACGAACCGACCGCCGCCCTCGACGCGGCCGCCACGGCGGCCGTGGAGAATCTGGTCGGCGACTGGTTGGCCGAGTCGCCGGACTCCCGCGCGGCGGTCTGGGTAACCCACGCGGCCGACCAGGCGCGACGCGTGGCCGAGCGAACACTGATGATCGAACAAGGGAGGATCGAAAATGGGGAGTGAGTACATCCCGCTCGACCTATGGCGGGTCGGCGTCGCCGCCTCGCTGGTCGTCGTCAGCGCCGGCATTTCGCTGCTGCTCCAACTGGGGTTGGAAAAGCGACTGCTGCTGGCGGCCGCACGGACGGTGGTCCAGTTGCTCTTGCTGAGCCTCGTGCTGCTTTGGATATTCGAAGCAAGCAGGTGGTACTTCGTGCTGGCCCTCATGGCGGCCATGACTCTGGTCGCGGGATGGGCGGCGGTCCGCCGCGTCGAGCGGTATTACGCGGGTCTGCTGCTCGACAGCGTGTTGGCGATTTGGGCCAGTTCGTGGTGCATTACCGCCGTGGGCCTGTTCGGCGTATTGGGAGTCGACCCCTGGTATCGGCCGCAATACGCAATCCCCCTGTTGGGCATGGTCCTGCACAACACGCTCAACGGGATTTCGTTGGGAATGGACCGTTTTAACAATGAATTGATCGCGAAGCGGCCCGAAGTAGAAACCCTACTGGCCCTGGGCGCCACCCGCTGGGAAGCCGCGCGGCCCGCAATGCAAGACGCGGTCCGTACGGGGATGATCCCCACGATCAACTCGATGATGGTCATCGGGATCGTGAGTATCCCCGGCATGATGACCGGCCAACTGCTGGCCGGCGTCAACCCGTTCCAGGCCGGATTCTACCAGATGATGATCATGTTCCTGATCGCCGCCGGTTCCACGCTGGGGACCGTGACCGTGGTGCTGCTCGGCTACCGCCGACTCTTCTCTCAGGATCATCAGTTCCTCCCGGGACGTATTATTGGTCGCGATTCCACCAAGTAGTCCGAACGGAATGCCGGCCGTCTGGCTGCATGCGGCCGGCAACCATTCCTTCAGCTTTTTTTAGCTGCCGGGAGACCCTCTTTCCAGCCGGTTCGAACTTTGGATTGATGACGACGCGCTCGTGTGGATTAACGGCCACCAGGTGCTGACGGATACGAACCGGGTGGCGACGTATAAGCTGTATCCAAGCGAATGGACGCAGTATCTCCGCCGGGGGGAGAATCTGATTGCCGCGAAAGTCCAGGACACCGGAGGGCAGCAGCACTTGACGATTGTCGCGCGAATCACAACGCATGATATTCCGGAACCCTCGATGGTAGCTCGATGGTAGTCTGTCTCGCCTCGGGAATGGCGCTTTGCCTGTTGAGACGCCGACAGCCAGTGGGCGCCTCGGCTCCACCGTTGGCCGGAACCTGACCGCGCGGCCAGCCGAGTGACCGCCGTGAAACCACTCTTATGAGTATACCTAATAAATCTAACGAGGGATTTTGTTCGAATTCGGATTACACCTCCGGCAGAATGTTTGAATGTATTCGGCTCCGAGAAACAAGATGGTCATTGCGTAGAAAATCCAAAGCAAAACGGCCACGAACGCGCCGACGACGCCGTAAACGCTAAAGCGAGACCCGATCACGAAAAACGCCAACAATCGCCGGCCGATTTCCCACATGAAGGCGGAGAACAACGCGCCGCGCGCCGCCTCGGACCATCGGATCGGAACGCGCGGGATCGTCTTATAGATCACGGCGAACAGTGTCCAGTTCAACGTCAAGGAAAAAACGACGGTGACGAGACCCCATATCCTTGCCGGAATGGGAATCCAATCCTCGCCGTATTCGGCGATCGCGGAGAGAGTCATGCTCACGATGAAGCCCGCTAGGACGAATAAACCAACGCCCAATAGCATCACAAACGCGCGAAAACGATCAAGCAGAACGCTGCGAACCGCGGACCAAATTCCCCTTCTGCGTTCTTCGGAAGCGTTCCAGATTCTGGTCATGGCATCGTCGAATTGGACGAAGACGGCCATGGATGCGAAAAGCAAGAGGAGCAATCCGATCGGCCCGCCGACCACCGACTGACGTTGAAAATCGGAGAGGACGATCTCCAACTGGTCCGCCATCGCGGGCGAGGTTTGGTTCGCGACCAGGTCGATCAGGTGAGCGGTGGCATTCTTTCCCCAGCCGGTGAAGCGAAGCAGCATCCCGCTTATCGAAACGAAAACCAATAGCAGAGGGAAGAACGAAACCGCCATGTAGAACGAGACGGAGGCCGCCATGTGGAATCCATCATCCTCCTGCAGATTCAGATATGCCTGGTAAAGATCGGCGGCGAGCCGTTTCATTTCCTCGGACATCGAAACCTCCCGGCTGTCGGTCGCACAATCACGACGTCATGGGGATTCGCCGCCGGAACGTCGGGGCGAGCGGACCCAAACGCGCCAGACAAACGATTTCGATTACCACGGTTTGAGCTTCCAACCGAGGATGAAGCCAATTCCGAGCATTCAGAGGAGCACAACGCCGGGGCGCTGTCGTGCATATTCCCTGCATATTTGTCCGATTGCCTCGCACGCGGACAAGTCTTCATCCGCGGCAATCTCGGAGTATCGTGTTTTGTCTTGGGGGACGTCTTCGGACATGGGTTTCTCCTTCTCCAATCAGCGCGATCGGTTCGCAACCGGTTTCTACGTCTCTCCCCTTGCGAATCAGGCTGGCCACTTGAAATCCGAGGTTTCTACCGTTCGGTTCGGCTTTTTCAACGGTGCGGGGCGACGAGCGAAAGGGCCTCGAGCAACTGCCGGCCCAAACGCGCGGTTGCTGAGTCGCGGCGACGGCGTTTTGAATTCCCGAAGTCTCCGACCAGAAAAACGCTCGCGACCACGCCGAGCAGGAACGAGACAATGGCGAGGGGAAACGGGTGCTTTTCGACGAAGTGACAGCAACTGCCGGTGGATTCCTCGACACTCGCGATTCGATTCGGAACTGGTTCTTTGGTCGGCATGATAAACTCCTCCCAATCGGTAATCCTGATATGCACAGGCGCCGCGGAGAGGGTTACTCCCTTTGTCTCCGTCGGCGACCCTTGATGCGTTAAGGCATCTATTTGGAACGTAACAATAGACTGGAAACGATCCCAAGAAGAAGGCCGGACCCAAAACAGATCGCCAGCGACTCAAACGGATGGCGGCGGAACTGTCTTTCGGTTTCTCCGTAGCGATACCGGATTGCCTCCCTCGCCTCGGCCGCGACATGCTCGGCGGCTTCGGCTGCGCGATGAGCCCGGTCCTTCAAGGAATTGGCCGCCTCACCCACCGAGGACGCCGCCGCCGCGGTCGCGGTCTCGATATATGCTTCCACGCTCTGCCGCGCCTCACCGGTTTTCCGCTCGATCAGGCCAATAAGTTGATCGATGTCGCCGCGAGTCTCCTCTAACTCGTTTTCGGATATCCGTCCCCACCGTTCGTGGGAGAAAGTGCAGAATCATGTCGCGCGTTCGGCACGGCGTTTGCTACGCATGCTGCATTGTTGCTCCCAGGATGCAATTCTCCCATCGTCCGGAATTCGTGCCTATTCGATAGGCACCCGAGGTGTCCCCCGTTGATGGAACAGGAGTTGAATTCCCTGAAGCCGTGCCTTTGCCGCTCGACCGCGGCGAGGTAACCATTTGACCCATTTTTCGCCTTTTAGGCCGGAGGTATCACGATGTTGTACTGGGCACTGGTATTTTTTGTAATCGCTATTATTGCGGCCGTATTCGGATTTGGCGGGATCGCGTCCGGAGCCGCCAGTATCGCACAAATCCTGTTCTTCATCTTTCTGGTTTTATTGGTCGTGAGTCTCGTTGCCGGCCTGGCCCGACGTCCACACGTCTAGCGCTCCGAAAGCACTAGGATTTCCTGTTGGCGGTACGCCGAATTGCCGCAAGCGCTCGGATGAAACCGGAACGTCAACCCCAATTCCTACGTTTGACAAAGCACTAGTCATTGGTCGGACGCCAATATCGACAATCCATGAACGGTTGCACGAAGCGAACGCCGTGCCACCCCGTCAGCCGGCCGGGTCGGCATCGACACGGTGTTTCCGCGTTCGATCATAAGGACTGCATCGTGAACGGCGCGAATAATCACCGACGTTCGGCGCAGGGAACGACCCGCCTGCGTCGAACGTTTTTCGTTTATGGAATATGGATGTCTCGTAAAATAACCGCCGCGTTCTTGCAGGGCGTGGTGGTAACGTTTCCGATCATCATCGCCGCATATGCCCTCATCTGGGTTGTCGGACTGGGAGAATCAGCCGCCAGAACGCTGTTCTTCGCGCAATGGGGCGAAGACTTCTATGTCACCGGCCTTGGATTCACGGTTTTGGCCGCGGGAATTCTTGGCGTAGGCTTGGCCATGTACTGGGCTCATCCTCGGATGTTCTTCAATCGTGCTGACCGACTCATGCGTCGTGTCCCAATCTTTGGATTGATATACAGCCCGACCCGCGATCTAATGAATGTCTTCAATCATGACGTTGGTGATACATTGGGACAGGTCGTCGTTATTGAGGTACCCAACACGTCCATCAGAATGCTTGGTTTCATCACTCGAGAGGATCTGAGCGATTTTCCCGAGGGGCTGGCAACGAACGACGACGTCGTGGTTTATGTGCAGTGGGGTTATCAAATCGGTGGATACTGCTTGATCGTTCCGAAGAGCGCGATCCGGCCCATCGACATGTCGGTGGAGGAGGGAATGCGGTGGGCGCTGACGGCGGGCGTCTCCAGTCCTTCCTTATCCGGTGCCGCGTCGAGGAAACGCGTCAAATCCTGACACGCTCTTGATCGGGCCATGGGAGCCATTGAGGTTCCGCGGCAATTTGGATGCAAACCCCCGCCGCGCGTCTTGACCTGGGCTACACGCCGGGCGGACGCGGCCGTCCGCGCAAGGCAATCGAAAGCCGGTGATGTCCTTTTCTTCCGCCGGGCGTCACGACGGACGACTCGTCAATCGGTCTTTTCCGCGTCTCGCTTTGCCCGCCGCGCGCGGCGGAGGGTTACGAGCCGTTGAATCGCCACGAATCCCTTCATCAGCCACAGCGCCGCGCGGGTCTTCCAACCCTCGAACCGCTTGCGGACTTCATCCAGCCGGTCCGGGATCTCGATCCCCTGGGGGCACTTCGTGACGCAGGCCCCGCACCGCGTGCATTGCGAGGGGGACGCCGTCTTTCCGCGGGTGATCCCGAGAATCCGCCCCGCGTAGACGTAACCGGCGCTTCGCGCGTCGTCGAAAAGGGCGG
>CAZFQG010000025.1:0-44530 GCA_964520785.1 uncultured Planctomycetaceae bacterium | reverse complement strand
GGTCAGACGCACCTTGAAAGACCGGGACCAGCGTTTTCGAGCCATGAGCGGGGAGTTGTGGAGCTCGGGGCTAAGGGATAGAAAGCGTGAGTTCTTATGAAATTCAAGAATACCCGGGGGGAACCGATAGGGCAAGGAGGTGGTAGTGATTCGGGGTCGGAGCCGGATTTGTAATGAAGAAGGGGCTACCACGAAAACCACGAATGACACGAATGAAGAGCACGAATCGGGGTAGGGTTAATAGTGTAAGCTGTCCGCGGAATTCAGGGCTGATAAGCAGCCAGTGGCACCTTACTCAACCCACACATACGCCATCCGCACGTAATTCTCAATGTCCGGCCGCTGATACCCCTCCGCAAAGGCGACGAGAATCTCCCCGGGCCGCGTTTCCACCAGCGCCGAATAGCCCGAATAGGGCGAGGCATCGACGAGCGTCAGGTCGTGCCAGGTCTTTCCTTCGTCGTCGCTGAAGAGGACGTAACAGCCCGGACGTCCAGTAGAAATCGCCAGCCGGCCGTCGCTCAGGAGTTCCACGTCGGGAAAGCACCCGTTGACGCCGACCCGCCACGGTTCGGCCCAGGTCTTGCCGCCGTCCGTACTCTTGGTGAACATGACCGGGTTGTCGTGCCAGGTTCTGTCGGCCATGTTCCCGGTGCGGACGACCGCCACGATGTCGCCGTTTGGCAACTGCTCGATGGCCCCCTCGTTGTATCCCTCGCTGCCGATGAAGTCATAGCCCACCGTGGAAAGGTACTTCCACGTCTTCCCGCCGTCGAACGAGTCGCACACATACGTCCGCGAATAGGGCCGGCCGCGACCGTAGGGGCACAGTTTGTCGTCCCCTTCGAACCAACCCATCATCAATCCCAAGAGCGAACCGTCGGCCCGCTGAACGTAGGAATTGGTACACAACGGCCCCTTGTGCGGACCGTGCCCCTGTGCCGCCTTGGCCAGCGGTACGAGCATCGTGGCTTCCGAGGCGTCGACCGTCCGCCCGGCGTCGGAGGATCGCCGGAGTCTCCCGGAATACCACCCCTTACGATCTGGAATCGGCAGAAACCGGTAATCCATGGCGATGATCGACCCATCCGACAGCTCGGGACATCCACCGGAGATTCCGCCCCCCTCCGGGCGGAGCCAAGTCTTGCCGTTATCGGTACTGTAGCGGTTCCCGTAGACGAGCGTCCCGTCCTTCAGCCTGGTAAAACGTCCCGCGCTCGATCCGTCCCACACGATCCACGGTTTCGACACGCGGACTTTCAGCCGGTCCTCCGGCGAACGGACGTGGAGGGCCACATGTTCCACCGGCGGCTTCCCGGCGGATCTTGCCCGCATTTGAACCGTCATGAAATAGAGCCCCGGCTTGACCCCGGTGGTACTCAAGGGGATTTCCATCACCTTGGCGCTGGAATCGCGGTCGCGCGGGCCGTTGTTGCGGACCAGGTCGTCTTCTTCGTCGACGAGGGAGGCCGCTGCTTGGGCTTCGTCGTAGGCGAAGTCGGGCAGGACGTCTTCCTTCGCCAAATGATGGGGCACGCGGATTTGCAGTCCCTGCAAGTCGTCCGCCGTCGCCTCGACGCGGAGCATGGCGGTTTCTCCCGGGTGGGCCGAAGGAGGATCCAGGCCGCAAACGGCGAATTGCGTCGGCGAGGCGGTTTCCATGTCGATCAGTCTGACGGAATCCCCCTCGATCTCCACCGCGAACCCCGCCTGGACGACCTTGTAGCCGCCGAGTTTCTCCTTCGTGTTGTGCGCGAAGATCGCCAGGTACCAGCGGCCTTCCTTCCATCCCTCGGTGCTCAGTCGCGCGCGGAATTCGTGCTTTGCCGGCGCCAAATCGAGCGGCCCGTTATCGGTCAGTTGCACGCCCCCGTCTTCGGAAACAAACGCGAATCGGCGGTCCTTCTCGTAGTGAGGCAGCGCCGGTGGAGCGTCCTTCCGCTCGAGCGGGTCGGTCGTCCGGATCACAAAGGTGATCTCTCCCGTGTCAACCGCGGAGACCTTCAGCCCGACCTCGAATTCATCCCCCGGCTTCATCGAGACCGATTTTTCATCGGCCGGCTTGAGGGTGAATTCCTCGATGGACAAACTCCCGGCGGTAGCCGTGAGGGCGATGGGCGGGAATAAAAACGGAATGATCATGCAAGAGACGCGGCGCTTCATGATACGACTCCTAAGGGGGGACTAAACTGACGTAATGTATACCTTAGTATAATCCATTTCACGCAGGCGTTCCACCCACGAAGTCACGAACAATCCTTCGCGCGGCCGACTCGGCTTCTCGTTGCGGACGGCGAAAAGTCTCGCCGGGGCCGCGCGACTATTCCGTCGTCATCAGGAACCGGTCGATATACTCGATTACCTCTTCCGGGGCATCCTCGACGAGGTAGTGCCCCGCATCGGCGATGCGGTGGACGGTGGCATTGGGGAATACCTCGAGGAAACGATCCAGAAATTCCTCGGGAAAACACCAGTCCCGCATTCCCCAGATGAAACACGTGGGACGGTCGGCAAGAGTCGGAAGGGCCTTTTCCAGGTCGGTCAAGGTCTTATAGCTCGGGTGACGTTCGTCCATGGGGATATCGAGGACGAACCGGAACACGGCACGGCGGTTCTTCCAGGAATCGTATGGCGCGGCCAACCCGGCCTGGACTTCGGGGGACAACCCCCCCGGCCGGTTGGAGGCCATGAGGAGAGCGGCCTGGACGAAGAGGTTCATCCCCTGCACGCAGAACCGCCCGAAGCCGGGAATCCGGCAGAGGTTGATCCGCCCCGGAATCCGTTCGCTTCGGAAGGCGGCCGTGTTCATGAGGACGAACCGGGAGAACCGCTCCGGCAGGGCGGCGGCCGCTCCCATGCCGATGGCACCTCCCCAGTCGTGCGCGATGAGGGTGATGTCGCGCAGGTCGAGCGATTCGACCAGCGCCCGCAGGTCGTCGATCCGCCTGGCCAGCGTGAAGGGATAGGCGTGTTCGCCCGGTTTCTCGGACAGTCCGCATCCGATGTGATCGGGCACGACGACGCGGTACCGCGGGGAGAACGCCTTGACGAGTTCACGGAAAAAGAAGGACCAGGTGGGATTTCCGTGCGACATGAGGAGGACCGGCCCCTCTCCTTCGTCGAGATAATGATAGCGCAGGCCCTCGACGTCGAGGAAATGGGATTCGAACGGATAGAGGACCTTCCAGTCGGGGGCAGTCTGGCTCATAAAAAGGGTGGGGCTTGATGGCGGTATTCGGGCGTCCCGCCCGGCCGAGGCGCCGGGGACGCCGATCGGAGCGACGTAGCAACGTAACCGGATTATAACACCGAAGCGTGCGTCCGCAAATCGCGCGGCGGCGAGGATATTGCGGCGCCGGGGCTGCTTCCGCTAGAATAGGTTTCAGTCCGATCATCCGAGCGAGAGATCGCCTTCTCGCCAAGTCCCGTGCCGGCCGGTCGCCGTCGGAGTTTTCCGGATTTCGCGGAATCCCGCGCCGGACCAAGACGCCGGACCAAGATTGAACGCCGAAAGGCTCGATCGGCCGGCCGACTTCCTTTCATTCTCCGTTGGAGGACCGCATGACTCGTTTCATGTTGATATCCGTTGGTCTTTTCGTTGCCGGATGCGGCTGGGGTGGTTCTCCCATGGGCCGGGTTTCCGGCGTCGTCACGCTTGACGGCAAACCAATCGAGGGGGCGGCGGTCGGTTTCGTGGCGGTTGGAGATGGTCCGGTCGCGAGTGGCACGACCGACGCCGAAGGCCGCTATACGCTGACGTGCATGAATCAATCCGGCACGCTCGTTGGGGAATATCGGGTCGTAGTTTGCAAGACGATCGAGCATGGCATCCGCGCCGACGGCACGGTTGCTCCGGGTGGTGCCCGGACCGAGTGGCTTACGCCCCGGAAGTACGCCAGTCACGAGACATCCGGCTTGAGCGCCACCATACGGCGCGGCAATAACGAGATTCCGCTGGAACTGTCGAGCTGGTAGGACGGCCGAGCCGCTGAAGAACGAAAAACGTCATTCATCCGATTGGGCGTGGGAAGAAGACCGCCGGCATTTCGCCGGGGCGGTTCTTCATGATTGGCAAAAGGACACAGGAAGCCGGACGCGGCGGAAACGCGCCCGGCCTCTGTTTTCGTCTTCGATGTTTCGTCGTCGCGCAATCGCGACCTGCGGCCGACGAAGGTCGCCCGTTCTCTCCGGAAGGATCAATACTCGCGATCGGTAACGATGCCCGGCTGCGGAACGGGGTACCTCCCATCGGCGTCGGCGGCAAGCGGAGCGGGACCGTCGAGGGTGAGTTTATCAAGGTCCGGGGCGTACTCGTGGTCGCTGCCGAGCATTTCGTCGAAAGTAACCGAACGGCCGATGTGCGCCGCCATGCGTCCCATCGAACCAACGAGACTGGCCTTCACGCCGCTGTGTGCCTCATTGAAGGGCTTGTCGTCGCGAATGGCATCCACCAGGTCGTTCCATTCGTTCTGATAGGGATTCTCTTGGCCCGGGATATCCCTCGAGCGCCAAATCTGATTGGCCCTGTCGGGGTTTTGTCCCGTGTAGAAGGCGGACGGTCCGCCGCAATCTCCCGACCTGGAGAGAATCGCGTTCCCCTTGGTTCCCTGCGCGGCGCTGTTGTAGATGTTTTCGCAACCCAGAATCGACCTGCCGTCCATGATGAACTTCGCGCCGTCGGCGAACTGGTACTCGACCGCATAGACGTCGAAATTCTGGTCGACGCAATCGCCCCGATAGTGGCGGCCACCCAGGCCCATGGCCTTGACCGGCCACGCGTCCTTCATCCAACAGCAATGGTCGATAATGTGGATATAGAAATCGCTGTAGGTACCGCCGCTGGCCCAGAGGAAGGCGTGGAACTTGCGGAGCTGAAACTCCATTTCGGTCATGTCGGCCGGCTTGGCGGGGTAATAACCGACGATCGGTCCGTGCATGCGGTAACCCCGCAGCAGAATCAGGTCTCCAAGCTCGCCATCGTGGATGCGTTTCGCCGCTTCTTCAAGATGCCGAGCGTGACGGGACATCAACCCCACGCCGACTTTGAGATTCTTAGCCGTCGCCTCGTCGGCGATTTCCAACATTCGCCGCGAAGTCGGACCGTCGGCCGTCAGCGGCTTCTCCATGAACGAATTCAGGCCCTTCTTCACCGCATAATCGAAATGGACCCAGCGAAAGGCCAACGGAGTGGCGAAAATCGCCACGTCGCCCGGCTTCAGGCAGTCCATCGCTCCCTTGTACGAGTCGAGACCGACGAACTTGCGATCGTCCGGAACGTCGACCTTGTCCCCCATCTGCTGCTGCAGGGCATTGTAACTGGAATCGATACGATCCTTGAAGGCGTCCGACATAGCCACGAGTTTGACCGGACCTCTCGGAACGTTCAGCGCATTCATGGCCGCTCCCGTGCCGCGGCCGCCGCAGCCGATTAACGCGACGTTGATCGTGTTGTCTTCGGCCGCGTGAACGCGAGGAACCGCCGCGCCGACCAGAGTCGACGCCGCGACGACGCAACCGCTACGCTTAAGAAAATCTCGGCGCGACGGGCCACCGATAGTGTTTTGGCTCATGGAAAGTCTCTCCTTGCAAGGGGATAGATAGGACGGATTGATCCAACGGTTCGTTTCCCGGCGGTATTGGTATGCCAAAGGGTATATAATGCACATTAAGCAAAGTTCCCTGTCTAGTCAATAACCACCCACTGCAAACCACCCAATAAGGGGGATAATTTGTCAGGGCACGGCGGCTATCTGGGACAGAGAAGCTGGAGTACTTCGAGCGACGCCAACCGAGATGAATGCCTCCCATCTCCCGGCATCGATCCGTTCGACGGCCCGGACCGCACCCTCCCAATGGCCCGATTGCCAAGACCGATCAATCGGCTTTCCACATGCTCCTCTCGGCGCAAGCGGTAATACCCCAAACGAAGAAACCCGCGCCCATGGGCGCGGGTTTCTTACAGCATCTCCAGAGAAGCCGGTCGGCCGAATAGTGCGGTCAGTGGCCTGCGGCAAAGACCAGGACGTCGAGTACCAGCAACAGTATAGAAAAACGTCCCAGTTTTCCCAAATGCCCCCTTCGGGGGCACCGGCAATTCTCATGAAGATTCGATATCTTAGCGAAATCCCCCAAGGGTTGTTTCCGCCAAACCTCGTAAAGCTATAGGCCACGAAACGCAAAAACTCGCAGGGAATCTCAAGAATTTCCCCAGAATAGCGGGGTATGCGCCAGAAATAACTTGCTTTTTGTGTACAAAACACCTCGCGTCGGAATCGGCACGCAGGAAAGACGCCGTCCGTATTAACCGTCCGGCTCGTTCCGCCGCTTGCCGCTTTTCGCCGTTTTTTTCAGAGAAGGGCCGCGCAAGCGCGGTGCGTCGCTCCTTGCCGCGTGGTCGGGCAGTCTGCCCATCGTGGCGAACGGGGATTGCGAACTCCAATCTGGAGAGCCATACTGACGGTGATAGAAAGGCCCTCCTCCACCGTTTTTCGAAGGAACCCGCAATATGCATACCCACCGGATAGACCGCCGTCGCTTTCTGGCACTCGGCTCGGCCGCGATTACGCTTCCCACCCTCATTCCCCGCGGCGTTTTGGCCCAGGGGGACCGACCCGGCGCCAACGACCGCGTCATTGTCGGGTGCGTCAGTGCCGGATTCAGGGCGCGGTTGCTGATGGAACAACTGCCTCCGGCGGGGCAGTTGGTGGCCCTGGCCGACTGCAATCTGCCTCAAGCCCTGGAGTATCGCAAGCAGCGCGGAGCCGACTGGGCCGTCTATGGCAGCCATTATCCGCTGATTGCCCGAAAGGATATCGATGCCGTCATCATCACGGCGCAGGAGTTCCAGAGGGTCCTGCCATGCATGCACGCGGTCGAGGCGGGGAAGGACGTATACGCGGAGAAGCCGCTCACGCTATGCATCCAGGAGGGAAGGACCCTGATCAACGCGGTGCGGAAGTACAACCGCGTCTTCCAGGTCGGAAGCCAGCAGCGGTCGATGGCCATGAATCGGATCGCGTGCGAGTTCGTCCGAGGCGGCGGGCTGGGCAAGTTGAAATACGTTTCCACCATGAACTACACCGGCGCCGGTCCCACGCCGCCGGCCGATAGTTACCAAGAGGAACCGATTCCCTCCGGATTGAATTGGGATTTACACCTCAATCAGAGCGAGTGGCGGCCCTTCGGTCCTGGGGCGACGGCCGGCCGCAACTACGGCGGCGGCGAAATGACCAACTGGGGCGCGCACGGCGTCGATCAGATTCAGTGGGCCCTGGGGAAGGACGACACGCTGCCGGTCGAGTTCGAGCCGGTCACCGAAGGTCCGAATGGGCAGGTCAATGCCCGGTACGCCGACGGAACGCTAGTCCGCTTCGAGATCGAAATGGGCAAGGGTCCCATGGGGGGCGCGGTCTTCGTCGGCGAGAAGGGCAAGCTGGAAATCAACCGCAATAAGTTCATGTCGAACCCGGTCGAGATTCGGGATCAGCTCCTTAAGGAGGTCGACGTGGCCGGCGAGGAAGCCAAGTGGTCGGACGATGCCGCCCTGTGGCAGGCCCGGTGGCACCTGCAGAACTGGCTCGACTGCATCAAGACCCGCGAGCGGCCCGTCGCCGACGTGGAAATCGGCCACCGCTCGATCGCCTTCTGCCACCTGGCGAATATCACGCGCTGGATAGGCCGTAAACTCGCGTTCGATCCGAAAACCGAGCGGTTCGTAAACGACGACGAAGCCAACGCCTGGAACGACCGCCCTCGGCGGAAAGGCTACGAACTCCCAAGTATTTCGTAGTAACCTTGGTGGAGAATCCGTCGGAGAGAGGGGCGATCGCCGGGGGAATCCCCCCCCGGCGAGTTTCGTTCGCGATTTCCCTTTGGTTACGAAGGCCGAAGCCCACCGGGATCTTTATAACCGGTGTAACCGACAAAGGCAAGCACGCTTTCAAGACTACTCTTTTGCTCGTTCGTTCGCTTCACCGTGACTCGACTTGAACCGTGCCACGTCCGTCGGAAGATGGGGCCGTCGTGCGCGACGCTTCCGGCGTTTCGCGTGCAGTTCTACCTCCGGTGGCCCGAGAATACGGCTACGGCCAGGCGACCTCGAGACAACCAAGCGTCAACACGACCTCGCGGCTTCCGGCGCCGTCGGGGGCGAGGATCGCCAGCTTGATCGCCTCGCCCGGCTTTTTCTTCCGAACGTAACGGAGGAATTCTTCCGTGACGGAAACCGGTTGCCCGTCAACGGCGGTGATGGCGTCGAACTGTTTGAGTCCCGCCCGGGCTGCGGGACGGTCGTCCTGGAGGATTTTGACCAACAGCGCCTCGGTTTTCTGCGGAAACCGTTTCCGCGTGGCGTCGTCCTGCTGCCAGATTTCCTCCAGCGCCATTCCCAACGACGGCGTGGCCGCGTTTTTTTTGGTTTTCAAGAGGGACTTCAGGGCCTCAAGCGGAATCATGAAAGCCAGACCGGCCGAGACGCCATTGGTCGACATCGTTCCCGATTGCAGGCCGACGACTTCCCCCTGCGAATTGAACCAGGGCCCTCCGGAAACGCCTCCCTGGACGTCGGCCGCCACGTGAAGCGTTTCGATATAGGCCTTCGTGTAGTAGTTGAAGTCCGTTTCATCCTTGGCGACCATGCCGGGCTGCATGACGGCGTGCCGGAAGATGGGCGCTCCGAAAACATACACCGTATCACCCACGTTTGGCGCGGAATTCGCCAAAGGAAGGCACGGATATGCCTCTTCGCGCTTCTCTACCCGCAGAAGCGCCAGGTCGTGGCCCAAGTCGACGGCCAGCACCTCGGCCGCGCGCCGGCCGACCGCAGGAGAGCGGATTTCCACGCGGCGTCCCGGCGAACCGATTACGTGCGCGGCCGTGAATGCCAGTCCGTCGTCGCTGGCGAACCACCCGCTCCCGTCCAGATGGTCCTCGACGAGGACCTCGAGCGCCGCCGCCTTGACGGCGGCGTAGACTTCGGGTAAACGGCGGTCGGCACCCTTCACGCCGGCGTTAAAGACGGATATGCCAATAACCAGAACCACGCGGCAATTCCACTTGCCGGCGGGGGATGCTCGGAGGGCACTATCCATTTGTTCAGGTGATCTTCAGTTTCCAGAGGTGGTGACAAGGAATCCGAGTGGTGAGCCGGGTCGAGGCGGACACCGGCAGATTCGGATAATGGAATCTCGTCGAAAAAGGCGACGGCCCCCGCTGGCAGTACTGGCGGAAGCCGTCGCCGGAACTAGTGTTTCCTTCAACGCACTCGGCGGGTCAAGTGATTTCCATCATACACCAAGAACCGTCCCAACGCAAGGATTCCGTGCAATAGCTTCCTCCAGTAATGGCATCACGAGCCTGGGACACTCCTGGACCGAGAGACGGTGGGCCTCACGAAAACGATACGCCGAGTCCAACTCGCGAAGTCTCTTAGAAGGCGTGGCCGCGACGACCAGGTTTTCTTCCGTCGTTCGCGCTGTCGTCGCATCGTGGATGACGACGAGCTTGCCGTCAGCACTCTAGAAAACAAATAACCAGTATCTCCGCGAGGCGGAAGCGGACGGATTCCTGATGTTCCAGTACCCCGGAAGTTGGGAGAGAAACCGACGTCCGGATTGACCAACGACGCCCCTCGAGATACAATTGATCAGTCCGATCGGTTTCGCTTGAATGCTTCTTTCGATATCCCGTAGCGTTTCATCTTGTTGTAGAGACTACGGACGTTGATCTTGGCGATTTCGGCGGCGCGGCCGATGCGGCCGTTGGTCTTGCGGAGCAGCGCCTCGATGTACCGCCGTTCGACGAGTTCCTGCATTTCGTTGAGGACGTCTTGCAGTGGGCGTTGATCCCAGCTTACCGGACTGGTGTGATTGGACATCAACTCGGCGACCGTCGACCGGCGCCGCGAGAACACCTCCGGAAGATCGGCCAGCGTGATTTCCTCGCGATCTCCGGAGAGGATGATCGCCCTTTCGAGGACATTGAAGAGTTCGCGGACGTTCCCCGGCCAATCATACCGAGCCAGGGCATCCATCGCCGCGGCGGAAATCGCGATTTCACTCCCGTCGCGCAGGCGCCGCGATTCACAGAAACGGTTGACGATCAGCGGAATATCCTCGCGGCGCTCCCGCAGGGGAGGAATCGTCAAGGGAACGACGCTGAGACGGTAATACAGGTCCTTGCGGAAATTGCCGAGCCGGACCTCCTCCTGCAAGTCGCGGTTCGTCGCGGCCACCACCCGGACATCGACCCAGACCGAGGTCTCGCTCCCGAGCGGTTTTACTTCGTAA
The DNA here is from genome assembly GCA_964520785.1 of uncultured Planctomycetaceae bacterium. Taxonomy (GTDB): domain Bacteria; phylum Planctomycetota; class Planctomycetia; order Pirellulales; family Thermoguttaceae; genus CAZFQG01. Next base: position 34,244 of record CAZFQG010000025.1, on the reverse strand, counting down.
TCCTGAAGCGTCCGCAACAGCCGCGTCTGCAGGTGCAGCGGCATGTCGCCAATCTCGTCCAGGAAGATCGTTCCATGGTGGGCCTGCTCGAACGCGCCCCGGTGTGAACGACTGGCCCCGGTATAGGCTCCCTGGACGTGCCCGAATAGTTCGCTCTCCATCAACGCCTCCGGGATCGCCGGCATATTGACCGTGACGAACGGCCCCCTGGCACGCGGACTATCGGCATGAATCGCCCGGGCGAGGTGCTCCTTCCCGACGCCGGTTTCCCCCAGCAGCAGGAGGGGGGCATTACTCCGGGCAATCTGACCGACCTCCTTCATGAAGAGGTACATCGCCTCGTTCTTGGAGGTGAAGTCACTCAAGGAGGGGGTAGGTTCTCCCCGTTCGAGCAGTCGGGTCTTCTCGACGTATTGGTGACGCGATTCGACCACGGCGAGAATGGCTTCCGCCAAATTCTTGGGAGCGGCGCCTTCGAAGAGAACCTGGTCGGCGCCGGCTGCGATAAGACTGGTCTGGCCGTCCGAATCGCGTTCGTCCGAGAGGACGACCGTCGTGGGATCCTCCGGCAGCTCATTGAGCATCGCGATGCTGTTCTCGATGGGGCGCGGCATCAGCGCCTGGCTGATTACGATGATATCGGCGCCGCTGCGGACAATCTTCTGCCATGGCCCCTCCTTCGGCTCGTAAGACTCCAGAAGGACGTCCTCTTTTTCAAGATATCGCTTCAGACTGCTCCGTAGCGGTTTTCCGTCGATTCCCAACGCCAAACGAACCAACATCGCCGGACCAAACCTTTTCGAGGCCGATAGAAATCTGCATTACAATTCCGAAAACAAATAATAAGGAACATTCAATCCGAAAACAAGTCCCAAAAAAGGCTTCCTCACCCGATTTAATACGTATATCGGTAATCACTCGCCTTTTTCGGCATCTTGATTCCTTTTCCCTGCCTTTGAACCAATCGTTCGAGGGGTTTCCCGTGCCGCACACGCGGACTTCGTCGTGTACTCCCGCCGGAAGCTCAGCCGTTTTCGGCCTTGGAGTGGCATTCGATTTGACCCCCTCCGACGAATATATATGCTCGGCGAACGCTTCATCTGAATCGAATCCGCCGGGCAACTCGCGGCCCTATCTCGTCCAGACAGTCGGCCATGGCCACAACATGTTGTGGAATCGGGCTGGTTTCGCTGACGACCGGTTCGACCACCGGCAGACGTTTCGGACAGTTGTTTCCCCAACTGGGCGTCAAGAACTCTCCCTCTTGGCATCGCGTTTGCATTAGGGGCAGCGAATTGTTTCCAAATGCTTTTCCACATCGAGGAATTCATTTTGCGGTTGAGGAAATGATGCCCAGGCGGATGCACTCCAATGATGGCTCGCGCAAGCGACAAGACCCGGGCGGCCACGAGAGCCTCGGCATTCCGGATCGTGAGTCGCACAAGGAGAAGGCCCGTCGTCGGCGCGAGTCCGAACGGCGGCGGAAGCGAGATCACGAGGACGAGGACTACGAAGAGTAGACCCAATCAATCTTCCCACCTTAAAGGAAAGGAAAACTATCCCATGCTAATGGAAGCGACTTGCCCAGAAAACGTCGCGGGAGAGGAAATCAAGCGTCAGGCGGCCTTGGATCGGGTCTGGGGCATCGCGGCGTCGATCGATATCTACGACTGCGATCCGGACCTGATCCGGGACGCCGACGCCATCCGGCGGTTCGTCCACGAATTGTGCGAACTGATCGAGATGAAGCGGTTCGGCGAGACCCAAGTGGTCCATTTTGGCGAGGACGAGAAAGTGGCCGGTTATTCCATGGTCCAACTCATCGAGACTTCGCTCATCTCCGCGCATTTCGCGAACCTGACGAATGCTACCTACCTGGACGTTTTCAGTTGTAAGCCGTACAACCCGGAGATCGTCCGCGATTTCGCGCGGGAGTTTTTTGCTGGAAGAACCGCGACGATGCACGTGACGCTCCGACGGTGACGAGGCGCCTTCCTCAGTACGCTCGGGATGAAGCGGCCGGGCGACCGTACAGATCGAGCGAGTCCGGCGGTCAATCCCGTCGGTGTTTCCGGCCGAGCTTTCCTCGTCGAATACAGGGGATTTTAGAAAGTGCAAATACGGATTGTTGACGATTACGGATCGTGCGCGCGGCTGTGGGCCGCGCTGGGACCGCCGATCAGCCTTTTCGACCTCTGGGGGATCCGCGATTGTTTTCACCGATCCTACCGGCGGCCGATCGCTTTCGTCGTCGCGGAGGAGCGAGGCCGGCTCGAGGGATTGTTGCCGGTCAGTTGGATCGAGGAGAGCGCCGCCTGGGGTTTCTTTCCGGGTGAGACCTACCACGGCCGAACCTGGCTGGAAGGAAACCGCCTCCTGTCATCGGACCGGGACGTGCTATGCAAAATGGTAGACGCGCTCGATGGGCCGGTCCGGTTGCGCTACGTGGAGAGGCACTCGTTTCCGAGCGGCTTGGAGGGAATCACGGAGGACGAGATCGGTTACCTGTTCTTCCCGGCCGCGTACTCGTATTCGTTTGACGAATACCTGGCCCAGTTTCCGAAGAAATCGCTTAAGGGGATCATCCAGGACGTCCGGCGATTGGAGGCCCGGGACGTCCGGTATCGCTACGACGAGCCGGAGGACGTCGAGAAGCTGCTCGAAATGAATCTCTCCTCTTTCGGCGAGAATTCGTACTTCCACGATTCGCGGTTCCGGGAAGGGTTCCGCGCCGTGGCGGCATGGCTGCGCGACCGCGGGGTTCTGAGCGTCACGACCGCGTTGATCGAGGGCCGTATCGCGGCGATCGACGTCGGTGCCGTCTGGAATCGCAATTGCACCCTTCTGGCCGGAGGCGTCTCCGCGGAATTCCCCGGGATCGCCAAATTGATCAACTTCCATCACCTCCGCCGCGCCTGCCGGCACCGGTATCGTTCGGTCGATTTCTTATGCGGAGATTTCGGCTGGAAGGACCGTTTCCGCCTGACGCGCTGCCCTTTGTATGAGTTCGCCGCGGGGCGGCTTCAACCGCGCGCGGTCGCCTCATGATGCATCCCGGCTCATCCAACTCGAATCGCCGCGTTCTGGTCGTGGGCACTACCCCCGACTACGTGCAATGGATCCGCGCCGCTCAGCCCGGCCGCGTGCTCTTTCTGACGGAAGACCGGCTGCGCCGCGAGACGCGAGAACCGCGCCCCGAACCGGACGAGGAGATCACCGCGTCGCTGGACGAGGCCGGCGTCGACGCGCTGGAAGAGGCCGTTCGAGCGCATCTGAACGGTTTCGGCTTGGCCCTGGGGGGAATCGCCTGTTTCGATTGCGAGAGGATGGCCTTGGCGTCGGAGCTGGCGGGGCGATTCGGTTTGCGTTACCCGTCGACCGCGGCGATCCTGCGTTGCCGCGATAAGTCGCAAAGCAAGTCGGCGTGGCGCGAGCACGGAGTCGGTTGTCCCCGGTTCGGTGTTCCCGCTTCGGCCGAGGAGCTAAAATCCCTTACCACGCGGTGGAATTCTCCTTTTGTCATAAAACCGCTCACCGGCTCCGGGAGCGAACTCGTCTTCCGGTGCGATTCGCACGAGGAGGGGGAAGCGGCCTTCCTCCGGACGGCCGCGTTTTTGGCGGCGAAGAGGGAATCACCCATGTATCGCGAATCGGTCAACGGCCGGCCCGGAATCCTCGTCGAGGAATGGGTTTCCGGCCCGGAATACAGTTGCGATTTCCTGCTGCGCGACGGCCAGGTCACGCTCGTCCGTCTCTGCGGAAAACACCTGCGCGAAGGGAGTCCGTTCGGGGTGACCGAGGCCTACGAGCTGATCGGCGTCGACGAAAGTCCCTTCGAAGCGAGTCGCCTCCGCCGCGAACTGGGGAGGGCGGCCGCCAGCCTCGGAATCGACGATGCTTGGTGCATGGCCGATTTCCTGGAGAGAGACGCCTTGCCCGTCTTTCTCGAAATCACTCCGCGGCCCGGCGGAGATTGTCTCCCTTGGTTGCTGCGGGCCGCGAGCGGGCGCGACGTTCTCATGGAATTGCTCGATTTCGCGGAGAGACGACCGGTACCTCGCGCGGCGGTGGAAGCAAAAGCGGTCGGGTTGCGGCTTTTCGCGGCCGGCGAGGGAACTCTCCGTCATATCGAGACGGGGCGACTTCTGGAAGATCCGCGGGTGCGCGACGTCACCCTCAGGCGGCGTCCCGGGGACCGGATCGCGCTTCCGCCCAAGGATTACGACGCGTGGATTCTGGGTCACGCGGTCTATGTGCCCGAACCGGGACGCTCCATCGCTTGTCAGAATGGGGAATTGGCCGAGCGGATTGACGTGCGATGGGAGTAGGTTCGCGGATGGAGGATATTGGTTGCGACGAGTTGGAATCGAGGCTGAAGGACGTCTTGCGGCGCCGTCCCGCGCCGCTCGATCCGACCCGGATAAAGGACTACGTCGCCGGGCATCTCGCGCGGCGTGACGCGTATCTGCGGATGTGGGAAGAGCACGGTCGGCGGCCGGTCTTCGTTCTGGACCGCGATGCGCTGGTGGACGCCGCGTTCCGATTTCGCGAGGCCTTTCTGGCCCGATTGGCGGAGGTCCGCTTCTTCTACGCCCTGAAGAGCAATTCCCACCCCGAGGTAGCCGGGACGGTCGCCGCCGAAGGGTTCGGATTGGACGTCTCCAGCGGCCTGGAACTCCGAACGGCCCTCGCCGCCGGAGCGGAAGAGATCGTCTTCAGCGGTCCCGGCAAGACGGAAGAGGAGTTGGCGCTGGCGGTGGCGCACGCGGATAGGACGACCGTCCTGATGGACAGCTTCGGCGAACTCGAACGGCTTTCGGGCCTCACTTCGGCCCAAGGGTGCTCGATCCGTGCCGGCGTCCGGCTGACTCCCCCCTTGCCCGGCGACTGGCGGAAGTTCGGCGTTCCCCTGTTGAGACTGCGCGAGTTCTGGCAAGCGGCGGAGATGTCGCCGTTCGTCCGCTTGGAAGGAATTCAGTTCCATACCAGTTGGAACATGTCGGCCAAGGCTCAAGTCGAGACGATTCAGGCACTGGGAGAGGAAATCGCCGGATGGCCGAAATGGCTTTCCCGGCAGATCCGTTTTCTGGATATCGGAGGCGGGTTTTGGCCGGAGCGCGGGGAATGGCTTCAAGACGGCGCGACCGATCAGGGCCGACTCGAGGGAATACTCCGTCCCGGCGAGCCGGACTGGAAGAAGCGGTACTACGTACCGGCCGATCCGCTGGACCGGTTCGCGGACGCCCTGGCCGAAGCGCTGCGGAAGTGGGTGTTTCCGACGGTCCGATGCCGCCTCTGCGTGGAGCCGGGGCGATGGCTCTGCAACGACGCGATGCACCTTCTCCTGTCGGTCGTCGACAAGAAGGAGAACGACCTGGTGATTACGGACGCCGGGACGAACGCCGTCGGCTGGGAACGTTTCGAGCAGGATTACGTGCCGGTCGTCAATCTGACGCGGCCCTCCCTAACGGAGCACGGCTGCCTGGTTCTGGGATCCCTCTGCACGCCGCGCGACGTCTGGGGGTATTCCTATTGGGGCGGCGATATCCAGTTCGACGACGTCTTGCTGATTCCGGACCAGGGAGCGTACGCCTACAGTCTGCGTCAAGAGTTCATTAAACCGGTCCCCAAGGTCGTTACCGGGTGGTAAAACCGGAAGCGTTCGAGAGGGATCGGGTTACGTCCGCCCATCGAGACATAAAAGAAAGACATCCATGAGCACTGAGAAAGCAATCCTCCACGTCCGCGGAAAGAAGATCGAACTGCCCGTCATTGAAGGGTCGCAAGGCCCGCCGGCGATCGATATCGAGAGACTCCACGCCGAGCATGGATGGCTCGTTTACGATCCTTCCTTGGCGAATACCGCGCTCGCGAAGAGCGAAATCACCTATATCGACGGCGATCTGGGCCTGTTGCGCTACCGGGGCATCCCGATCGAGCATTTCACCACGCGCCCCAATTTCGTCGAGGTCGCCTGGCTGCTGGTTTTCGGAAATCTCCCTTCGCAAACGGAACTCCGTCGATTCAGCGCGCTGCTCACCGAGAACGAGCTTCTCCACGAGGGACTGCGGCACCAGTTCAACGAGATTCCTCCCAACGCGCCGCCGATGGCGCTGCTTTCGGCGACCCTGAACAACCTCGCGTGCTACGACCAGGAATACCTCACTCTCGACAATCCCCAATCGTTCATCGAAGCGGCCGCGCGACTGATCAGTAAGGTCAGAACCATCGCCGCGTTCTCGTACCGCCGGTCGCGAGGGTTGCCGTTCGTCTATCCGGATCCGAATCTGCGGTACTGCGCCAACTTCCTGCACATGATGTTCTCGATTCCCTACCGGCAGTACGAAATCGCCCCGGAAGTCGAAGACGCGCTCAATCTGATCTTGATCCTGCACGCCGACCACGAACAGAATTGCTCCACGGCGACGGTCCGCGTGGTCGGCTCCGCCAAGGCCAACCTATTCGCCGCCTGCGCCGCCGGTGTCTGTGCCCTCTGGGGTCCGCTTCACGGAGGGGCCAATGTCAAGGTAATCGAAATGCTCGAAGCAATCCACGCGGGCGGAATGACCCCGGAGGATTGCATCCGCCTGGCGAAAGATAAGGAAAGCGGCTTCCGCCTTTTCGGGTTCGGCCACCGGGTATACAAGAACTTCGACCCGAGGGCGAACATCCTCCGCGAAAGTTGCGATGCCGTATTTCGGCGAATGCAACACCAGGATCCCCTTCTGGATATCGCGAGAAAACTCGAAGAATTGGCGCTGGCCGATAGCTATTTCCAGGACCGGCACCTGTACCCCAATGTCGACTTCTACAGCGGCATTCTACTCCGCGCCATGGGAATCCCCTCGAATATGTTCACCGTTTGCTTCGCCATCGGCCGGCTGCCTGGCTGGATCGCTCACTGGCATGAACAGCACGAGAACCCCTCGGGACGGATCATTCGCCCGCGTCAAGTCTACACCGGACCAGTCTCGCGGGAATACGTTCCTCACCCGCGGCGTTCGGCGGGAGAGTCTTCCTAGCACGCCCCGAACCGGCCTCAAAGCCGGAGCCTGGGCCGTTTTCGCGAAACCGTCGAGCCGGGACAACCGGATTCGTCTTGGAAAAGATTTCCGAGGGGGCTTGAGGTATTTTTCTCCAACATGTGTTGACAGCGTGTAATACTTTAGGAATACTCGGAATTATGCCGAATATTCAAGAGGAAACGGACCGCCCTCGCATTTAGCGGGAATCCGGCGGTTCTCGGGGGGTTGGCGCTAATGGTACGGCGCGGGCTTTTCGAACAGGCGCCGGTCCGGCCATTTCCCCCTCGTTCGGCGGAGTGTTCCGAAATCGTATCACGAACAGTTGTGGAGAACGAAAAGTATGAAATCGCCTCAGCGGGGTGCCCATGGGTAAAGGGAGGTCGGTAGTTGTCGAGCCAAAGAATCAGCAGCGAATCAACGAGCAGATCAGAAGGTCTCCGATTCGCGTGATTGGTCCTGACGGTGAACAAATGAGAGTAATCCCGACGAAAGAGGCCCTTGAGGAGGCCCAAAAGTCGGGCCTTGACTTGGTCGAAGTTGCACCAAACGAAACTCCTCCAGTTTGTCGAATCATGGACTTCGGCAAGTACAAGTATCAGCAGAAGAAGCGCCTAAACAAGGGGCAGGCCCACCAGATCAAGATGAAAGAGGTCCGTTTTCGCCCGAAGACGGGGGAACACGACATTCTGGTCAAGGTGAATCGGGCGCGAGATTTCTTGTTGCACAAGAACAAGGTGACCGTAACGGTGCAATTCCGTGGCCGCGAGATGGCCCATGTCGAGGAAGGCCGGCGAGTGCTTGATCAGGTGCTGGAGGCACTCGAAGATGTCGCGAAGGTCGAGGCGCCGCCCAATCGCCACGGACGCCGAATCAACTGCACTCTCGGTCCGAAGTAGGGCTGGAAAGGCGGATAAGACCAGTGAGTCGTCAGCACTGAATTCGCGGGCCGTCCAAACGGCGAAATACCGGCGATTATCCGAATCAATCCAGACGATTAACCCGAGAATCCACGTTTGGCGAAGCAGTAGGGTGGTTTCCCCAAACCGCCCGAGTGCCAATCGGCGTGGAAGGGGGGTTGTTCTTTTCCTGCTTTTTCGGCGACGGCTCTTTTCATCGAGGGCCGACCTACTATAATAAGGGGTCTCTTTTTGTCCATCCAGCCTTTCTAGGGTCCATCCGGCATTTCACCTTTGGGCCAAGTGGAACCGACCATTATGCCAAAGCAAAAAACACATAAAGGCACAAAAAAACGCTTCCGGCTTACCGCGAAGGGAAAAGTGAAGCACCGGCAGGCCGGTACCAGCCACTTGGCCTCGCGGATGAGCCACAAGCGAAAACGCAACCTCCGCGGCACCGCCTGTGTACAGGAGATGGAAGCGAAGAAAATCCGCGAGGCCCTCTGCGGTTACAGCTACTGACCACCGCAAGAAGGGCGCGGAGACTTCATGCCGACCTCGATTCGGGCAAGAAACGCCTCCTGCTTGGGAGGGGCCTTGTTTTCGAGTGGAACGACGTTGAGAAAGAATAGGGAATGAGAACACGCAAAGGCGCGGCACGAACTCGTGCCAAGAAACGGCTTTTTCGGAAGGTAAAAGGTTATCGTGGGGGCAGGAACAATCTTCTGCGTACCGCGAAGGAGACGCTCATTCGGTCCGGCGCGTTCGCGTTTCGCGACCGTCGGGTTCGAAAACGCGACTTCCGACGACTGTGGATCATCCGGATCAACGCCGCGGTCCGCGAGCGCGGGTTGCGGTACAGCGAGTTCATTGCCGGACTGAAGGCGGCGAAAATCGAACTGAACAGGAAAATGCTTTCCGAACTGGCGATTTCCGACCCCGAGGCATTCGATCAGGTCGTGGCCCTTGTGAAGGAAGCGAGTCTTTCCCGCGCATAACGAAGGTCTTCCGAAGCGCGGCGGCCCTTGAGGAGTCGCGAATCAACAGGTGTCGGGTTCATTTGGGTACGGGGCGCGATAAACGCGACAGTTGTTAATTCTCTACGGTCCTTGGCGCCCCCCCGCTTCGTATTCCACCGCGGCGCGGCGGCCGCGAAATACCCCCAGGCGGGCCCGAGGTGCCTGCCTTTTTTCGTTTCCGCGGCGCGGTAAGACCCGCCGCCGGCAAATTGGCGATTTTGGTTTGTTGAATAATCCCGGAGTTCGCGATGGCACTTTCCGACTTCCTTGCCGACTTGGACGCATTGGCCGCCGAAGCCGAAGCGGCGTTCGCCTCGGCCGCCGATGGGGAAACGCTCGAAGAGGCGCGTGTCAAGTTCCTCGGCGCAAAGAGCGGACGTCTGAAAGAAGTCCAGAAGGGGATAGCGTCGGTCGACAAGGCCGACAAACCGGCCGCCGGGAAGCGTTTCAACGAGGTCAAGACGCTCATTGGCGACGCCTATGACGCAGCCAGGGTCAAGTGGGAGCAATCCACCAAGACCGCCGGCACCGCCGCCGCGTTCGACGTCTCCGTTCCCGGGGCACGGCCCCGTCTGGGAAGGCTCCATCCCATCACGCAGACCATCGCCGAGCTGACCGACATCATGGGCCGCCTCGGCTTCACGGTGACGGAAGGCCCCGAAGTCGAGGACCTGTGGCACAACTTCGAGGCCCTGAACATTCCGCTGGAGCATCCGGCGCGCGACCCGCTGGACAACTTCTACCTCGCGGCGGCCGGGGCCGCCTCCGGAAAGCGTCTTCTGAGAAGCCAAACCAGCACGGTCCAGATTCGCGCCATGGAACGGATGAAGCCGCCGTTGCGGATCATCTCGCTGGGTCGCGTCTACCGGCCCGACACGGCCGATGCCACCCACTACCCGATGTTCCATCAGATCGAGGGGCTGTTGATCGATCGGCACGTCACGATGGCCGACCTGAAGAGCGTGTTGCGGCTGTTCGCGCGGAGCTACTTCGAGGACGACGTCCATATCCGCTTCCGCCCTTCTTTCTTCCCCTTCACCGAGCCGAGCGTCGAAGTCGACATGAGCTGGCACGATAAGTGGATCGAAATGGGCGGCGCCGGCATGGTCGATCCGAACGTCCTCGAATCGGTCGGATACGATCCGGATGAAGTGACCGGATTCGCCTTTGGGTTGGGAATCGAACGCGTCTGCGCCCGGCGACACGCCGTCACGGACATCCGCGAGTTCTACAAGAACGACGTCCGATTTCTGCATCAGTTCTAATACTCGCGGCACGCACCGATTAGAAGGAAATGGAGTGAGCCATGATCGTCTCCTGGAATTGGCTGAAAGACTACGTCCTCCTCGACATGCCCCGCGAGGAACTCGAACGCCGGCTGATGGTCTCGGGCCTGAACCACGAAGGGACCGATTCCTTCGCCGACGACTGGGCGATCGATCTGGAAGTCACCAGTAACCGGCCCGACTGCCTGGGACACCTCGGGATCGCCCGGGAAATCTGCGTCCTTTGGGGCAAGGAGCTGCAAATCCCGCCGGCGCTCCCCGAAGAGAAAGGGCCGCCGGTCGGCGATCTGGTGAAGGTCGACGTCGAGTGCGCCGATCTGTGCTGCCGTTATACCGCGCGGTTGATCCAAGGGGTGAAGGTGGGACCGAGCCCCGATTGGATGGCCGACCGGCTGCAGGCCGTGGAACTCTTGCCGGTCAACAACGTCGTCGATATTTCGAATTACGTCTTGATGGAGTGCGGGCAGCCCCTGCACACGTTCGATTTCGCCAGACTCGCCGGCGGCCGCATTATCGTCAGGCGGCCCAAGCCGAAGGAGACCATCGAGGCGATCGACCACAAGGAATACGAACTCGGCGGCGACATGTGCGTCATCGCCGACGCGAAAAAGGCCGTGGCGATCGGCGGCGTAATGGGAGGAGCGAGCACCGAGATTTCCTCCGCGACGCGAAATGTCCTCATCGAGGCGGCCGAATTCGATCCCGTTTCCATTCGAACCACCGCCAGGGCCCTGAACCTGCACAGCGATTCCTCCTACCGGTTCGAGCGCCGCGTCGACCCCGAGACGATCGATTGGGCCAGCCGGCGTTGCGCGGAATTAACGCTGGAACTCGCCGGCGGCACGCTCTGCGAGGGGGTCATCGACGTCGGCCCCGCTCGGCCCGCGCGAAAACCGATCGTGCTGCGGCTGGCCCAGTTGGAGCGGATCCTGGGGATTACCATCCCGGGGGAGGAGGTCCGCCGGATTCTCGCCGCGTTGGGCAACGCGGAAGTGAGGGCCGACGCCTCGACGGTCGAAGTGGTTCCCCCCACCTGGCGGCGCGATCTGACCCGGGAAATCGACCTCGTCGAGGAAGTCGGACGCATCCACGGGTACGACAAGATTCCGGAGGACGTCAGCGTGCCGATGGCGGCGTCGGCGCGGACCCACGAGGACCGGGTACTCGACCGCATCCGCCGGGCGTTGACCGCCTGCGGCGTCGACGAGGCCTACACGGTCAGCCTGGTCGACGAGGCGACCGCACGGACGTTCAGCCCCTGGACGGACGCCGAACCGCTCGCCAGCGAAACGCCCATACTCCGCGGCGCAGACCGGCTCCGGCTGAGCCTGGTACCGAGCCTGTTGACCGCCAGGCGGACGAACGAGAATCTGGGGAACGAGGCGGTCGCCCTGTTCGAAATCGCCAAGGTCTATCTGCCGAAGGGGGACGACCTGCCGGACGAGCGGAAGATGCTGGCGATCACCAGCGGCGCGGGGTTCGCCGCGGTCAAGGGAATGATCGAATCGCTCTTGGGCGAGCTGCACGTGGCGGCCGAATTGGACGCGCGTCCCTTCTCGCACCGCCTGCTCGACCCCGCCAAGGGGTGTGCGTTGTTCCTGGGCGAAAGCCCGCTGGGCTTTTTGGGGGAATTGTCGCCGGAGGGGCTGAAGGAATTCGAGCTTCGCTCGGCGGCGACGGTGGCGGAGGTGGATATTGCGCCGCTGTTGGACGCGGCCGTTTTGATCCCCAAGCACCAACCGCTCTCTCCCTACCCGGCCGTCTCTCGCGACCTGAATCTGGTGGTGGACGAATCGGTCACCTGGGCGTCGATCGCGTCGACGGTTCGCGCCACGGCCGGCGCCCCGCTGGAGTCGCTGGAATATCAAGACACCTATCGCGACCCGGAGCGTCTGGGCAGGGGAAAGAAGAGCCTCCTGCTGAGTTTTTCCCTGCGGTCCGACACCGGGACGTTCACCAGCCAGGAAGCGGACGACATCCGCGACGCAATCGTCGCCGCCTGCACCAAAAACCACGGGGCGGAACTCAGGGCGTAAAGGGGGCGCGCGGGGGAACGGGCCGTGGGATTCGCCCCCTACTTCGCGCCGGGATGCAAGTCCTCTCCCACGTCATTCCCACATCGACCACCAAGCGGCACCACTCTCCCGGACGGCCGATCTGGTCTTCCCCTTCCCCTTCAGCCCCTCCACCTCGCGCAGCCAGGCCGCTTGGGCGAGGGAGGCGAGATCGGCGTCGGAGAGCGGGAGACCCGGCCGGCTCTTCACGTTCCCCCAGGAGGAAAAGGCGGCGTCGGAGGCGGGGGCCCGGCGGGGGCCGATGAGGGGTGGGGTGGTGGAAGTGGGGGTTGTGTCTTGGAACTCGGATCGCGTGCCCGCCGCAGTTGGAATTCCCGCGCCCCAGTTGGCGCGGATTATGTCGAGATCGGCATATCCAACCTGGCCGTCTCCGGACAGATCGCCGCCGCAGCCCGGCTCCACGCTTTGCCCCCAGTTTCCTCTGATGATATCCAAATCGGCGTAACCGACGGTGAAATCCCCGTTAACATCGCCACGCAACTTGACTTCGATTGTCCGACTATACGTGTTGTCCGTCTCGTCAAGCTCGTCAACCAGTTCGGTCGGGTCGACCTCAATCTTGATTACGTGCTGTCCCGGTGTCAATCCTGACACGCGAGAACCGACCGCACCGGCCCAGCGCCCCACATTTTGCGGCACTGGCATAACAAAGTCCGCGAAGACGTCATCCACATACAGCCGTACAATGTACTCGACCGTAGTCGGCGCATCACCATTGTTCCCAACCGCCCAGTCGATATATATGTCTTGGTCACTGAAGATAGGGCTGGCGTCGAGGTGGTCATCTGGGTTCGTCGACACGACGATTATGTCGGACCACCCGGAAGGTCGATATGGAACAAGGTTTGGCAGCAATCCAACCGTAATTGTCTGGTGCTCGCCGGTAGTCGGTGTCCACTCGCCGACATTTCCCGCGACGTCGACGGCCCGCACGTACCAGTACCACTCTCCCGCTTCGAGGGGCTCGGAGAACTCAGAATCGTCCAACACCGTATCCGAGGACTCAAGCTCATACCTTGGTGTATCGATGAAATTCCACGCGGAGTCGTGAAAGACGATTTCATATTTCTCCACGCCGCTAGTTTCATCGGTCGAAGCTTCCCATGACACGTTGGGGGTTGTGTCCGCCGTAGGGTTCTCAGGGGCTTGGAGGCCGACGGGGGCGGTTGGAGGAGTGCCGTCGACTACGACAACATACGGCTCAAGAGGTTCGGGGCTGATGTTATAAAACGAATCTTCCGCGATCGCTCGGAAATGGTATTCTCCGTCCTGCAAAATCGTGTTCGTATAGTCAAACATCCAGTTTCCGGAGTCGTCCGTCTTTGTCGTGCCGACCGTCTCCGAATCGCGGATAAGCGTGATCTTCGTTCCTGCGTCCGCCGCCCCGTGAATTGTCAGGGTCCGATCCGTCGTGACGCCGGCACGTTAACCGTAAAACTGTCGTAGCCGGACTCTGTATCCACGACGTGGCTGAAGGAAAGCGAAGCAGAATCGTATCCGGACAAACTAACCCCCCGACGCTCCATGTATACATGAAGATCGTCGGGGTAGTAGTATGAGCCAGCAGTGGGATGCGAGTAGCAATGCGCATAATCGTTCGGCCAAGCCCAAGCGTAGTCACCGCCGCCGCCATCATGGCCAATTTCCCAGGATCCTGGATGGCTACCGCTGAAGGAATCGTAAAAGACGGTACTCAACATCCGCCGGTCTTCTAGCGGCTCCAGTCGTAAGCAATGATTCCGGCTATCCTGCGCGGTCGCGCATTCGCTTCTCACCTGCTTTCCAATCCATCCAAAAAACTGCGAACCACACACGCGGCTCAAACGACGAACAAAACTACTGGAAAGACATATAGGGGACTCTCCTTCCAAATCAGATCGCGGTGGCGACCCGGGGGAAACTGGGATGTTGGTCAGTATGTTTCCACGAACGGCAAAGAACCGGGACACCAACTGATTAAGCCTTGGCGCATACATTCCGGGTGCAAGAAAACCGTCCAAATGGCTTCATTTCTTCGCAGGTTGCTCAAACTTCACCGGAGCAGCGCACAAAGCAAACCTGAATCCCTTTAAGGAAAAGACAACTACTCCAGGCATGGAAAGTACGGACTCCCCAATAGGAAACGAATCCACCTGTGGAGACAGACGCTACGATCCGCGCGGAGTCCGAAATAAAATGTCACCCACGCGGCGGCGCAAAAGAACCTCCTCCTCACGCGGCCTGCGTGGAAATCCCGTCTACCTAGAACAACCTACACACCTGTCCGCCGCCCGGTAAGGGATACCCGGGACGAATCAAGCCACGTCGCGCAGGCTATTCACGATTTCACACTTAACGGCCGAATATAGCAACTGGCGAATCGGTTTACAACCTCTCGGAGCCGTTGTCTTTGCGAAAAAAATCAAATCCACTCTCAGGTGGGGTGGTCGCCTTGAGGGAGGAATCGCGCCGTGGCCGACCGCGCCGGTCGCGGCGCATGGAGCGAGGGGGGAAGGTCGCGCCGGTGGGTGGCTTGTTGTGCGGGGCGGGTCACTCCGGCGGGTCGTGCCAGGGGTTGGGCCAGTCGCCCCAGTTGTCGAGATATGCCTGGTAGGCGGGGCACGTTTCGGCGCGGGTTTGGAGCCAGGCCTTGGTTTCGGCGATGATGGATTGTTCGGCGTCGAGGGTCAGGTGGCCGGTGAGGACTTGGACGCGGAGGAAGACGAAGTAGGTATCCAATACGTCGCAGCGGCAATAGGCGTTGATCTCGTCCAACCGCCCCTCCTCGTACATCGCTTGAACCATGTCGCCTTGGACACCCATCTTGCCCGGCTTGCCGAGGATGTTCGCCGCCAGATTGAGCCCCCCGTTAAAGCGGGTGGCGCCGAAGTTGGTCAGCAGGTCGCAGAGGTCCAAATGGGCGGTGGAGTTGTAGCGGTTGCGCGGGTTGTCGTAGGCCTTCAGGCCGGGGGCGAACCAGTACGGAACGGCGATGCCGTAACGAAACGCGGCCAACTCCAACAGCGGAATGTCGAAACCCCGGCCGTTGAACGTGACCAGCGTGGGCCGCGCATATCTCTCCCAACCGCGCCAGAAGTACTCCGTCATGACGTGGGGGCGGAACTCCGGCTCGTCCAAAACGACCAGATCGCGCAGACGGAAATCGGCACCCACCTTGGCGATGGCGATGGAGATCGGCACCTGGAACGTGTAGGGGATGAAATCGGTCTCGTACTTCTCCATCAGCTCCGCCCGATAACGCCGCACCGCCTCCTCCGGCGGGAGTTTCTTTTCGGGGTAACGGATTCGAGCGACCAACTCACCGTCGGCTCGGCTTTCGACGTCAAAAACCAGGTATTTCACCGAATTCGGCATTCCGGGGCTCCTTCTCGGAGGGGACGGGGTTTTGGCGGCTGGAAAAATCGACAATTTCGACCACCATACCAGAATTCCGGGGTATCCAAAACCATCCGTCGAGAGATTTGGGACCCTGGGTAAGGTAGGCTTTATTGAGAGCCTATTCGTTCGCGCCGACAAGCAGCCGCGGTCCTTCCGGACGTTTTACCGCGAAGATGAGATTTCGAGGGGGGGAACCGGGGGACCGCGCCATGCCGCGCGCGAACGCTTCGAGAGCCAACTGAAGGAGATCCAGAACTTTCCATGACCCCATTATCTCCATGCCGAAGAAACCCGCGCCGCAATCCGCTCTTCCCCAACACGAGGCCTCCGCGAGTCTCGTCCGCCGGAACGTCGACGGCGCGCTTTCCGAGATCGAGTCGTTGCTGCGGCAGACGGCGGAGTCGGAAGTCGAATTCGAGCCGACGACGGTGTTCGGCGAGGAGATCGACCGCGAACTGGCGGCCGCGCGGCTCGGCGTGGGGACGGGGCTGTACACGGCCCTGTGGTGCAAGCATCCTCCCAGCGCCGCGCACGGGTTGCGGGTTGCCCTGACCAGTTCGGTATGGGCGGCGTACAAGAATCTTCAAGACCACGAGCGGGAGGCGATCGAGATATCCGCGCTGCTGCACGACATCGGCCTGGTGGGGGTGCCGGACGGGATTCTGGAGAAACAGTCCCCGTTGCGTCCGGAGGAACGCTATCTGTTCCAGCGGGTCCCCTTGAGCAGCATGCGGATTTTGCGTTCCAGTGGAGCCGACACGGGGATTTTGGAGAACGTCGCGTACGCCAGGGCGTGGTACGACGGGACGAAGCCGGGTTACGACCGCGTGGGCAAGGCGATTCCGCGCGGGGCGCGGATGATCGGCATCGTGGAGGCGTTCGATTCGATGACCACGAACCGGATCTTCCGCGCGGCGATGCCGTTCGAGGACGTCCGGGAGGAGATGTTCCGCGGGGCGGGGACGCAGTTCGACCCGGACTTGTTGGAGGAGTTCTACCGTTTCGGCGAAGCGGACCACGTCGCCCTCCGCCGCAAGATGGCGTCGAAGTGGCTGCACGAGTTGGACCCGAAGGTCGTGGAGCGCCACTGGGAATACAACCGGCTTTCGGGGAGCAGGGGGCAGGCGGAGCGCCGGTTCGAGGCGAGGCTTTTGGAGCACATGCACGACGGGGTTCTGTTCGTCGACGCCGACGCGAAGATTACCTCGTGGAACCCCGGCGCGGAGCGGCTCACGGGGATCGGGGCGGCCAGCCTGCTGCACCGCCAATGGAGCGCCAAGCTGCTGGATTTGCGCGACGAGAAGGGGAGAGAGATCGAAGACGCGGACTGTCCGATCCGCAACGCGATTGGGGCGGGGATTCAATCGCTTCGCCGGCTTTCCGTCCAGGGGCGAGACTCGCGTCCGATGTCGATCGATTGCCATGCCATTCCGGTCTTGGACGCCGAAGGGAAGACGGCCGGCGCGGTCTTCCTCATGCACGACGCCAGCTCCGAGATCTCGCTCGAGGAGAAATGCCGCCAGTTGACCGAGCGGGTCGCGAAGGACCCCATGACCCAGGTCGGCAACCGAGCGGAATTCGACCGCGTTCTCGGCATCTTCATCGAGGCGCATCAGCAACAGCAGATCGCGTGCAGCCTCGTTATCTGCGATTTGGACCACTTCAAGCAGGTGAACGACACGTACGGGCACCAGGCGGGGGACGAGGTCATCAAGAGCCTCGCGGCGATTCTCAGCAGGTCCTGCCGCGGCGGCGATTTCGTGGCGCGGTACGGCGGCGAGGAGTTCGTCGTCCTCTATACCGATTGCGACAACCCGTCCGCGGCGCGCCGCGCGGACGACATCCGCCGGACGCTCTCCAAGACGGCCCAGAGCTGGATGAAGGGGAAGTGCGTCACCGGCAGTTTCGGCGTCACGCAGTTGCAGCCGGGAGATACCGCCGAGACGATGCTCCGCCGGGCCGACCGCGCGCTCCTTCTGGCCAAGGAACAAGGCCGCGACCGGGTCGTGCAGTTGGGGGGCGGAGGCATTACGGCGGCCCTGTCGCGCGAAGAGGAGCCCTTCCCGGGGACTTCCGAGCCGACGATCGTCCTGAAACAGGAACTTTTCGTCGCCTCTCCGTTCCGGCTCATTATCGAAAAGCTCTGCGGATTCGTGACCGACCATGAGGCGACGGTGGCACGGATCAACCGGAACCGGTTGCGGCTGACGGTCTCGAAGAACCCGGTGTGGCGCGAACCGCGGCGGAACCTCCGCGCGGTGGAGTTGTGGATCGATCTGGAGTTCCAGGAACTCTGTCTGGCCGAAAGCGTGGATACGACCAAGGAAGTCACGCGGATCGTCGCGACGATCGCGCCTCGGACGAACCGCGAGCGCCGCGGCGACGCCGACCGCCGGGCCCAAGAGGTGCTGCAAAGCCTCCGTGCCTACTTCATCGCGTCTCCCGTTCCGCCCGCGGCCTCCGAGATCGTCCGCCGGACGACGCCCTTGCTGAGCCATTGGCTGGTCCGGAAAGAGGATGAACTGCTACCGCGCAAGCGGTGATTCTCAGGCCGCGTTGCGTCGTCGCAAAACCCCTTCCACGGTCGCCTCAACGATTTCGTCGACCCTCTGCCGCGAATACCGCTTGCGGACGACCTCGGCGCCGAATTCGGCCAGGCCGCGGCGCGTGGCGGGGTCTTCCAGAAGTCGGCAACACGCGTCCGCCAGACCGGCCGGCGCGTCTTGTCTGAGAACGGCCTTGGTGTCTGGAAGGGACTCCTCGTGGCCGCGGTGGGAATGCGGGGTGACGACGCAGGCCCGGCCGTGGGCCAGCGATTCGAGGACCTTGATCTTGGTTCCCCCTCCGACGAAGATGGGGGCCACGGTAAACGCGGCGCCGGCATAGGCTTGGCGAAGATCGTCGACGAACCCGAGAAGTTCCACCCCTTTGTGCCGGCGCCATCGCGCGGCGTCCGCCGCCGCGGCCTTTCCGGCAATCTGGAGTTTCGCGTCGGGGTACCTCTTGAGCACGCGGGGCCACGCCTCGCGGAGAAACCGCTCGATTCCGTCGCGGTTGGGGTACCACCGCGCATGGGCCACCAGGAGTATCGTCCCGCTGGAATCGTTCGGAGGACACGGTTGAATCTCGCCGGTCCGGGAGAAAGGGATGTTCGGCAGTTCACGAACCGAGTCGCTACCGACGTGGACCGCGTCCGCGGCGTTGGCCAGCCAGAGATGCGCACAGCGTTTCCAGAAGTCCCGCACGATCGGCTCGATCCGCCGCGCACAATGGCGGAAGTATGCCGCCAACGGCCAAGGCGTGTCGCCATGTTCGGCCTCCGTTTGGGGAATCATGTAGTCGACGTCGTCGATATCGACGATCAGGGGCGCGTGGCGGAACGCGCTGGCCTTGCAGGCCAACAGCGAATAGCGTCCCACGATCAGGTCGTACCCGTTTTGACGCACCAGTTCCGCCACCCGGCGATTCAAACCGTCGTCCGGACGATACGTCCGCGGATGGTAGCGCAGAAGATGGACGAGGAAGTCCAACGTCTTGCTCGGACGGCGACGCAACCGCGTGAACAGACGCAGGGCCGCCCGGCGTTCTTCCGTTCCGGAGGGAAGCAGGCCGAATTCCGACTCCAGAAGACTCCGCTCTTCGCCGCGCGGCGGGGGCAGAACGAGGGTGTCGACCCGACCGATCCGCGAAAGGGCCCGGTGGAGAATGTGCGTCCGCTGGGTCCGCCCCGTGTCGGGCGGCCAGGGAGCACAAGGGGCCAAGAGCAGAATCCGAGGGGGTTTCATGGAGATTTCAGGCGATTTTCTTCAGGTCGATCGGCCGCGTTTGCGGAGCGAAGAAGTGTTTCCCGGCCTCCATCTGGACCGCGACGACATCGGAAATGGCGTCTCCCAGGGCCCTGCGGCGGAACTCCTTGGGGCAATCGAAGGGCGACTTGTCAACCAGGTTGTTTCCCTGGAGACAGTCCTCCCGGTAGAGGTTCCGCACGCGCGGCGTAATTCGGGTTCCGTCGGAAAAATGGTCGAAGGCGTAGGGGAGCGAGGCGGTTTCTTCCAGGCCGTCGTCGAGGAGCGCCTCGAGATAAGCCCAATGCACTTCCTTCCAAGCGGCTGGAACGCGGCCGTCATACTCCTTCGCCCAGTTCGACAACCGGTCGTAGTTCCCCAATTCAAGGCCGCTTAAGTGGGCGAAAAGCCACGGCTTGCGATTGCAGAGAAAACCGTCCGTCGTCTTCTCGATTTTGCGTTCATGGATGTTCCAGTAGCCGACGTTCGCCCCGGGATTGCGGCAGATGCGGGAGCCGGGGAAATACGCCGGAACCGCGTTGAGCCACGGCTGATCCCCCTGATAAGGCGCCTTGGTGACGGCACAGAACCGCATCGCGTCGCACCACCAGTCGAGAAACCGGTCCGCTTCGTCGCATCCGCGGATTCCCAGGCATCCGCTATTGAAGACCCCGTAGCGCAAAAAAAGCGTCTGAAGCCGCACCCGCCCCGTGGGAGGCGCGAGGCAATGGGGGCTCAGGAGGATGCTGGTCTGGGCCAATTCCTCGAACAGAGGTTCCAGGGAATGGATCACCCAAATATCGGAATCCAGGTAGAACCAGCGGTCGCGGCCGCACACCGCGCGCATGAAGCGGTGCAAATAGGGGCGGATGCCGTTGCACAATTCGAATGCGCCGTAGTAGAACGCCATGTCGCGGAAGACGAACGGATCGATCGCGCCCGCCTCGACCAGATCGGAAGGGCGCACGAGAACGAATGGTTCCGCTTCGGCATCGAAACACCCGTCATCCTCGTCCGCCAGGAAGGCATAGAGGGTCGCCCCCTCGTGGCATTCCGCCAGGCGCCGGGCGAGAACGCGCCCGTACGAAACGTAACGGTTCGTGATGACCGTGCAGAAGGCGGGAGAAGGCTGGGTCTTCATTATGTGGGTCCTCCAACGGATTCGACGGCGTTTGAGTCAGCGGAGTAGTCGGCTGAAGTGGAGCAATGGCGGCCGGACGCATCTTGGCCGGACAGTCGGAACAACCGTCCGAAATGCGCCGCGGTCTTGGACAGCTCTCTCCTCCATCGCAAGGCCGCATTGCGGATGAACCGGTGCCGGCGGGTCAAGGGAAGCGGCCCGGACCTTTCCGGTTCGTGAAGCCAGAACGACGTGATCCCCAACCGGTCGGGGGCGGTTACGTCCGACCAATGGTTGTCGCCGACATGGGCCGCTTGAAACGGTTCGACGCCGCAAAGGTCCATCCAGTGCCGGAACAGTCGGCCGGTACCCTTGTTGAGCAAGCTCTCGGATGAGACGTAGACCCGCACGCCGGAGAGATCGAAACCGCACGCTTCCAGGAGCCGGCGGATGGCCGCCTCAGAAAGGTACATGTCGGAAGTCAGGACCAATCGCTTGCCGACATCTTGAAGTCGGTGGAACAACCGGTACATCGCCGGGACCGGAGCCAGCACGGCCGTTTCGTATTCGATCTCCCGCTCCAGTGACTCGCGCACCCACCGCCGGTTCTCGGACGTGGCGCCGGGTCCGCCTCCGCACGCCTCGTATAATTCGGGGAGGATTTCGTCCAGCCGGGTCTCCTGGTCGAAACCCCGCGATTCGGCCTCCAGACGCTGCCTCGTCTCGATGTCGCGGCGCAGTTTCAGGAGTCCTCTCTCGTCCCCTTCCCAACCGAGAGGACTTAACGTGGGGAGCGTCGCCTCGCAGATCCGTTCCAAAACGACCTCGGGAGTCTCGACGTCGCGGCACAGCAGCGTGTCGAAGACATCGAACGAGATGACTTCGAACGCGGCGTGTCCCGCCGAGAGACACTGTTCGAGTTCGTCGGGAAGGTAAGCCCTAAGAGGCCCGCCTAACGGTTTCTTCAAGGTTCTGCAAATCATGTGTGATTACGTCGGATGAATTCACTCGCAATGAAACGGGCTCCGCCGGTTTCATGCCGGACTCGTCGAACAGAAAGCCCCAACGCCGGCGATTGAGGAGCCTTTGCAACGGTCTCAGGCCCGAGGCGACCAGAACGCCCGGCAGCCAACCGGTGGCCGTCGCCCATTCCCGCAGTCTCCGCCGCGATTTGCCGGACCAGAGCGACCACAAAACCAGAGGAAGCGGAATTCCGGGGCCGGCGTCCTTGAGCCCGCCGCGTCCGAACGTCTCGTCGTGCCACAACCCCCGATAGGCGTCGGCGATCCGTCGCGGCGGATCGTAAAGGAGTTCGATCAAGAGACGTCGCAGGTCATTGCGCTCTTTCGCGGATGCCCCGGCCGGGATATCCCTCGCGAATTCCTCCACCCGGTCGAAGACCCCTTCCTGGAAGAACCGCGTGAATGTCTCGAATACTCCGTTTTCCACCGAGTTCGGTTCGCGCACCGCACGGAAACGTCCTTCGTCCGCCGTGTATCCGGTGACCGTTCCGAGCGGCGAATTGCACAGAAATTCCAGCGGTTGCGCCCGGAGTAACGCGCGCCGGACCTTCTCGGCGGCGTCGGGCATGAGCACGTCGTCCAAGTAGCACTGCCGAGTTGCGTTGGGGGGCGATCCTTGGTCGAGCCGGGCCGTGCCGAAGTAAATCCCGTGAAAATGCGTCCCGGAACGCAGATAGGCCAGATTGTCTTGAATCGTGCCCGCCCAACCGAGATCGGCGACGAATACCTGTCGGACTTCCGGGCCGATTCCCTGTTCGCCAAGAAAGCCTTCGAGGAGGGCCCGCTTCCGCCGGATGTGGTCCTCCAAAATGGCGCGAACGCGAGAATCCGCCAGGAACCGCCGTATTCGCTCGTCATCACCGATCCGCGCGATCGGCTCGTCGAGGTTCAGATCGAAGTCCCTCAGAAACGAATCAACGCGTTCCGCCGGCAGGGCGACCGATTTCAGGAACCCGCCGACGGATTGATCGGGGTATAGCCGCCACAGTCGCCCGAATTCCTCCAAACTCGCCCCGCGGAGCGTCCCCACGAACGTCGAGAGCCGGCTGACCGGCAGGAGACGCGACTGCGGAAACCAGCGGGAAGCGGCCCGCTCGGCAATCGCATTGTGAAGCGCGGCGAAGAAGTCCCCTTCGCGGGTGAAGTAGTAAATCCGTGTCGCCCCCCGTTCGGCGGCCGATTCCATGACGTACCGGACGAAGCCGCAGAGGAGGGGCGCGAAGTCTCTTCCGCACCGGCGAGCCGATTCGGCGGGCCGTAACTCGAAGGTCGAACGGTTTGAGAAGTCTTTTCTCACGGAGGTGGATAAGCTTGTTGTTCGGCGACGTGGTTCTTCAGGCCGCTTCGGAGGCGCGCGATAGTATCTCCCCCGGCTCGTCGCGGGGGACCCGGCCGAGGATTTCTCGGTACAGCCGCAGATGGTCTTCCACGAAGCGGTCTTCATGGAAATCCGTCACCGCCTTCGTCCGCGCGGCGGCGGCCCATCGACGAAGCACGTCCGGATCGTCCATCACCTTTTTTAATCCGTCGACCAGACCGGCGACGTCTTTCGGTTCGACGAGATATCCGGTTTTTTCGTGTCCGACCATTTCGGGCATCCCCCCGGTGCAAAAACCGATCGTCGGCGTCCCGCAGGCCATCGTTTCCAGGACCGTATTGGGGAGATTATCCGCCATGGTCGGGTAGAGATAGACGTCGGCCGCTGCGAAGTACTTCGCCAGGAGACTCTCATCCTCCACGGTACCCGCGACATGTTTCCAGGCGGCACGGCACTTGGCGATCGACTTGTCATCCGGTCGGCCGACGAAGAGGGCCTGCACTTCTCGGTCGAGCCGGTTGATCGCCTCCACGGCGTACGTCGTTCCCTTGAACGGGCTATCCAGCCGTCCCGCTGCGATGAGAACCGTGAATGCTTCGTCATTCAATCCCAAGGACCTGCGCGCCGTTCGCCGGTCGAGGGGCGTGAATCGGGTCGTGTCCACGGCATTGGGGATGACGGTCGGGGGTTCGTCAAAGAACCCCGCCTTGACCGCTTCCCCTGCAATCCATCGGGAGGGGGCAACCGGCGCGAAGAGACCCAACCGGGCCGTCCTGCGCTTGTATTCCTGCATGAACCCGGTCCGGTCAATCCGAGTCTTCAGGGGCCAGCGCCCGAGTTGGGGACACCGCCCGCACCGGGCCTTAAACGCGGTACAGCCGAGCGGGTTGATGCATCCGCCGGTAAACGGCGAACAATCGTGAAACGTCCACACCAGCGGAATCCGCCGTCCCAACCGGCGTATTCCGACCGGTGAAAAGGAACGGGAAATGTCGTGAAAATGGACAAGATCATACTCGATTTCCCCGGCGCGCCACTCCAAGAAAAATGACTCCGGCGTGAGGAAATCGGGCAGGCCCACCAGGTCGCTCAACAGCCGGCACGACCGCTGGACCATCCGCCCAACAAGCCCTCCGTACAGCGGTCGACCATGTTCGGCTCGCCCGGTCGGATAGGCCATCCAGTGATGCACGACGACCTCGTCGCGCGAAGCCAGCCGACTCACCAACCGTTCGGCAACCCTGCCCGCTCCACCCCCCGCGCGATCGGACTTGCTGACGACGGCGATTTTGAGAGGACGCCCTACCGCGACGGAGGGGTCATCGAACCTGACTGAACCGGATGCGTGCATCGTGGCAGTGTACCCGTTTCTCCGAGTCACCGCCAATAGCACTTCAGACGCGGTTTGTGGCGGGATCTTGCAGGGTCGCGCGGTTTTCGCGGTTCTTGTCGAGCGATTGCCGTAGGGGACTCGGCGATCCGCCGAGCGTCACGACGCGCGCCGAGCGGTCTCGTCTTGACCATGCCGCGCGAGAGGTGAATCGCGGTAATTCAAGACCGTAAGGCCCGAGGACCGGCCGACGAATCGGGCACCATGGTCAGACTCCTGCACCGCGGTGTCGTCCGTCGCCTTCTTGCCGTCGCCGGCGAAGAGGAACGGGTAACGTTTGCGGATGATCCACCACTGTAGTGGACGCATGTTCGACGCGACAAGCGATCCGGCCGACCAACCCATCGCCCGCAACCGTTCGTTGAGCCACCGTCGAGCCCGTTTGAGGAAAAGGCATCCCAGCACGAGCGACCAGGGGACTCGGTCGTTCGGGTTGACGAATCCCCCAAGGCCGAAGGTCTCGTCGTGATGCAGCCGGAGGTATTCATTGGCGATTGCCTTGGGCGGATCGTACAGGAGCGTCGCCAGAAGCCGCCGGGCACTGCCCCCTCTTAAGGCAAGGGACGTCTGAGGCTCCCCCTTGGAGAGTTCCGCCACTCTCTCGAAAACACCTTGCTGGAAGAACCGCGTGAATTCGTAGAACGTCACATTTTCCTTTTCGTCCGGACGGCGCAGAACGTCCAGTCGATCGTCTTGGATCGCATACCCGATGACCGTGCCCAGTGGGGAGTTGCACAGCAATTCCAGGGGACCGATCCGAAAGAGCGCATCGCGGACCTCCTTCGACGCCCCGTGCGTCACCACGTCCTCCAGAAAACACCGTCGCGTCACGTTCGGCGGCAGGCCGCATTCCGGCTCGCGGACGCTGAAGTAGAACCCGTCGAAGCGGGTGTTCGGCCGGAGATGGGCCAGATTCGATTGGATCGACCCCGACCAACCGATGTCGACGACCGTCACGGCCGGCGAATCCGGGGTGATTCCGTTTTCGTCGAGAAGCCGCTGCAGAAGGGCCCGTTTCGCGGCGATGTGCCCCTGGAGAATAAACCGGAACCGTGGATCGGCGAAAAGCCGGATCACCCGTTCATCCTCGGCGATGCCGGGAATCGGATCGTCCAGGTTCAAGTGGAATTCCACCGGGAGCGAACCCAGTCTCTCCGGCGAGAGGCCGATGGTCTTCAGAAACGCGCCGAGCGACTGATTGGGATAGAGCCACCAAATCCGATCGAATTCGGCGATACTCACCTCGTGAAGGCTCGCCGCGAACGTGGCCAGACGACTCACCGGCAGGATGCGCGATTCCGGAAATCGAACGGTATCGTCGTACCGTGCGATCGACTCATGCAACGCGGCGAAGAAGTCCCCCTCACGGGTGAAGTAATAGACCCGCTCCGTACCACTCAGGGCGGCCGATTCCATGACGTAACGGACGAACCCGTAGAAAAGGGGGGCGAATACTCTCCCCAATTCCCGGGCGTGGTCCGCCGGATCCGATCGTAGCAGCCAGTGCTTCATGGTTCTACTTTGCTTTTCGGCACGTTCTCCTTCCGTTCTCCCGCTCATCAAGCGGCCTCGGCTTGCCGTGCGAGTTCTTCGGAAGGGGCATCCGGCGTCCTTCCGGCGACGCGTTCGTACAATCGTAGATGGTCGTCGATGAACCGCGCGTAGCCGAAGACCGTTGTCGCCCTCGTTTCGGCCGTCGCGGACCATGCTCGCAAGACCGCCGGGTGCTCGTCCGCCGTCTTCAGCCCGGCAACGAGTCCGTCGGCGTCGCCTTGCTCGACGAGATATCCGTTCTTCGCATGTTCGATCATATCGGCCATGCCCCCGGTACGGAAACCGATCGTCGGTGTGCCGCAGGCCATTGTCTCCAGCACCGTATTCGGCAGGTTGTCGGCCACGGTGGGGTAGAGGTAGACGTCCGCCGCGGCGAAGTACTGGGCCAGAAACCGCTCGTGGCCGATACTGCCGATGACATGTTTCCTTTTCGCGCGGCAAGCGGAAATCAGATTTTCATCCGGCAAGCCCACGAAAAGAACCTGCACGGGCCGGTCGAGCCGGTTGATCGCTTGGACCGCGTATTGGGTCCCCTTGAACGGATCCCCCAGGTGACCCGCCGCGATAAGTATGGTGAACAAGTTCGGATCCAAGCCCAAGATTCGGTGGATCGCCGACCGGTCGAGCGGTCGGAAACAGTCCGTATCGACCGCGTTGGCGATCACCATCGGCGGTTCGTCAAAGAAGCCCGCCTTGACCGATTCACTCGCAATCCACGTCGACGGGGCGACCGGCGTGAATAGACCCAGCCGTGCGGTCCGCCGTTTATAGGCTTGCATGAACCCGGTGCAGTCCAGACGCGTGTTCAGCGGCCAGAGCCCGAGGCGGGGGCAGTTCCCGCAGCGGGATTCGTACGCCGTACACCCCATGGGATTGATGCATCCGCCGGTGAAGGGGGAGCAATCGTGGAATGTCCAGACGACCGGCATGTGCCGGGCCAGCCAGCGCATGCCGACCGGGGAGACCGCCCTGGTAATGTCGTGGAAATGGACCACGTCGTAGCGCACCTTGCGTTGGCGCCACGCGAAGTAGAGCATTTCCGGGGTGAGGAAGTCAGGGAGGCCGATGAGCGAACTGATGGACCGGCAGGTCTTCTGGAAGACCCGGGTCGGCGCCGCGCCGTAGAGTCGCCTCGCGTGCTTCATCCGCCCGGCGGGATAGGCCATCCAGTGGTGCGCGACGATTCCTTCGCGCTGGCCAAGCCGGAGCGCCAGTTGCTCGGCGACGCGGCTGGCACCCCCTCCGGAGCTGTTGGACTTACTGACGATGGCGATTTTCATGGGGGGCATGATGAGATCGGGCGATGTCGATGCCTGTTTTTCTCGTGGCTCTTGCGTCTGTTTGAAGGTCGTCTTCAAGCGGCCTTGGCGTCGATCCGGCAAGGGATGCCGAATTCCTCCTGGTAGGCGGTCCGCTGCTGGAGGAGCCACTGAATCGCCTCCTCGATGGAACAGCGTCTGCCGGTTTCCGGATTGCAGTAGTGCGTGTACCGCATGTACGCCATCGCGAAGACCTCCTCCAGGGATCGCGTTCTCGTCCTGCGCGCGCAGCGGAGCCGGTCGTCCGTCAGTCCCCAGTTCGCGTAGAACGGCATCCCGAAAACGGAGACC
Organism: uncultured Planctomycetaceae bacterium; assembly: GCA_964520785.1. GTDB lineage: Bacteria > Planctomycetota > Planctomycetia > Pirellulales > Thermoguttaceae > CAZFQG01. The sequence continues at coordinate 6,766 of CAZFQG010000025.1, read as the reverse complement.
TCCTTTCCGCACATCAGCGCCTCGAAACCGAACTGCGAACTGACGACATAAACGCGGTCGACGGTCAGAAGGAGCGAGATCGGGTTGATGGGGAACGTAATGGGTATGACATTGCCGTGGTTGGGCAGCCGCGTCAAATATCCGCCGACGCCCGCCAGCGTGTCCGGATGTGTCTTCACGAGGATCTCGGCACGGGGGTTCTCTTCGATGGCGCATCGGAGCATATGGCGGAACGTGTTCTCGTCGGCACACCCCCGTCTTATCGAATAGTCTCCGTAGCTCTGATCTACGACCAGGACCTTCTTCTTTCCTTTCGTTCCGATCTCCGGTTCGCGGATCGGCTGGTGATTGTACTTAGTCAAACGTTCCTCGACGATGAACCGCATGAGGCTCTTCGCCCGGTTCAATTCTTGAGGAGAGACGGTCTCGCTCGAATTCAGCCAGCTTTCCAGGGTGGAGGACCGAGTCCCGTCGTAATAGGCCGTGCGGCGGTCGACGGTCAGGCTGATCCCGACGCGCCATTTCACATCTCCGGAGGCCACGACCGGATTGACGCTCTTCAAAAACCCGTCTTCGGCGATGTAGGTCGGCAAGTCCAACCCTCGCGCATGCCTCAGCAGCAGGAGTGAAGTCGTTCGAGGACAAATCCCCCAGAGGACAACGGCGTCCGAGAACCGCCATGACGCGTCTCCGTCCCCAAAACCGTGCTCCGTTTTCGGAAAGGCAATCCGTGTTTCCGGCGTGAAAAAGCTGGAAAAATGCGGTACCAAAGCCTGGGGAACGCTCAACGTGATCCTTCGTCTTCGTGCCGCGAAGAGCGTCTCGGGAAGGAAATCGTGTGGTTCCGACTGCATCTCCTGAAGAAACGCATCCAAGGAGCCGGACGAAGCAAACGTCCCGAACCGCTCGCCCTGGGCAATCAACTCCTTGCGGACGTCGACCAATTCTTTCCCGAGTTCGGCCAATTCGCGGCTAAGGTGTTCCAGTTCCACCTCCACGCGTTCGATGCGCCGCATCGTCCGGTAGGAACCCCGAAATCCCTGGATCGCGTGGACCATCCGGGATACGATCCCCCCGAAATGGAAACGCTCCGACGTGTTCGTGGGTGCAGTCTTGTCCATATCCCAGTATCCAATATCCGGAGACTCGCCGTATCACGGCGCGCGCCGCGAGACGATGAAACATATCCTCTTCCAAGACTCTCGCTGATGCTCATGAACGACGTACTCTCGCTCTGCCTCGCTCGTTCTTACATCCTGGCAATGATCGATAATGCAATGTATGGGCGTCTGAATAATGGTCTCCATTCCTTCCGACGACTACCGCTGAAATGGGTAAGGCGTCACACGAATGCGGACACCTGTTCGAAGAACCGCTCCCTCAAGGCATGAAGTCCGCGGAACCGGTCATCCAAATCCCCGATGAGTCCCTTTCTGTCCGCGGAGATACGCTCCCAAAGCTGCTGGAATCTCCCAACACAGTCGTCGTCCGTCAGTGAAACGGAAAACTCCCCCCAGTTCACGATGTGTAACGCGCCGAAGTTCTTGTGTTCAAAGTACGGGTGATAGGCCAACGCGATCACCGGAACCCTCTCGCCGATGGCGAAGATAATCGGGTGATGCCTTCTGGTGAGGCACATCTCTGATCGCCCGATCACGCCGCGGAGGCTCTTGAAATCGTAATCGGTCTTCAGCAGGAAGACACGGTCGCTTCGGAGTTCGCGGCGCACGTCGTTCATCGATTCCTCGTCCGATACGTTCATCGGGACGAACAGAATGCAATGCTCCGTCCGCTCCAAAAGGTGCTGCAGCATCTTCTGGAATCGCTCCCTGAGCCGTCCCTTGTCTTCCTCCGTCGTCGTGCCCCAATAGCTGATGTTGACCGCCACGAACCCGTTGGCAATGTCAGCGTCGCTCATCCCGGAGCCAACCAGCAACTCATGGATTTTGTTCGGATCCGCTTCCTTTTCGCAGAAAAGCGCGTCGTCACACGTCGTGTAGACCGTCTCCGAACCGGGAACGCCGATCTGCGCCAGCGCCTTGAGCGACGCCTCTGGATCTCGAACCGTAATCAACTTCGCGTACCGGAAGGCCCGTCCGGCGAGGAACCGGTCAAACCAGTTGTTCCAAAGCCCTATCGTCTGGCCGGAAAGGACCACCGGCACCCGGTACAGCTTACACAGAAGGATGAAAAGGCATCCGTCCCACAGCCTCGAGAGAGTCGCGCCGGTCAGATAGCCTCCGCCAGCAAAAAACACTAGGCTCGCCGTCTTGATCTCATGAAGAAGCGCCGTCCTCTTCACTCCCAGGAAAACGGGAAGGTGCCGCCTGTCCATGACCGCATTGCCGTAGATCCAGATCATCCGCAGAGCGAACAGGAATTTATCCCTGCGGCATTCCAGATAGTATAAGGGCCTTTCGTCTTGATCGAAGAAAGCCACACGGGGGGCATCCGCGACATCGCATTGATCATTGGTGACGTGCGTATAATTCTGGTCGGGAGTCAGTACGCGAATGATGTGGTCCGGATACCGGCTCCGCAGATCACCCAGTGTCTTGTGGAGAATCGCCTCGTCACCGGCATTCCGGTTGCCCCAGCCGCCGAGTACCAGTATCTTCTTCTGATGCCTAACTCTTTCCGACTTTGCCCTGATTGCCTTTCCTGCGATCCGGACCGCCGAATGGACCATTCTTCTGGGGATGCGCCGAACGACACGCAGTTTGGATACCAGTCGTTCGGTCCGATCCTTCAGGGTGTCGTCGCCTTTCCGCGGGTGCGGATTGACCGCCTTGCTGTGCATGCTGAACGATCCGATTATACCTTGCGTATCGGGTCCCGTTATCCACATTTCCGAAGGTCGTGCATATAAACGCCGCGACGCTCCAATCGCCAGTCCGCCATGAACTGCACGGGGGCCGACGCCGGGCGCCCCCCGAAGACCGTCATCGAGGTGGCCCGAATCACCCAGTCGATGTGCCGCAGCATTTCGGAGTACGCGAGAATCGTCCCGACGTGGTATAGGCCCGGATTGAGCAGCATCGCGTCCAGCCGCAATTCGAGTGACACCCTCTCCCCTCTGCCGATCGACACCGGAATCGCTCGAACGAAATTATTGCATTCCGCGACCACCTCGCTGCCTGCATTGCGGAAAACCACATTTAACAAAACGTCGTCGAGCATTTCCTTGGCGACGATTTCCAGAACAATTCGTACCGGTCGCCCATATTCGAACCGGTCGGTCTCGTGTCCGAATTCGTTAATGAAACGGATCCTCTCAACTCGCGCTTCACCCGAACCCACGTGTTCTCGTTCCGATTCGTCCAGCGAGAAAAGTGCGTAGTACGCGTTGATCGCCGCGGGCGTATCGCCCAGGAAATGGGTGAGGCCGCGATTGAGCACGATCGTCCGGGGAGCCAATCGCGCGACGTGCGGCATCGAGTGTGACACGAACACAAGGGCGCAGCTCTCGGCGATCTCGGATATGCGGCCGTAGCACCGCGCCCGGAAGCCGGCGTCCCCCACCGCCAACACCTCGTCGATCAACAGCACGTCCGGCTCCATGTGCGCCGCCACCGCGAAACCCAGACGCACCTTCATCCCGCTGGAGTAGCTCTGTACGGGCGCGTCGATGGCGTCGCCGATTTCGGCGAAGTCGATGATGTCGTCCAGGCGGCGGTCGACGAAAGCCTTGTCCAGACCCAAGACGGCCGCGTTGTTGTAGATGTTCTCCCGGCCGGTCAGGATCGGGTTGAAACCGGTTCCCAGCTCGATGAGAGCCCCCACGCGGCCGCGCATCGTAATCCTTCCGGAGTCCGGCTTGATCAACCCGTTGAGCATCTTCAAGAGCGTACTTTTTCCGGCCCCGTTGGGACCGATCAGGCCGAGACATTCGCCGCGACGGACTTCGAACGAAACGTCTTCGACGGCCCAGAATTCCCCCTTGCGGAGTTCGCCGACGGCGCCGCTCCGGCCGAACAGCTCCGCCGCGATGTCCTTCACGCCGTACCACAACGACCGCTTCAGGTCCCGGCAGAACCGTTTCGAAACATGCTCGACTTGAATCAGCGGCTCTTCAGCCATCAGGCACACATCCTCGCGACGATATGGGGCATGACCAGCCGGAACGCGGCCCACGCGAAGAACAGCACCAGAAGCGTCAGCGGAAGGGCCGCCAGAAATACCGGCACCTGCGCCGTCGAACCGGTCGTCAACAGGTCCCGCGCCGTCACCAGGAATGGACAAACCGGATTCAGCTTCGACACATACTCCATCGTGGGACTGATCGTGGCGGGATAGATGATCGGCGTGGCGAAGTACCAGAATCGCACGAACACATTGACGCTCTGCCGCGTGTCGTGATAGAGCATTGCCGGGGCGACCAGTAGCATTCCCAGCGTAAATCCGAAGAGCAACAATCCCCCGATCGCCAACGGCGCGGCAAGAATCGTCCAAACAAGGGGGACGTCAAAAAATACGTAAACGCCAAACAGTAATACCAGGTTAATCGCCATATTCACCAACATGTGGTACACGGCCGTCAATAGCAGCGCCTCTCGAGGGAAATTCAGCTTCGTCAGCATCGGGGCGGCTCCACCGATGGCGTCGAGTGGAGCGTTGATCGCCCCAACGAATCCGTTCCACAGCACCGTTCCGGTCAGGATATAGGCAGGATAAGGAATTTCGGTCGTGCCGACATTAAGGATTTTTTTCGAATGAAGGAACGTGAAGAGAGCCGTCGTCACGATGGGGGGGACAAGCATCCAGACATACCCCAATAGGGATTGCCGGTGCGCCGCCTTCATGTTTCGAATGAACAGCCGCCGCGCCAGCTCTCGCCCGGCCCAAAGATCCCGAAACATCTCGCGGACAAGCGTCCGGGGCTTGAGAATCGCGGAATCGGGAGAGTAAACCGTTATCTGCAGATGGCCACCGCCTTTATTCTGCGTATCGTCCCTAATTTGCCGGTTATGGCGCGGCAATGATGGAATCCGAGATGTCGCGAGAGTTGGCTGGTCAGTCGACATCCGTGTTTTTTCCGTAATTCACGATGAATAATAATTGAATTGTCGGGCTATCGAAGGCCAAACCCCTTCTCACTCAGGACTTGAGTTCTCTGTCGTCAATGGACGGAGCAGGAGAAACGAAAGGGAGAACACACGCACAGGCGAGTTCCCATCGTGGTGATAAGGGAGATTCTTCCGGAACCTCGCAGCTTACCTGGCGGGATTATAGTGGTTTGTCCCGACGCACCCAATACCGTTTTCGGACCTCCGGACCTCCGACGTGACGGCCGCTCCCGCGAACTCGACCACTTTGGCGGAGAATAAGATGGAAAAGCATCGCAAGATAGCCGCTCTCGGTAGTTTCAGCTATGTTTTACAAACCCCCAGTTTTTTCACGCCCCGTGATGGGCTCCTTCGGAATCGGTTGGGCCGGTTGCATCGAGGGCGCCCCTGTTTCCGCACCTGATAGGATCTTGGTCATGGATGCTCGGGAGATCAAACATCCCCCGAAGGACGACACTCGTGAGACTCCACCGGAAAGCCCGAGCGGCGGTCTTCCCCCTTCCAGTATGGCGGCGATGGAAGAAACCCTCGACGCCTCGCGAACGCGGACCGAAGAGGACCTCCGCAACGCCCTCCGGCAACAAAAGGCAATCTTCGAAGCCAGCCTCGTGGGGATCATGGTTCTGGAGAACCGGATCATCACGAGCGTCAATCGGCGGCTGACGGAGATGCTGGGCTACACGCCGGAGGAACTCATCGGCAAGGGACCTCAACAGGTTCATCTGTCGATGGAGAACTACCACGAATTCGGAGAGCGGTATTACTGGCGGCTGGCGGAACGGGAGATCGTCAACGTCGAGTATCCGTTGCGCCATAAGGACGGTCATGTCTGTTGGTGCCTTTTCAACGGCCGGGCCGTCGCTCCGCCGGATCTTTCGAAGGGAGCGGTCTGGGTTATCGATGACATCACGCAGCGGAAGATGGACGAGGAGCGACGCGAAGCCGAAGTCCGGCGAATAGAGTCGCTCCTGGCGTTGGGACAGATGCGGGACAAACCGGTTCGGGAGTTAGCCGCGTTCGCGGTGGAGGAGGCGATCGGGCTGACGATGAGCCGGATCGGCTACCTAGCGGCCCTCAACGAGGATGAAACCGTCCTGACGATGCTCTACTGGTCGCGGTCGGCGTACCATGCCTGCGGGATTGACGAAAAGCCGATCGTGTATGCTCTTGACCAGACCGGACTCTGGGGGGAAGCGGTCCGCCAGCGCCCGCCGATCATCACGAACGACTATGCCGCCGAGAACCCTTGGAAGAAGGGGCTTCCGGAAGGGCATGTTCCGATCTCACGACACATGAACCTGCCGATTTTCGAAAAGGACCGGATCGTCGCCATAGCTGGGGTGGGAAACAAAGAGACCGATTACAACGAACACGACGTCCGCCAACTCCACATCCTCATGGATGGCTGGTGGCAGGTCTCCGAGCGCAAACGGGCCGAGGAGGCCCTCTGGAGGGCATTGGAGAGGACCGGGCAGAAAGAGATCGAACTTCGAGGGCTGCTGGATGCCTCCGGCGCCGTTTTGGAGTGCCACACTTTCGCGGAATCGGCCAGGCGGATTTTTGACGCCTGCCGCGAGGCGACCGGGGCCACGGCCGGATACGTCGCCCTGTTGAGTGACGACGGCATGGAGAACGAGGTCCTCTTCCTAGTTCGACTGTTTTATATTTGTCTCTTATTTATGTTCATTGGTGGTAAGCGG